>NZ_JALLGL010000220.1 GCF_023072675.1 Streptomyces sp. XM83C
GGGGGTCTGCGGGGGGCGGTGCGGGGCGTCAGCCGGCCTTGGCCATCTCCATGACGTACTGGCCGTAGGAGGAGTGGGCGAGGCGGCTGCCGAGCCGGTAGCAGGACTCCCGGTCGATGTAGCCCATGCGCCAGGCGATCTCCTCCAGGCAGGCGATGCGCACGCCCTGGCGGTGCTCCAGGACCTGCACGTAGTCGCCGGCCTCCATGAGCGCGTCGTGGGTGCCGGTGTCCAGCCAGACGAAACCGCGGCCGAGCGGGATCAGCGTGGCCTCGCCGCGCTCCAGGTAGACCCGGTTGAGGTCGGTGATCTCCAGCTCGCCGCGCTCGGAGGGCCGCAGCTGCCGGGCGATGTCCACCACCTGGTTGTCGTAGAGGTACAGCCCGGTGATCGCCATGTTGGTCTTCGGATTGGCCGGCTTCTCCTCCAGGGCGATGAGCCGGCCCTGCTCGTCGAGGGTGCCGACGCCGTAGCGCTCGGGGTCGCGCACCGGGTAGCCGAACAGGACGCATCCCTTGATGTCCTGCGCGGCCCGCTGGAGCATGGGCCCGAACTCGTAGCCGTGGAAGATGTTGTCGCCCAGCACCAGGGCGACGGAGTCGTCCCCGATGTGGTCCTCGGAGACCAGGAACGCGTCCGCGAGTCCGCGGGGCTTGTCCTGCTCCGCGTAGGTCAGGGTGATGCCCAGCCACGAGCCGTCACCCAGCAGCCGCCGGAACATCTCCGAGTCCTCGGGCGTGGTGATGATCTCGATCTCGGTGATACCCGCCAGCATCAGAGCGGAAAGCGGGTAGTAAATCATCGGCTTGTCGTAGACCGGAAGCATTTGCTTGGAGACTCCGAGAGTGATCGGATGGAGCCTCGTGCCATTGCCGCCGGCCAGGATGATGCCCTTCACCGTGGCGCCTCCTCAGTAACGTCGTGCCCTTAGGCAGTGCACGCACTTTATCGGTGTCGGGCACGGGGTCGAAAGGCTCACCGGATTCCCCTCGCCGAAGGGCAGATTTGTTGACAGACACGGGTCCGCTTACTCAGGCTGACGGCATACCGGTTCAGGCAAGCGCATTTACTGTCGTCGTTTAGGTGGACCTGTGGAAATCGACAATCTGACGCCCGTTCTCGAATCTGAGCAGAGGGCCGGTATCGGCATCATCGGGTGCGCCGACATCGCCGTGCGCCGGGCCCTCCCCGCGATCCACCGGTCGCCGTTCCGCCTCATGGCGGTCGCGAGCCGTTCCCGGGAGAAGGCCGAGGGCGTGGCGGCCGGCGCCGGCTGCGCTGCCGTCGAGGGCTACGAGCGGCTCCTGGACCTGCCCGGCATCGACGCCGTCTACATCCCGCTGCCCAACAGCGAGCACGCCGTGTGGGCCCGGCGGGCGCTGGAGGCGGGCAAGCACGTCCTGCTGGAGAAGCCCGCCGTGCCCGCCGAGGAGACGGCCCGCGACCTCGTCGCGCTCGCCGAGAAGAACGAGCTGGCCCTCATGGAGAACTTCGCGTTCCTCCGGCACCCCCAGCACGCCCGGGCCCAGGCCCTGGTGGCCGACGGCGCGATCGGGCAACTGCGCTCCTACACCGGCTCGTTCGGCATTCCGCCGACCGATCCGCGCGGGATCAAGTATCAGGCGGACCTGGGCGGCGGCGCCCTGTGGGAGGTCGGCTGCTACCCGGTGCGGGCCGCCCAGGAGTACCTCGGCGCGTCGGCGCGGGTCCTCGGCGCGGGCCTGAAGTTCGACCCCGCCCTCGGCGTCGACGTGGCCGGGGCGGCCCTGCTCGGCGACGACGACGGGGTCACGGCGCACTGCTCCTTCGGCCTGTCCCACGGCTACCGGTCGGCTTACGAGCTGTGGGGCAGCGAGGGGCGGCTGGTCCTGGAGTGGGCGTTCACGCCCTCGGCCGGAGCCCGCCCGGTGCTGCGGCTGCACCAGAAGGACCGCGAGACGCAGATCCTCGCCCCGGCCTCGGACCAGTTCCTCGGCGTGTTCACCACGTTCCACGACGCGGTGCGCGACCCGGCCGCGCGGGCGGAGCACCACGGCGACCTGGTCCGCCAGGCAGGCCTGATGGCCCGCATCCGCGCCCATGCCCTCGCCGAGGGACCCCGCTGAGCGGCGGCCGGCGGGGCCCGCACGGCGCGTGCGGGAACACGGAGAAGGGCGGTCGGCGTCCACCGGACACCGACCGCCCCTTCTCCGCTTTCCGCGCTCTACGGCCCGCCCGGCACCGCGGCCGGCGGGTGCGGCGGGCACTGCTCCCAGGTGGGCAGCAGGCCGGCCGCCGCCGCCTCGGCCAGGGTGGGCGCCGCCGCGTCCTTGTCCGAGCGGATCGGCGGCTCCTTCAGGTCCCAGGGCAGGGCCAGCTCGGGGTCGAGAGCGTCGATGTCGATCATCGTCCCCGGCACGTACTCCTGCGAGCACAGGTAACTCATGCACGTGTCGTCCGTCAGGGCGAGGAAGGCGTGCCCGACCCCGTCGGGCAGGTAGACGGCCGTCCCCGTCTCCGGGCTCTGCAGCGTGACGTCGTAGTGGCCGAACGTCGGCGAGCCGACCCGCAGGTCGACGGCGATGTCCAGGGCGCTGCCCCGCACGCACGTGACGAACTTGGCCTGGCCCGGCGGCACCTTGGTGCCGTGGATGCCCCGCAGGGTGTTGCGCCGCGACACCGAGTAGTTGACCTGGCGGACCGTGAACTCCCAGCCGCTCGCCGCGAGCAGCGCGCCGGCCCGCACCGACTCGAAGAAGTGGCCCCGGCGGTCGCTCAGCGGCTCGGGCTCCACGCGGTAGGCGCCGGGCACCGTCATTTCCGTTATCCGCACCGAAGGCTCCTCACCGGCTCAGCCCGCGGCGGCCGGGGCGCCGGCCGCCCGGGCGATCCGCTGCCGCATGGACGCGGTGTCGTTGGTGCGCGGGAACTCCTCCTGCGGGACCTCGACACCGAGGTGGGCGCACAGCGGCTCCCAGCCCTGCTGCACGTCGTAGACGAGGACCCGGTCCGCGCCCAGGGCGCGCACCACGTCCTCGTTGTGCCGGTGGTAGACCTCGATGGCGTGGTCCTTGTCGGAGAACCGGCCGCCGAACAGCCCGTCCCAGACCATGGTGCTGGTGACGCGGAACAGCCGGGCCTGGGGGCTGCCGGGCTCCGGCGGGTTCGCCGCGCTGCGCAGGGCGAACTGGTACAGGGTGTCGTGGGTGCTGCGGTACCAGCTCTCGGCGTCACGCACCGTCAGGATCACCTTGGCGTCGGGGAACGCCTCGCTGATCTGCCGGTAGTACACGGCGCACGGGCCGTCCACCGCGGAGCGGTAGCCGTCGAACACGGCCGCCCAGTCGGGCCGCTCCCCGTCACAGACGATCTTCTCCCACTGCCGGAGCCGCTCCGCGTCGCCGACGATGTCGAACATGTGGAAGGAGGGGCCGAGGCCGAGGCGGTCCAGGGCCACCTTCAGCGAGGTCGTGCCGGTCCGTCCCAGACCGGCGTTGATGAGCTTGAGCACGGTGCCTTCCCCTCCTCAGCGCCAGGCCGCGTCTTCCTGGCGGGTGGCGACGTTCACCCGGTTCCAGAGGTTGACCAGTCCGATGTGCATGACCAGCGCCCCGAGCTGCTCGTCGGTGTAGTACTGGGCGGACTTCTCCCAGACCTCGTCCGACGCCATGTCCTGCGGGTCGGTCATCAGCGTGACGGCCTCCGCCATCTCCAGGGCGTGGCGCTCGGCCTCGTCGAAGCAGGACTCGGTCCGCCAGTCGGCCACCCGCCGCAGGCGCGGGTCGGTCTTCGCCGCCTGGTCCGGGTCGTCGGGGAAGGTGTAGCCGCGGCCGTTGATCTGGCTGACGCGCAGCCGGATCAGGTCCAGCGTGGTCTGCGGCACGCCCACCTTGCCGATGACCTCGGTCAGGTCGAGCAGGGGCTGCAGGGCGCCGGGAACGACCAGGGAGGGATTGTCCATCCGTGGGGTCATCGGGTCTTCTCCTGTGCGGTATGCGGGAACGAGTCGGGTGGGTGCGGGTGGCCTCAGACCGGGATGCCCTCGATGACCGAGATCGGCGCGCTGGTGGGAACGGCCCTGGTGAGCTTGAAGCCCGCCCGCGCGAACAGCTCGGTGTACTCGGCGAGCGTGCGTTCCTGGGCGCCGAGCATCAGCATCAGCCAGAGGTCGATGGTGTTGCCGAGGTGCTTCTCGTTGTGCTCCGGGATCACGTACTCGATGACGAGCAGCTTGCCCCCGGGGGCGATCGCCTCGCGCGCGTTGCGCAGCGCGGTCACGGCGTCGGCCTCGGAGAAGTCGTGGATGATGTGCTTGAAGACGTAGGCGTCGCCGCCGGCGGGGAGCTTGTCGAGGTAGCCGCCGTGCTCGATGGTGAGCCGGTCGGCGACTCCGGCCGCCTCGAAAAGCGCGGGCGAGTCGACGGTGGCGATCTTGGAGTCGTACAGGATGCCCTTGGTGTCCGGCGCCTGCCGCAGGATGCCCGCGAGGAGGTTGCCGCGGCCGGCGATGACGTCCACGACCGTGCCGAACCCGGAGAAGTCGTAGGCGGCCAGGATCGGGTCGGTCTCCGAGGCCGACAGCTCGCCGAACGCCTGGAAGAACACCCTGGCGTAGTCGGGGTTGGCGTGGAAGAAGTCCAGTGCGCCCATGCCGCGCAGCTTGGGCAGGTTGGGCTCGCCGGTCTCCACGGTGTCGTACAGGTGGCCCCACTCCTCCCACAGGGTCGGGTGGTTCATCAGCAGGGCGAAGCCGCGCATGGTGTCGGGGGCGTCCTCGCGGAGCTTGTCGGACAGCGGCGTGTTCGCGTAGCGGCCGTCCGGGCCGACCGCGAACACCCCGTGGCCGGCGAGGGCGCGCAGGACGCGGTGGGTCGCCTTCGCGTCGGACCCGACGCGCGCCGCGATCTCCTCGACGGACAGCGGGCCGCCGGCCAGCACGTCCGCGACGCCGAGCCGGGCCGCGACCGAGAGGGCCTGGGTGACCACCGCTCCCTGGATGAGGTGGAGCAGTGCGTACGAGTCTGACTGGTCACGGACCTCGGGCAGCACGGACATGCTTTTCCTCTCGGAGCGCCTTTTTGCGGTTTCTCGCGGATTCCAGACCATAGGACGGCCATTCTCAAGGCCGCAACTCATTCATTCCCGCAATGCCGTCCGGGCGTTCGACCGCGGAATTTGAGCGGTTGAACAGGGCCTGTCCAGTCCCGCTCCAGCGGAATTCCGGTGCAGCTCGTCAAATTGACCTGGTCCGGCTATGTCGAGGAGGTCCCGTTGCGGCACGACACCCCCACTCCGGTGGATTTCTGGTTCGACCCGAGCTGCCCGTGGGCCTGGATGGCCTCCCGGTGGCTGCTCGACGTCGCCCGGCAGCGGTCCCTCGACGTGCGCTGGCACCTGATGAGCCTGACCGTCCTCAACGAGGGCCGCACCGACCTGCCCGAGCGCTGGCACCGGGACCTCGCCGTGCGCATGGAGCCGGTGCGGGTGTGCGCGGCGGCCGAGCAGACCTACGGTCCGCAGGTCCTGGGCGGGCTGTACACCGAGCTGGGCACCCGCTTCCACCTGGAGCAGGCGCCCAAGGAGCACGCCACCTACGCGGCAGCCCTCGGCGCCGCCGGCCTCGACCCCGCCCTCGCCGACGCGGCCCGCACGGACGCCTACGACGACGCGGTGCGTGCCTCGCACCACGACGGCATCGGCCGGGTCGGCTCAGACGTCGGCACGCCCGTCATCGCGGTCGGCGACGTGGCGTTCTTCGGCCCCGTGGTGAGCCCCGCCCCGCGCGGCGAGGCCGCGACGCGGCTGTGGGACGGGGTGCTCGCCGTGGCAGCGACCGACGGGTTCTTCGAGCTCAAGCGCACCCGCACCCGCCGGCCGATCCTCACCTGAGCGGTGTCAGCGGGCCGCGGCGGCCACGGGGGCCGTCCAGTTGTCGGCCAGCCACCTCTCCAGCGTGACCAGGCCGGGCCGGGTACGGCGCAGCTCCTCCAGGTCGGCTCGGTAGCCCTCCCGCTCGAACCAGTCGAACATGTTGGCGAGGTCGGGGCGGGCGTTGCGCAGCGGCTCGATCGGCAGCTGCTGGTAGCGGGTCGGGACACCGGAGACCGCCTCGAAGGCCGCGGCCATCTGCGGCCCGGTCAGACTGTCACCGGCGATCTCCACCGTCCGGCCCAGCCATGCCCCGGGGTTCTCGAAGGCGTCCGCGGCGAACACGCCGATGTCGCTGGTCGCGATGAGCTGCACCGGGACCCGCGGGTCCAGCCACATGGCCAGCACCAGTCCGTCGCCCGACGGGCGCGGGGCGATGTCGAGCAGGATGTCGTGGAACATGACCGGGCGCAGCACCGTGACCGGCAGGTCGAGGGTCCGCAGATACTGCTCCACGCGGTGCTTGCTCTCGAAGTGCGGGACCCGGGTGTCGCGGTCCGCGCCGCCGACCGAGCTGTACACGAAGTGCCGCACCCCGGCCCGCACCGCGGCGTCCGCCACCGCCCGGCCGTGGCGCTCCTCGGCCTCGACGCCGCCGGGCCCCCGGAAGGTCTGGACGCTGAACACCCCGTGGACGTCGCGCATCGCCGCCGTCAGCGAGGCCGCGTCGTCCATGTCACCGCGGACCAGGACCGCGCCCGCCTCCTGCAACGCCTTCGCCTCGGCCTTGGCCGGGTCCCGGACCAGGGCGTGCACGGTGCGGCCGCGCCGCAGCAGTTCGCGGGCCACCGCCCCGCCCTGCCGGCCGGTCCCGCCCAGCACCAGGATCGTTCCGTCAAGCGCCACTGTCTTCTCTCCATGTCTCGTGCCCGCCGGGACCCGCCCGGGCGGTGCGGTCGGATGCGGCGGCCGCGCGGCGGCAGCCGTGGGTCGGGGGGCCCGCGCGCTACCAGGGGACGGGCCCCTCGTCCGCCAGGCACACGCCCGACGGGCCGGACTCGTCCAGCAGGGCGAGCCGGACCACGACGGCGGCTCCCTCGGCGGGGGTGCGCCGGCCGCGGTGGTGGTTCATGTCCGTGGCCACCACGCCGGGCAGGGCCGCGTTGACCTTGACCGGGGTCCCCCGCAGCTCCTTCGCGTAGGCGGCCGTGACCGCGTTCAGCGCGGTCTTCGACGACTGGTAGGCGATCATGTTCACGCCCGCCAGCGGGGAGTCCGGGTCCGCCTGCAGGGTCAGCGACCCCACGTGGCTGGAGAGGTTGACGATCCGGCCGGCCGGGGAGCGCAGCAGCAGCGGCAGCATCGCATGGGTCACCGTGACCACGCCGAAAACGTTGGTCTCGTAGACCTCCCGCAGGTCGGCCGCGGTTGCCTCACTGGGCCGTCCGGTGAAGGCGCCCGCGGTGCCGGCGTTGTTCACCAGGATGTCCAGGCGGCCGTGGCGCCGCTCGATCTCACGGGCGGCCTCGGCCACACCCTCCGGGTCCGTCACGTCCAGCCGCAGCGCCGTCGCGGCGATGCCGTCGGCCGCCAGCGCGTCGGCGGCCTGCTTGCCCAGCGTCTCGTCGCGCGCGCCGACGATGACGACGGCCCCCCGCTCACCGAGCTGCCGCGCCGCGGCGAATCCGATGCCCTTGTTGGCACCGGTGACGAGTGCGATCTTCTCGTCCGTCACGTCAGCTTCCTTTCTGCGGCCGGTAATGCGCACATTCACCAGGTGAAGAAGAAACCCGAAGGCACCCGACGATATTGCTGCGGCACGGACGCACGCTCAAGCGTTCATCTCCCGCGTTCAATGGCACTGCTCCGCGGTCGAACGCCGCACCCACCCGAATTACCGATCGTTGCGGCCCGGGATTTGTCTGAGTAGCTTCCCAATGGCCAACTATTGCCGCAGCGCAGAGGGCCTCAAAAGAATGAAGACAACTGACGTCATAGTGGTCGGTGCGGGGCCGGTGGGCCTGATGCTGGCCGGAGAACTGCGCCTGGGCGGGGCGGAGGTGGCCGTCTACGACCGGCTGCTCGCCCCCACCGAGGAATCCCGGGCGCTCGGCTTCAACCGGCGGGCCGCGGAGTCGCTGGACCAGCGCGGGCTGCTGCCCCGCCTGGGCGCCTTCCGGTGGGGCCCGATGGGCCACTTCGGCGGCGTCCGCTTCGACCTGGACATGCTGGACGAGGACCACAGCGGGGTGCTGGGCCTGTCCCAGACCAGGACCGAGGGGGCGCTCGGCGGCTGGCTGGCCGAGCTGGGCGTGCCGGTGCACCGTGGCCGCGAGGTGACCGGCCTGCGCGAGACCGCCGACGGTGTCGTGGTCGCCTTCACGGGCCCCGACGGCCCCGGCGAGGAGAGCGCCCGGTACGTCGTCGGCTGCGACGGCGCCGGCAGTACGGTCCGCGAGCTGGCCGGCATCCCCGTCACCCACTGGGAGTCCACCCGCGGCATGTACACCGCGGAGATCACCGGCGTCGCCCCGCGCCCCCGGCCGATCGGCGAACGGCTGCCCGGCGGGCGGATGGTGGTGTGCACCCCGCTGGGCGAGGGCCGCTGCCGGGTGGTCGTTCACGATCCCGAGCTGCCCGCCCGCCCGGAGCCGGGCGCACTGACCTTCGCCGAGGTCGCCGCCGCGTGGCGGCGGCTGACGGGCGAGTCGATCGACGACGCCCGGTGCCTGTGGCTGTGGGCCTCGGGCAACTCCTCCACGCTGGCGCAGCAGTACCGGCGCGGCCGGGTGCTGCTGGCGGGCGACGCCGCGCACGAGATCCCGCCGCTGGCCGCGTGGGGCCTGAGTGCCGGACTGCAGGACGCGGCGAACCTGGGCTGGAAGCTGGCGGCGGTGGTCCGGGGCCGGGCCCCCGGCGACCTGCTCGACACCTACGACGCCGAACGCCGTCCCGTCGGCCGTCAGTTGATCCGCAACGCCCGCGCGGCGGCCAGGCTCTACCTCGGTGACGAGGCCATGGACCCGGTGCGGGAGGTGGTGGGCGAGCTGCTGGCCCACAAGGACGCCGCCGAGCAGGTCGCCGGCGTGGTCAGTGGTCTCGGCATCCGCTACGACCTGGCCAAGGGCGACCACCCCCTGCTCGGCCGGCGCATGCCCCCCGACACCGCCGTCACCCTCGCCGACGGCACCCGCCCCCGCGTCGCCGAACTCCTGCGCACCGGACGGGGCCTGCTGCTGGCCGCCGACGAGGCCACCACCGCCGCCGCCCACGGCCACACCGACCGCGTCGACGCCCACACCGGCACCTGGACCCTGCCCGCCGCGTACTCGGCGGCGTCCCTGTGGGCCAGCAGCTCGCCCACGATCTCCCGCACCGGGTCCATGTCCTCCCCGGTGAGGCGCAGTTCGATCGCCGCGCGGGCGTTGCGCGCCAGCTGCTCGCCGATCGGGTGGCGTTCGGCGTGGTAGCTGTCGAGCAGGTCCTCGGGGGCCCAGCCCTGGACGGCCGCCGCCAGCTTCCAGCCGAGGTTCACCGCGTCCTGCACGCCCACGCTCAGGCCCTGCGCCATCGCCGGGGGCTGCACGTGGGCGGCGTCACCGGCCAGGAACACCCGGCCGCGCCGGTACTCGGCGGCGGCCCGGGAGGCGTCGGTGAAGCAGCTGATCCAGCGGCAGTCGCCGTGGTGGATGGACTCGCCGGTCAGCCGCTGCCAGGCGTCGGCGAGATCGGTGTAGGCGATGGCGTCGCGGTCGCGCGGCGGCTTCGTCCCCGCCTCGTGGACGACGACACGGGTGACGCCGTTCTCCAGGTCCATCGCCATCACCATGCTGCCGCCCGGCAGGTTCTCGCCGATGCGCCGCTTGCGGGTCTCGATGCCGGTGACGTCGGCGGTGAGGAAGCCGCGTCGGCCGTCGGTGCCGGGAAAGCCGATCCCGGCCAGCTTGCGGACGGTGCTGCGCCCGCCGTCGCAGCCGACGAGGTAGGCGGCGCTCTCCTCGGTCGTCCCGTCGGGGCCCTCGACGCTCACCACGACGTTGTCGTCGTCCTGCCGCAGACCGGTCACCTCCCGGCCGCGCAGGACGGGCACGCCGAGCTCGCCGGCCCAGTCCTCCAGCATCCGCTCGGTGCGGAACTGGGAGACGCCCCGGTGCCCGTAGTGGTCCTCCGCGAGCATGCCGAGGTCGATCGGCACCCCGCCGAAGTGGGCGTCGGCGCGCTCGGTGGCGCCGAGCCGGCCGAGCAGGCCCCGCTGGTCGAAGCATTCGGCGGTGCGCTTGGTGAAGCTCGCGCCGCGTGACTGGCGCGTGGGGGCGGGCAGCCGTTCGAGGACGACGACGTCCACGCCGCGGAGCCTGAGTTCGCCCGCCGTCATCAGCCCGACCGGGCCGGCCCCGACGACGATCACGTCCCTGGCCATGTGGTTACTCCTTCGCGAAGGGGCCGGCGTTCACCGGCCGGCGGACTGCGGCAGACGGGCGGTGCCGAACCAGCGCTCCAGGGCCTGGGTGAGGTCGTCGGTGGTGCCGGGGGAGGTCCAGGCGACGTAGCCGTCGGGGCGGATCAGGACCTGTTCCTTATACAAAT
>NZ_JALLGL010000221.1 GCF_023072675.1 Streptomyces sp. XM83C
GCAGACGGCGGCACCGACTGCCCGCTCCTCCCCCACCCCGTCGGTGCTTCGCCGCCGGCCCGGATGCTGCGGGGCGTCGGACGGACCGGCGGCGAAGGCGCGGGGCGGTGTCGCGGTGGTGCGGTGGCGCGGGGTCGGAGGACCGGCGGGGCTCGTGGCGGGTCAGCCTTTGAGGCCGCCGGCGGTCAGGCCGCTCATGATGTTGCGCTGGAAGACGAGGAACAGCACCAGCGTGGGCAGGGAGGCGATGGTGAGGGCGGCGATGAGGACGTTGACGGGGACGCCGCTGGACAGGGAGTAGATGCCGACGTTGAGGGTCTGTTTGGAGGGGTCGGGCAGGGTGAGCATCGGCCACAGGAAGTCCTTCCAGATGCCGACGACCGCGAAGATCGAGACCACGCCGAGGATGGGCCGGGAGATGGGCAGCACGATCGACCGGAGGATGCGTACCGGGGAGGCGCCGTCCATGGCGGCGGCGTCGAGGATCTCCTGAGGGATGGAGTCGAAGAACCGCTTGAGCAGGAAGATCGTGAAGGCGTTGGTGACGGAGGGCAGCCAGATCGCCCAGGGTGTGTCGAGCAGGTTGCGTTCGACGACGGGTACGTCGAGGACGGTGAGGTACTGCGGTACGACGAGGACGGTCGCCGGGATCATCAGCGTGGCGAGCATCATGCCGAGGATCGCCTTGCCGAGGACGGGGCGGAGCTTGGACAGGGCGTACGCGGCGGCGACGTCGAGGACGAGCTGGAAGGCGAGTGCGCCGAACGCGTAGTAGAGGGTGTTGAACAGCAGGGTGGAGAGGTCCATGATCTCCCAGGCGCGGGAGTAGTTCTCCGGGGCGAAGGTCTTCGGCAGCCAGGTCGGGGGTGTCCGGACGACTTCCTGGCTGTCCTTGAAGCCGCTGGAGATCATCCAGTAGAGCGGTCCGAGGAAGACCAGGGTGAACCCGGTGACGACGAGCCCGAAGACGATGCGGTAGACGGCTCGGGCGCGGGGCCGGGCGAGCTGGGCGGGCGAGATGAGTGTGCGTGTGGACATGCTGTTCCCCCCGGTCCTACTCGTCGCGGGTGCGGCTGAGCCTGGCGTACGCCGCCGAGAACCCGGCGAGCAGGACGAGCAGGAGCAGGCCGAGCGCGGCCGCGGCACCGTAGTTGTTGAAGTTGAAGGCGTACTGGTAGATGAGGTAGACGACGGTGGTGGTGGAGCCTTCCGGTCCGGCGCCGCCGGTGAGCAGGAACGGCTCGATGAAGACCTGCATGGTGGCGATGATCTGCATGAGCAGCATCAGTGACAGGACGAGTCGGGTCTGCGGGATGGTGACGTGCCAGATCTTGCGGAACAGGCCGGCGCCGTCGAGTTCGGCGGCCTCGTACAGTTCGCCGGGGATGCCCTGGAGGGCGGCGAGGTAGATGAGGGTGGCGCCGCCCATGTTCATCCAGGTCGCGGCGATGACGACGGACGGCATGGCGAGGTCGGGGTCCTGCAGCCACTGTTGTTCGGGCAGGTGCAGGAAGCGGAGGATCTCGTTGAGCAGCCCGTATCCGGGGTCGTACAGGTATTTGAAGAGCAGGACCGAGGCGACCGGCGGCAGCATCACGGGCAGGTAGACGAGCAGCCGGAGGTAGCCCTGGCCGTGGCGGAACTCGTTGATGACGATCGCCACGGCGAAGGGGACGGCGAACCCGATGATCAGGGCGAGGACGGTGAACAGGAGGGTGTTGCGCCAGGCCTGCCAGAAGGCGGGGTCGTTGGCGACGGTCCGCAGATTGTCCAGGCCGACCCAGTGGGTGCCGCCGGCCTCGGTCTTCTGGAAGGCGAGGAAGAACTCCCGGATCATCGGGTACCAGGAGAAGACCGCGAAGCACAGTACGGCGCCGATGAGGAAGGCGTGCGCGGTGAGGTTGCGGCGCAGGCCGCGCAGGATGCGGTCGCGGTGCTCGTGCCCGGCCGGGTGGGGCGGGGCCGGGCGGCGGGGGGCGTCCGCCGCGGTCTTCGTCAGGCTGGGGGCCGACATCGTCGCTCCTCGGTGCGGTCCGGTCACTGGTTGGCGAGGACCTGGTCGACCTGGTCCGCGGCCGTGGAGAGCAGCTTGTCGATGTCGGCGTTCTTGTTGGTGAGGATGCCGGACATGACGTTGTCGAGGACCTTGTAGATCTCCTGGGCCTTGGGCGGTTCGGCCTTGCCCGGGACGGGGTTGTCCATGAACGTCTTGAAGTTGGCGACGGGCATGGTGGCGTTGGCGGTGCGGGTGGCGTCGTCCTTCTTCTTGGACTCGCCGAGCCAGAAGTTGGGCTGTGGGACGCCGACGGGCAGGTCGTCGGCCTTGGTGCGGGCCCAGTCGAACTGCCCCTTGCCGACGGTGAGGTTCTTGAAGTTCAGCCAGGCGACGGCGGCCTTGATCTTGTCCGGGGAGATGCCCTTCTTGATCATGTAGTTGTTGCCGCCGGCGAGGGTTGCTTTGCCGCCGGGGATGGGCCCCATGCCGAAGTTCTCGTACTTCGCGCCGAGTTGCTGGACCATGTAGGCGATGTCGTCGGGTGCGGCGAGGAACATGCCGAGCTTGTCGGTGGCGATCTGCTTCTGCAGGTCGCCCCACTTCAGCAGCTGGGTCTTGCCCATGCTGTCGTCCTCCCAGCGCATGGCGTGGAGGGTGCGGGCGACCTCGCGGCCGGTCTCGTTGTCGAACGCGGCCTTCTTGCCGTCGGCGTCCACGATGTCGCCGCCGCGGCTGTACATGTGGGCGGTGAAGTGCCAGCCGCCGGTGTTGGCGGCGCTGTATTCGCCGAAGCCGGCGATGCCGTTGCCGAGTGCGGCGATCTTCTTGGCGGCGGCGCGGACCTCGTCCCAGGTGCGCGGCGGGTTGTCGGGGTCGAGTCCGGCCTGCTTGAACAGTTTGCGGTTGATGAGCAGGCCCATCGTGTAGTTGCTGGTGGGCAGGCCGTAGAGCTTGCCGTCGTGCTTGAGGGAGGCGAGGACGTTCGGGTCGATGTCCTTCAGCAGGGGGACGGTCCTGTCGTTGACGTAGGCGGTGATGTCCTCGGCGCCGTCGTTGTCGAGGACCTGCGGCAGGTCGGTGAAGTAGGTGTAGAAGACGTCGGGCTGCGAGTGGGCCTTGAGCATGGCGGTGAAGCGGGGCGGTTCCAGGCACTGGCCGGGGGTGGAGCGGCCTTCGATGGTGATGTTGGGGTACGTCTTGTGGAACTCGTCGACGTCCTCCTTCCACTCCTTCAGCTCGGCCGCCTTCGCCGCCGGCGGCATGCAGTCGATCGTGATCGTCACCTTGGTCTTCGGGTCCAGCGGGGCGGCCGGGTCGGAGGACCCGCTGCCGTTGCCGTGGTCGCCGCCGTTGTCGCTGCTGCTGGTGCCGCAGGCGGCGAGGGCGGTGAGGGCGAGTGCGGAGACGACGGCGATCGCGCCGGTGCGGCGGGTACGGCGGAGCCGGGCTGTTCTCATGGGTGGTCCCCTTCGGGCGGTGAACGGTGTGTCGCCCCGTCGCCGGTCGCGGTGCGGTGCAGGTGCGGTTCCGTGCACGTGCGGTGCGGTGTCCGGGGCGTCGCACACTCAACCACCACCGACAGATGAACGCAATATCTCGTGCAGACTTACGTAAATTTCTGACAGCAGCCCGGAAGCGAGGGCTTCCGGGCTGCTGTCGGACACGGGGGTCAGGGATTGATGTTGATCTTGAAGGTGGAGGTGGTGTTGCGGACGTCGACGGCGTTCCCGCTCAACCGCAGCCCGTTGAACGTCACTTCCCCGACGGCCGGCCCCTGGCCGGGCTCGGGCAGCTCGTTGGCCCACAGCCCGAAGCCGGACTTCGCGTCGAAGGCGTCGCCGCTCTTGCGGGCTCCGGTGACCGAGATGTCGGTGAACACCGTGTCCTTGATGGGGTTGACCGGCTGCCCGTTGACGTACTGCGTCTGGAACATGATGCCGCTGTACGTCGGGTCGACGATGTCCACATGGTTCACCCGGATCCCCTGGAACACCTTGGACGCGGAGAACAGCCAGATGCCGGGGAAGGTCTGCCCTCCCCAGAAGTGGCCGCCGGCCCGGACGACGGAGATGTTCTCGAAGGTGGTCGGCCCGGTCCCGAAGCCGTTCATCGGGTAACCGAAGTCCAGGGACGAGATGGTGATCCCGGAGTAGACGAGCGTGTCGGCGACATGGATGTTGCGGAAGGTGTTGTCGTAGCCGCCGTAGACGGCGATGCCCGCAGCACGCCAGGTCAGTGTGGTCGTCAGGTTCTCGTAGACGTTGTTCTTCTCGTCGGCGCCGCCCGCGTCGATCGCCGAGAACAGCGCGAAGCTGTCGTCGCCGGTGGCGCGTGCGTCGTTGTTGCTGACGAGGTTGTCCGTCGACCCGTTCGTCATGTTGACGCCGTCGGCGAACAGGTCACGGATACGGGAGTTCTTGATCGTCATCCGGTCGGTGTTGGCGCCCCAGTACAGGCACACCATGTGCTCGACCCAGATGTCGTCGATGACGATGTCCGACACATCGGCGAAGTCGAACACCTTGCCCGGCCCGTCGATGCGCGAGGTGTAGTTGCCGAAGTAGGCGAACCCCTTGAACAGCGAGCCCTTGGCCGTGGCGTCGGCGCGGAACCCGATGTCGGTGTTCTCCTGCGACGCCGGCGCGTGGAACCGGGTGTACCAGGGCCCGGCGCCGACCACCTTCACGGCCTTGCCGTACACCTGGAACTTGCTTCCCGTCTCGTAGTCGCCGGGCGGCAGATACACCCCGACGAGCGTGCCGGTGGTGTCCATGCGGACCCGGTCGAGGGCGTCCTGCACGGCCTGGTGCGTGAACCCGGTGGGCACGGCGTACGCGGCCGGGTCGGGGTTGGCGACCGGAGTGGCCAGCTCCAGGTCGACGAAGTCGATCGCGTACGTGGAGGTGTTCGCGGCGTCCTTCTGCAACCGGATCCTGCTGCCCGCGGGCACGATCTCGTCGAGGAGCAGATGCGCCTCGTCGTAGATGTGCCGCGGGGCGCCCGCGCTCGGCGAGTTGCCGGGCGAGGCCTCGGCGCCGTACAGCCACGCGTACTTCGACGTCAGCGGCAGCGCCTTCTTGAGCACGCCGTCGACGTAGACGTCGATCGTGGCGTCGATGCCGCCGCCGCCCGCGGCGTCCGGGATGGAGAAGCGGGTGACGAGCGTGTTGGTCGGGGCGCGGGTGGTGAACTCGACGTACTCCCCCGTCGCGTCCAGGGTGACCGCGCGTCGGCCGGAGGCCTCACCGGCGACGTCGCCGATGGTGCGGTCGGGTCCGACGACGGTGGCGCCGCCGCCGACGGTGCCGTCCTCCGCCTCGTAGGTGGTGTACGGCATGTGGGCGCCGCGTCCGACGAACAGCGGCTGGGTGGCGGTGTTGTTGGCCCGCTTCACGGGCAGTTCGTTGCCGTCGTCGGCGATGACGGTCCGCACGGTGTACGACCCGTCGGCGGCGGTCCACGGTCCGAGATCGAGCGTGGCCGCGGCACCGGCGGCGAGGGTGCCGGTGTGGGCGCCGGTCAGCGTCCTGACGGTGTCGCCACGGTCGTCGGTGAGGGTCAGGGTGACGCCGTGGGTGCCGTTCGTGGTGGCCTTGTTGCCCTGGTTCTTCAGGACGACCCTGAAAATGACGGCGTCTCCGGCGGCCGGGCTGGACGGGGTGGTGGTGACCGAGGAGGCGACCAGGTCGGCGCTCTCGACGGGTTTGACGACCAGCGGGGTGGGGCTGGTGTACGTGTTGTTCGACTCGTTCTGTTCGATCACCGCGTCGCCCTCGTCGGCGACGGCACCGAGGTCGTACGAGCCGGCGTCGAGCTGCCCGAGAGAGGCGGTGACGGTGGTCTGCGCGCCGGGCGCGAGCCGGCCGACCTGCGCGGTGGCGGCTTTCGCGCCGCCCAGCCGTACGGCGAGGGTGCTCGCCGCCGCCTCCATCGGCCCGCTGTTGCGCACGGTCGCCGACACGTCGACGACGTCGGACTCCTCGGGCGCGGCGGGCGACACGGTCAGCCCGGTCACCTCCAGGTCCGGGTTGGGTGCCGGTACGCCGATCACCTGGAACTCGGCGATCTGCCCCGCCGGGGCGCCGGAGTTGGCGGTGAACCTCAGCTGCACGTCGGCGGCGCGGGCGGAGACGGGCACCGTCACGGTGTTGCCGGACGCCGGGTCGAACGTGTAGCTCTTCGCCGCGACGAGCGAGGTGAAGCCGCCGCCGTCCTGCCCGCGGCCCAGCACCTCGACGGTCTGCGTCCGCTTCGTCCAGGCGGCGTCGGGGTTGAGCCGCAGCACCACCCGGTCGATGTCGGCGTCGGCGCCGAGCTTCACGGTGAGCGTGTCAGGGTAACCGCCGGCGCCCTCCCAGTAGGTGGTCACGTCGTTGTCGACGGCGTTCTCCGCGGCATAGGTGTGCACCACGGAGGAGGCGCTGATCGGCTTGCCGACGGCCAGGTTCGATCCGGTGCCGCCGTTGCCGTTGCGGGTCACGCTGTTGCTCGGCGCGGACCGGTTGCCGGCCGCGTCCCGGGCCCGCACGAAGTAGGTGACCGTGCTCGTCGCGGGCTGGGTGTCGGTGTACGTCGTGACGTCGCCGGCGACGGTGCCGCGCAGGACGTTGTCCGCGTACACCTCGTACGCGGTCACGCCGGTGTCGTCCGAGGAGGCCGACCAGGTCAGCTTGATCTTCCCGTCGCCGGTCTCGGTGTACGCCAGTCCGGCCGGCGCTGTCGGGGCCCGGGTGTCGCCCCGGTCGCCGGTACGGGTGACGGTGTCGCTGTTCGCGGACTGGTTGCCGGCCGCGTCGCGGGCCCGCACGAAGTAGGTGACGGTCTCGTCGGCGGGACGGGTGTCCGTGTACGTGGTGACGTCGCCGGGGACGCTCGCCAGCAGCGTGCCGTCGGCGTACACGTCGTAGCCCGTCACGCCGACGTCGTCGGTGGCCGCGTTCCACGTCAGCCGGATCTGCCCGGTGGCGGGCTCGGTGAGGGTCAGCCCGGTGGGCGCGGCGGGCGGGCTGGTGTCGCCGGTGCCGGGCCCGTACACCTCCAGTTCGGCGATCTGCGCGGCGTGCTGGACGGTGTTGGCGGTGACCAGGACCCGCACATAGCGGGTGATGGCGGCGTCGAAGGCGATGTCCGCCGTGTTGCCGCTCGCCGGGTCGAAGGTGTGGGCGCGGGCGGCGGTCAGATCGGTGAAGGCGGTGCCGTCGGTGCTGCCCTGGATCTTCAGGGTCTGGCTGCGGGTCTCCCAGCCGGCGGGCAGCCGCAGGACGACCCGGTCGACGCGCTGCGAGGAGCCGAGGTCGGCGCGGAGCCACTGCGGGAAGGCGTCGGCGGCGCTCTCCCAGTACGTGGCCCGGTTGCCGTCGCCCGCGTTCCCGGCGACGTACACCTGGGTGGTGCTGCTGGCGGTCAGGGGGCGGCCGGCGGCCAGGTCGGGTGACGAGCCGCCGGCGGCGTGCACCTCCAGCTCCGACAACTGGGCGGCCTGCCAGCCGGTGTTGGCGGTGACGGAAATGCGCACGTACCGGGTGAGGGTGGCCGGGAAGGACACGGTGACGGTGTTCCCGGAGGCCGGGCTGAAGGTGTAGGCGGCGGAGGTCTTCAGCGTGCCGAAACTCGTGCCGTCGACGCTGCCCTGCACGGACAGTGTCTGGGTACGGCTCTCCCAGGCGGCGGGGAGCTTCAGCACGACCTCGTCGATGCGCCGGGTGCTGCCCAGGTCGGCCTGCACCCACTGCGGGAAGGCGCCGCCGGCGCTCTCCCAGTAGGTGCCCTGGTCGCCGTCGGTGATGTTGGGGGCGCCGTAGCCGCTGTGGGAGCTGCTCGCGGAGGCCGTCTCGCCGAGTGCGAGATCGGGTCCGCCGGCGGCTCTTGCGGTCAGTGCCGGGCCGCCCAGCGCGAGCAGGGCGGTCACGAGCAAGGCGCTCAGGCTCCGTGATCTCCATCTGCGGGTTCCGCGGATGCTGCGGGTTCTGCGGGTTCTCATCGGTCCTCGATCTCTCGAAGGTCACACTGTCGTGTTTTTGCGCGTTCGGCTCAGAGAGTTGCAGAGGTTCATTGAGACGTCTACCGCTTGCGTGACATCAGTTCCGGTGCGTTTCCGCAGGTCGCAGGCATGCCGAGGCGGCGGCCCGCCTCCTGGGCGGACCGCCGTTCCGGCGCTGTCGTCAGCCGCCGTCGGTGCCGTCGGTGTCCGTCACGACGGGCGCGGTGCGGGCGGTGGCGGGCGGCGGGCCGGCCGCGGGCGGTGCGGGCAGCGGCAGGCCGGCGGTGAGCCGCCGGTCGGATGGTTCGGTCTCGTCATGGGCGTCTCCGTGAACCGGACGCGGAGGTGTGGGGGGCGGGGTGCGCGGCCGGGCGGGCCGCGCCGGGCGGGCGAACCGGAAGAGCCGTGGATCAGCGACGAAAAGCCGTGAAGTGACTGGGAATTGAGCGCACTGGTCTGCTTCTTGCGTCACCGGAGTGACAGGTTTCTCTCATGTGACGACTTTGTCAACGGCCGGGACGGGCGCGGGCATACGACGGCGCCGGCGCCCGGACGGTCCGGGCGCCGGCGCGGAGGGTGCGACGAGGGCGGGGCGGTCAGCCCGCGGGGGCCTGGGCCGTGGAGGCCCTGACGACCAGCTCGGGTTCGAACAGCAGCTCACCCGGGTGGGCCTGGGTGCCCTGGATCTGCGCGCACAGCAGCTCGACGGCGGCACGTCCCATCGCCTCGATGGGCTGACGGACCGTGGACAGGGGCGGCTCGGTGCAGCTCATGAACGCGGAGTCGTCGTATCCGACGACGGACACGTCCCGGGGCACCGACAGGCCGCGTCGGCGGGCGGCCCTGATGGCGCCGAGGGCCAGCGGGTCGCTGGCGCACACGATGCCGGTGACGCCCTGGTCGAGCAGGCGCGAGGCGGCGGCCTGCCCGCCCTCCAGCGAGAAGATCGACCGTACGACGAAGTCGTCCCGCAGGGCGGTACCGGTCGCCTCCGCCGCACCTCGGGCCGCCGCCAGTTTGCGGTTGGACGGCACATGGTCGCCGGGGCCGAGGACGAGGCCGATCCGTTCGTGGCCCAGCGAGGCGAGATGCCGCCAGGCCTGCTCGACGGCGACGGCGTCGTCGCAGGAGACGCAGGGGAAGTCGAGGCCCTCGATGGAGGCGTTGATCAGCACCACCGGGATCTTCCGCTCGGCGAGCTGACGGTAGTGCTCGTGCGGTGCGTCGGCCTGCGCGAACAGCCCTCCCGCGAACACCACGCCGGACACCTGCTGTTGGAGGAGCAGTTCCACGTAGTCGGCCTCGGAGACACCGCCCTGCGTCTGGGTGCACAGCACGGGCGTCAGTCCCTGCTGTGCCAGCGCACCGCCGATGACCTCCGCGAACGCGGGGAAGATGGGGTTCTGCAGCTCGGGCAGGACGAGCCCGACCAGACGCGCCCGCTCACCGCGCAGCTGGGTGGGCCGCTCGTATCCCAGCACGTCCAGGGCCGTCAGCACGGACTGGCGGGTCGCCTCGGAGACACCGGGCTTGCCGTTGAGGACCCGGCTGACCGTCGCCTCGCTGACACCCACCTTCTTGGCAACCTGGGCAAGTCGTCGCGTCATGCCCGCAAGGCTAGCGCAAGAAGCGCAAGCGGGTTACGTCCCGGGACGCCTCCATGGGCCTCTCTGGACGCAAGCCGCTGCAAGCGACGGCAACGGCCGACGCGCGGGCCGACTCCCCGGGGCCCGGGGTTCCCCCGGGGTGGCGCGCTCGTCATGGGGCGGCGTTCCAGGGGGCGGGCCCGGTGCCGTCCCGCCATGCCATGAGGGCCGCCCTGTCGACGCACACGATGCCGCAGTGGTCTGCGTACTCGGCGGCCGGGGCGGTGAAGTCACCGGTGGTGACGACGACGGCCACATCGGCCTTGTGCACGGTGTAACAGGTGCCGCCGAACCGCTGCAGATCCTGGGATCCGACGCGATTGCCGGTGTCGTAACGCTTGCACTGCACCACCAGCCGCCGCCCGTCCGGCACGACGGCGACCACATCGGCTCCGAGATCCCCGGCGCCACCGACGACCTCCACCTCCAGGCACCCGTCCCGTGCACACAGTCCGGCGACGGCCTGTTCGAAGGCGTCGGCGTCGAGCCGGTCGAAGTCGTACGCGCCGTGGGCGGTGCCGGGCGCGTCCGCGGACGCCGGAGCCCAGCCGCCGGAAGGACCGGCACCGCCCGGAACGCCGGCGCCGCAGGCGTCGACGACGGGCGAGGCCGGGGCAGGGACGGAGGGAGAGGCGGGGGCAGCGACGGGGGCGGC
>NZ_JALLGL010000222.1 GCF_023072675.1 Streptomyces sp. XM83C
GGGCGGAGAGGGCCGGAGGCGCCGGGGTGGGGCCGTAGGTCTCAGGTCCCGGTCCGGTTCGTCCGTCGAACCGATGTGGAGGGGCGGCGGGCCGTGCTCGGCTCCGGGCCATGACGACGACGCAATCGGACGGTACGGCGGCCAGGCTGCTCGGCGAGGCCGAGGTGGCGTATCTGCGGTCGCAGCGGCTCGGGCGGATGGCCACCGTCGATCCGCAGGGGCAGCCGCAGGCCAACCCGGTCGACTTCCACCTCCATGACGACGGGACGGTCCTGATCGGCGGGTACGCGCTGGGCACCACGAAGAAGTGGCGGAACCTCCAGCGGAACGCGAAGGTCGCGCTGGTCGTCGACGACGTGGTGAGCGTGCGGCCGTGGCGGGTGCGCGGGGTCGAGACCCGCGGCGAGGCCGAGCTGCTCGTCGGCCCGCACGATCTGGGCGCGCACTTCAGCGAGGAGCTGATCCGCATCCACCCGCGGTGGGTGCACGCCTGGGGCCTGGACGACGAGCCGGCTCGGTGACCGGCCCGCCCGCCCGGTGCCCGACGGCGGGGTCAGTGCCCGACGGCCGGGAGCACACCCTCCAGCGCGAGGAGCCACTGTTTGCGGTCAAGGCCGCCCGCGTAGCCGGTGAGGGTGCCGTTCGCGCCGATCACCCGGTGGCAGGGGCGCAGGATCAGCAGCGGGTTGGCGCCGATCGCGCCGCCGACGGCACGGACGGCGGCCCTGGGTGCGCCGATGCGGGCGGCGATCTCACCGTACGTGGTGGTCGCCCCGTAGGGGACGTCGTCCAGGGCGTCCCATACGCGCCGCCGGAAGTCGGTGCCGTGGGGGCGCAGCCGCAGCCGGAACTCTTTCAGGTCGCCGGCGAAGTAGGCGGCGAGCTGTTCCTCGGCGTCCCGGAACAGCGCGGGGTCGCGCACCCAGTCGGCGCCGGCGGTGCGCCCGCCGCGCTGCCCGGGCACGGACAGGGAGGTCAGCGAGCCGTCGGGGTCGGCGGTCAGCAGCAGGGTGCCGAGCGGGCTCGGCGTCTCGGTGTAGCGGATCGGGCCGGTCATACGGGGCTCCAGTCCCCTGCGACATGCAGGTGGTGTACGGCGTAGGTGCGCCAGGGGCGCCAGGTGTCGGGCAGGTCGGTGCCGGGCGGCGCGACGTCGGGGTCGCCGAGGGCGCGGGCGCGGATCGCGGCGGCGGTCGTGGCGTCGACGCCGGGCAGGGCGAGCAGGGCCTGCTGGGCGGTGTCGCGGTCGGCGCCCGGGTCGAGGCGTACGGCGCCGTCGGCGAGGGCGGCGGTGAGCGCGCCGAGGGGGCCGCCGGGCGCGGCCTCGGCGAGGACGCCCGGCTCGGGGAAGAGGTGGGTGAGGGTGCCGCAGGGCGCGTCGAGGGTCTTGCCGTACCGCTGGACGAGCCGTGCGGCCTCGGCGGTGCCGGTGAGGGCGCGGACGGCGTACTCCTCGGCGTCGGCTGCGCCCGGCACGCGCAGCCCGGGGCGGGCGGCGACGAGGGGCGCGAGGCGGGGGTCGGCGGCGAGGCGTTCGTCCACGGCGTACGGGTCGGCGTCCAGGTCGAACAGGCGGCGCAGCCGCTGCACGGCGGTGGTGAGGTCGCGCGGGTCGGTGAGGTGCAGCCGCGCCTGGAGCCAGCCGCCGGGGTGGGCGGCGCCGCCGGGGCGGGCCGTGCGGGGGCGTTCGTCGACGGCGACGATGCCGGTGCCGTAGGGCAGCCGCAGGGTGCGCCGGTAGACGCGCCGGCCGGGCGGGCCGGCCACTTCCTCCACGCCGGGTACGGCCTCCCGCGTCAGCTGGTCGAAGACGGGACCGGTCGGGTACGGCCCCCGGTGGGCGAGCCGCAGTGGGATGCCGGCGCCGGGGGTGCCGGAGCGGCGGCCTCGGGGGGCGTCGGCGCGCAGCCGGCTGGGGGTCCGGTCGTACACGGCCCGTACCGTGTCGTTGAACTGGCGGATGCTGGCGAACCCGGCCGCGAACGCGATGTCGGTGACGGGCAGGTCGGTGGTCTGGAGCAGGACACGCGCGGTGTGGGCGCGCTGGGCGCGGGCCAGGGCGACCGGTCCGGCGCCCAGTTCGGCGGTGAGCTGCCGCTGCACCTGACGGCGGCTGTAGCCGAGCCGGGCGGCCAGGCCGGCGACGCCTTCCCGGTCGACGACTCCGTCGCCGATGAGCCTCATGGCCCGCCCGACGACATCGGCGCGTACGTTCCACTCGGCCGACCCGGGCACGGCGTCCGGCCGGCACCGCCGGCAGGCGCGGAACCCGCTGCGCTGGGCCGCTGCCGCCGTCGCGAAGAACCGCACGTTGTGCCGTTTCGGCGGGACGGCGGGGCAGCTGGGCCGGCAGTAGATGCCGGTCGTCTCGACGGCGAAGAAGAACACGCCGTCGAACCGGCCGTCTCGGCTGCGCACGGCCTCGTACCTGGTCTCCTCGTCCATCACGCCTTCCAGTGTGCGGGGTCGGCCGGGCCCGGACTGGCGGGATTCGGACGTGACGGTGGGCCGGGGTGGCGGTGAGCGGGGGCAGCGGCGAGCGGGGGCGCCCGTACAGGCACCCCTCGCCCACCGGCGGTCGTTGCGCGGACCGCTCGGCGGCGGCCGTCACGCGCCCCGATCACCCGCGGTCGCGGTACGGGTGCCGCCCACCGGCGGTCGTGCTGCGGGCGGCACCCCCAACCGTCGTACCGCCGGGGCGACCGCTCAGCGCAGCCGGCCGCGCTTGGCCTCCATGGCGGCCCGGCCCTCCGCGCCCTTGCGTTTCCAGTCCCGGCGCAGTTCGGCGCGGAGCCGGGCGTCGGTCTTGGCGACGATGCGCTGGTTCTCCCGCATCAGCTTGCGGTAGCTCTCCAGGCGTCGTACGGGAAGCTCGCCGCTGTCGATGGCGGCGCGCACGGCGCAGCCCGGCTCGGCGTCGTGGGCGCAGTCGT
The DNA here is from genome assembly GCF_023072675.1 of Streptomyces sp. XM83C. Lineage (GTDB taxonomy): Bacteria > Actinomycetota > Actinomycetes > Streptomycetales > Streptomycetaceae > Streptomyces > Streptomyces thermocoprophilus. Next base: position 2,934 of record NZ_JALLGL010000222.1, read on the forward strand.
GGAAGCGGCAGTCGGCGGCCAGTTCCTCGATCTCCGCGAAGACCTGGCCGACGCCGGTCTCCGCGTCCCACAGACCGACGCCGCGCAGCCCGGGCGTGTCGATGAGGACGCCTCCGCCGGGCAGCAGGAGCAGGTTCCGTGTGGTGGTGGTGTGCCGGCCCTTGCCGTCGACGTCGCGTGTCGCCTGCACGGCCATGGCGTCCTCGCCGAGGAGCGCGTTGGCGAGGGTGGACTTGCCCGCGCCGGACTGGCCGAGCAGCACGGACGTGCCGCCGGAGACGACCGCCGCGACCACGTCCAGTCCCTCGCCGTGCGCGGCGCTCACGGGGAGGACGGGCACGCCGGGGGCGGTGGTCTCGACGTCCTGGACGAGGTACGACAGCGTCGTCTCGTCGGGGACGAGGTCGGCCTTGGTGAGCACCACGACCGGCTGCGCCCCGGACTCCCAGGCGAGTGCGAGGAACCGTTCGATGCGGGCGAGGTCGAGTTCGACGCCGAGGGAGACGGCCACGACGGCGTGGTCGACGTTGGCGGCGAGGATCTGTCCCTCGGACCGCTTGGAGGAGGTGGAGCGCACGAAGGCGGTGCGGCGCGGCAGATACGCCCGTACGTAGCGAGGGTTGCCGCCGGGTTCGACGGCGACCCAGTCGCCGGTGCACACGACGCGCATCGGGTCGTGCGGGGTGACGAACGCGGTGTCGGCGCGCAGCACGCCGCCGTCGGTGACGACGTCGCACTGGCCGCGGTCGACGCGGATCACGCGTCCGGGCAGGAGGCCCTGCTGCTGGTAGGGGGCGAATTCCGACTCCCAGCTCGCGTCCCAGCCGTATCGGGTGAGCGGACGTGACGAAGCCGAGGAGGAAAGCAGAGAGGAAGACAACGGGGGGTGGACCCTTCACATGGGGTGCCCCCGGCGCCGCGCGTGGACGCGGGAAGAGTGAGGTGAGATCAGCCGGGGAGCACGGAGGTGGACTTGACGGACCGGTTCGGAGCAGCGCTCATCGCAACGACAGCCATCGGTCGACACCTCCTTGCGCGCACACGGCGACTCAGGCCCTCGGCGGGGTGCCGGGGCGACGGAATCGACCTTAGTGGCCGGGTCGGAGGGTGCGCGAGTGATTTTCGGGGGTGCGGGGGACGCGTTTCCCCGATGCGCATCCTCAGGCTGATCCCCCACCCCGCTGTCATCTCGTGGTGCGGGCAGGCCCGTGTCACCTCGTGGCGCAGGCCCGCCCGTTGAGTGTGAAGCCGTACGGGTGGGTGTTGCGGTCGGTCCAGGTGGCGAGGAAACCGAAGGAGAGGGTGCCGCCGGCCGAGACGGTGCGGTCGAAGTCGGCGGCGTCGGCGGTGACGTGGGGGCCGCTCTGGGTGGCCTGGGCGTTCCACATCTGGGTGATGCGCTGGCCGTCGCGGAAGGACCAGTCGACGTGCCAGTCGGTGAGGGCGTCGGCGGTGGTGACGGTGACGGCGGCCTGGAAGCCGTCGGGCCACTGGTTGGTGATGCTGTAGTGGACCGTGCAGGCGGCCGGGGTCGGCGGTGCGGGCGCCCGCGGTGTCGCCGTCGGAGCCGAGCGGGATCAGGGTGACGGCGAGGGCGAGCAGCGAGACGACGCCGGTGGCGGCGAGGAGGCCGCCTCGGGTACGGCGGGTGCGGTCGGGTTCGGCGGGCTGCTCGGCCTGGGAGGCGCCGGCGCGGACCTCGACGGCCCTGCGGCGGCGTTCCAGATAGGCGAGGCCGCCCCAGCCGAGGACGCCGCCGGCGAGGGCGGCGGGGAGGGTGCCGCCGTGCAGGCGCAGGCAGGCGACGGCCTCGGCGCAGTCGGGGCAGACGGCGAGGTGCCGGGACAGGTCGTCGGGGGTGTCGATGCCGGGGCGGCGGGTCACCGCGTCGAGGAGGTGGGCGTAGCGGCGGCACTCGATGTCGAGCGGGGCGTCGAGGTGGGCGCGGCGGCAGCGGTCGCGGAACAGGACGCGGACATGGTCGAGTTCCTCGGCGGCGGCGGCCGGGTCCAGGCCGAAGCGGCGGGCGAGGGCGCGCAGCGGCAGGGCCTCCACCTCGGCGAGCCACAGCAGTTCGGCGTCGGCCTCCTGGAGGTCGCGCAGTGCGCGCAGGGCGAGGGCGCGGCGGCCGGTGTGCCGGCCGGCCTGGGGGGAGTTCAGCCACAGCCGGAGGTCGGGGTCGAGGTCGTGGCCGCGTCCTGTGGCCTCCCAGTCGGCGGCGGTGTCGCGGACGGCGGTGAGCAGCAGCGGGATGCGTGGCAGCCGGGCGGTGCGGCGGCCTGGGGCGCGGCGGGTGACGGCCTCGGCGTCGCGGACCTGGCGCAGGCCGCGGGCGAAGGCCTCGCGGGCCAGCGTGGGCGCCGCGGCGGTACCGGCCGTGCACAGGTCGGCGTAGGAGAGGACGGCGTCCCAGCACTCGGTGAACTGCGCGGCCTCGGAGGCGTCCTGGGCGGTCGGCAGGTCGGGCATGCGTCTCCTGCATCCACACGGGCGAGGTCAACCGGTCTTCCCTGCACTGGAGTTGAGCGTACCTCGCGGGGCGGTGGCCGAGCCTTTCACGCTTCCCGCACAACTGACAAGCGCGCTGTTCAGATACGGGGCCCGCGACCGTACCGACGGACGGTACGGGCGCGGGCCCCGGTGTGTTCAGTGGGCGACGGTGTGTTCAGCGGGCGGCGGGGGCGGGTTCCTCCGCGGGGAGGCTGTCCATGAAGGAGCTGACGGAGAACACGGCGCGGCCGGGGCCGGGCGGGCCGTAGCCGGGGGGCGAGGACAGGCCGAAGTCCTCCATGGTCTGCCGGTAGGCCTGGAGGAGCCGGATGTGGTACTCGAGGGGCGCGCCCTGCGGGTTGGCCTTGCCGAGCGGGGTGGTGGGCTCGGGGCACCAGGTGGTGAAGCGGGGCGTGATGCCGTGCGACATGAAGAAGCGCAGGCCCTCGGTGGTGGAGGCGATGGCCTCGTCGACGGTCTTGAAGCCGAAGGGTTCGGCCATCTCGACACCGGCGACGAAGTTGGGGATGACGTTGCGGGCGCCGAAGACGTCGGCGGAGTCGAGGATGCGCTTGTGCCATTCGTCGCGGCCGACGTAGCGCTCCTTGCCGGGGCAGTACATCTTGAACAGGTACTCGTCCCACACCTCGTAGTTGGGGTGGTAGATCTGCACGCCGTAGTCCTTGAACCGCTGCACGTCGGCCTTGGGCAGGGCCTGGGCGACGACCTTGCCGATCCAGCGGCCGGGGAAGCGTTCCTCGATGGCCTTGGCGTAGTGGCCGTAGAAGTCGGCCTCGTCGCGGCCGGAGACGGTCTTGGTGATGGCGCCGCCGGTGAGGGTGTAGGCGGTGGAGGCCTTCGCGGTGTCGTACCGGTCGATGATCTCCAGGGCCTCCAGGACCTCCTCGACGTCCTTGACGCCGGTGTAGGGGCGGCCGGCGGCCTTGTGCTGGCGCCAGTTGTGGTTGATGTCGCAGTACTGGCACTCCTCCTTGGCGCCGAAGTACTGGCAGACGCGGAAGACGGTGAGGTAGATCAGGTAGCCCCACTGGATGGTGGGGGCGACCTCCATGACGGACTTCCCGTTGGAGAGGGTGTGCCGGTAGTACTCGGGCATCGGGGGGACGCCGACGTCGGCGATCCGCTTGCCGTCGAGGTACAGCCCGAGCATGCCCTCGTCGTCGGCGGCGACGCGGTACGGGGAGGACGGGTTCACCCGGACGGAGACCACGGTGCGGCGCAGATCGTAGGGGCCGCCGGTGAGGATGATCTCCTCGGGCGGGCGGCGCAGCGCGGCCTCGCCCAGTTCGGGCAGGGTGCCGTGGTCGAAGGAGAAGATGAAGTACGACTTCGGTTTCACCTCCCCGTCCTCGTTGTCGCTGAGGGCCGAGGGGTCGAAGGCGACCCCGCCGCGCAGCAGGTCCTCCTTGAAGACGGCCTCCCGCGGTACATGGGGGAAGCGCTCCATCAGATCCTCGACCAGCGCGGTACGGCTGCCCATCCCTTACTCCTCCCGGCTCAGGCGTACGACTCCTCACGGTATGCCCTGGCTGCGGCCGAGGCCCGGCCGGGTCCCCCCCGGAGCGGCGGAACAGGATATGTTAAGTCGGATTACTAATTCGGCTGCGAGTGTGGGAGGGCGTCCGGCATGACCGTGACCAACTGGGCGGGCAACATCACGTACACCGCCGGGGCTGCGCACCGGCCGCGTTCCCTGGAGGAGCTGCGGACGCTCGTCGCCGGGGCGGCGGCGGTACGGGTGCTGGGCAGCGGCCACTCCTTCAACGAGATCGCCGAGCCGGGCGCCGGGGGCCTCCTGCTGTCGCTGGCGGAGCTGCCCGCCGAGGTCGACGTGGACACGGCGGCGCGCACGGTTCGGGTGGGCGGCGGGGTGCGGTACGCCGAGCTGGCCCGCCGGGTGCACGGTCATGGGCTCGCCCTGCCGAACATGGCCTCGCTGCCGCACATCTCGGTGGCGGGCTCGGTCGCGACCGGCACACACGGCTCCGGGGTGGGCAACGGGCCGCTCGCCGACGCCGTCCGCGAGGTGGAGCTGGTCACCGCCGACGGTGCGACCGTCGTCCTCGGCCGGGACGACGCCCGTTTCGGCGGGGCGGTCACCTCGCTGGGCGCGCTGGGTGTCGTCACCGCCCTCACCCTGGACCTGGAGCCCGCCTACGAGGTGGAGCAGCATCTGTTCACGGAGCTTCCGGCGGACGGCTGGGACTTCGAGGAGGTCGCGTCGGCGGCGTACAGCGTGAGCCTGTTCACCGACTGGCGCGACCCCGGGTTCCGGCAGGTGTGGCTGAAGCGGCGCACCGACGAGCCGCTGCGTGACTTCCCGTGGGCGGTGCCGGCGAAGGTGGCGCTGCACCCGGTGCCGGGCATGCCGCCGGAGAACTGCACCGAGCAGTTCGGTGTGCCGGGGCCCTGGCACGAGCGGCTGCCCCACTTCCGTGCCGAGTTCACCCCGAGCAGCGGGGCGGAGCTCCAGAGCGAGTATCTGATGCCGCGCCGTCACGCGGCCGAGGCGCTGCGCGCGCTGGACGGGGTGCGTGCCGTGGTGGCGCCGGTGACGCAGACCTGCGAGGTGCGGACGGTGGCCGGCGACCGGCAGTGGCTCAGCCCGTCGTACGGCCGGGACACCGTGGCGGTGCACTTCACCTGGGTGGAGGACACCGCGGCCGTACTGCCGGCGGTGCGTGCCGTGGAGGAGGCGCTGGAGCCGTTCGACCCGCGTCCGCACTGGGGCAAGGTGTTCACCACCCCCGCCGAGACGCTCCGCGCCCGCTACCCCCGCCTCGGCGACTTCCGGCGCCTGGTGGCGGAACTGGACCCGTCGGGCGCGTTCACCAACGCGTTCGTACGGCGGGTGCTGGACGCCGGCCGGGCGTGAGACGGGCACCGAGACGGGCGAAGGGACCGCCGGCTTGATCGCTAGGCTGGGAGGCCTCTGACAGCGTTCGTGGAGGTTCTCCTTGGCCCGTGCCGGCATCACCGTCGACCGTCTCGTGGCGGCAGCCGCCGAACTCGCCGACGAGGTGGGGTTCGACAAGGTCAGCCTCTCCGCGCTGGCGCGGCGGTTCGGCGTGAAGGACGCGAGCCTGTACTCGCACGTCCGCAACCTCCAGGAGCTGCGCATGCGGCTCGCCCTGCTGGCGGGCGGCGAGATGACCGACCGGATCGCCGACGCGGTGGCCGGGCGGTCCGGCAAGGAGGCGCTGGCCGCGTTCGCCGCCGCCTACCGGGAGTACGCGCTGACCCACCCCGGGCGGTACGCCGCCACGCAGATCCATGTCGACCCGGCGCTCGCGGCCGACTCCCCCGCGATGCGCCGCACCACCGAGGTCACCTACGGGCTGCTGCGCGCCTACGGTCTGAAGGAGCCCGACCTGACCGACGCCGTCCGCCTGCTGCGCAGCACCTTCCACGGGTACTGCGCGCTGGAGGCGGGCGGCGGCTTCAACGCCTCGCGGGACGTGGGGAGTTCCTGGGACCGGGTGGTGGACGCGCTGCACACCGCCCTCACCCACTGGCCGCGCGGGACCCACGGTCCCGAGGCGGGGTGAGCTTCCCCCGCCCGGCTCTCAGCGGGGCGTGCTGTACGCCCGTACCGTCTCGTACGCCGGTGTGGTGCCCGTCGGCGCACGGCCCCGCAGGATGTCCGCGGCGGCGTCCAGGGCGGCGCCGAGCGCCCGGCGGTACAGCAGCGAGCCGAGACTGATCCGGGAGACGCCGAGGTCGGCGAGCCGGTCGATGCCGGGGCCGTCCGGGGAGTACAGGACGTTGAGCGGCACGTCGAGGTGGCGTACCAGCTCGGCGATCTCGCGCGGGTCGGTCACGCCGGGCACGAACACACCGTCGGCGCCCGCCTCGCGGTAGGCGTCCAGCCGGGCCAGTGCGGCCGTCGTGCCGCCCTCGCCGAGCCAGTGGGTGTCGGTGCGGGCGTTGACGAACAGACCGGGCGCGGCGGACTTCACCGCGGCGATCTTCGCGGCGTGCCGGCGGGCCGACCCCAGGCCGTCCTCCAGGTTCACCCCGACCACACCCACCACCCACAACTTCCGGGCGAACTCGGCCACCTCGTCAGGGTCTTCGCTGAAGCCGTCCTCGGCGTCCACGGTGAGCAGGAAGGGGCCGCCGCCGAGGGCGAGGGCCAGCCGCAGTGTCTCGTCGCGGGTCGCGGACGTGCCGTCGGGCAGCCCGGCCGCGGCGGCCGTACCGAGGCTCGTCGTCGCGACGGCGGGGAATCCGGCGGCGGCGAGGGCGTGCGCGGAGGCGTGGGCCCAGGCGTTGGGCAGCAGCAGGGGCCGGTCCCCGTGGTGCAGGGCCGCGAACGCGGCCGACGACGAGCGGGGGCGGTGCGGCGGGGGCCCGCCGGGCGAGCTGTCGGTCATACCGGCACGGTAGGCCGGTGACGCTTCGGTGCCGGCCGAAGCGTCCGCATGCTCGGCGGCGACGTCCGGCCTCACCGCGCTCTCCGCCCGCCCGCGTCGGGCGGAGCCGCGTCTGTTCGGCCGTTGACCCTGCGCCGTACCTGGCACGGCACCAAGCATTCACCGCCGAATGCCGCGCCGCTGGAAAGGCGACGCCGTGATCAAACCAGCCACATCGCGAGCATCTCAGCTCGCCGGTTGGCCTGCGGACCTTTCACGGATGACGGTCCGACCGCCTCCTCGCGTGGTGACGGCGGACCGCAATTGCCAGTAGTGAAGCTTCCCCTTGATCGTGGACACCTGGAGACTGGGACCTGAGGTTCCAGAGGAAGTAGCGCCAGGTGGGAAGCAAGTACACGAAGCGGTACACCGAGGAGTTCAAGCGGGACGCGATCGCGCT
>NZ_JALLGL010000223.1 GCF_023072675.1 Streptomyces sp. XM83C
GCCCACTGTCGGCCCCCCGCCGCCGGGGATGAACGGCGTTGGCCAGAAGGACGAGGTACGTGTCGGTGACCGGGTCGAGAACGACCGACGTCCCCGTGAAGCCGCAGTGCCCCGCAGCCCCCCGCCCCGCGAGCTCGCCCATGAACCACGGCTGGTCCACGGCGAAGCCCAGCCCCGGCGGGGTCAGCAGCAGTTCGACGAAGTCGGGGCCGAGGATGCGGGCGGGCCCGTAGGAGCCGCCGGCGAGCAGGGTGCGGCAGAACACCGCGAGGTCCCACGCCGTGGAGAACAGCCCCGCGTGCCCGGCGACACCGCCGAGCGCCCACGCGTTCTCGTCGTGGACCTCGCCCCGCAGCATGCCCCGGTCGGCCTTGGCCCAGGGTTTGCGCTGGTCCTCGGTGGCCGCCGCGTCGGGCCGGGGCCCGAAGGAGGTGGCGGTCATGCCGAGGGGCCGGGTGATGCCGTCGTGGATCAGCACGTCGAGGGGCCGGTCGGTGAGGCGTTCCAGCAGGTGCTGAAGGAGCAGCATGTTCAGGTCGGAGTACCGGTAGGTGCCGGGCGGTGAGGACGGGGCCTCGGCCCGCAGCAGGGCGAGGCGTTCGGTGTCGTCGGCGCAGTCGTACAGCGGCAGTTCGGGCCGCAGCCCGGAGGTGTGGGTGAGCAGTTGCCGTACGGTGACGCCCGCCTCGGCGGCGCCGGTGAACTCCGGCAGGTAGGCGCCGACGAGGGCGTCGATGCCGAGGGTGCCGCGTTCGATCTGTTGCACGGCGGCCACCGAGGTGAACAGTTTGGTGACGGAGGCCAGGTCGAAGGGTGTGTCGACGGTCATCGGCACTTGCCGGTCCGCGGGGAGTTCGATGCCGGTGTCGGTGTCGGGGTCGTACGCGGCGTACCGTACGGCGTGTCCGGCGGCCTCGTGGACGGCGACGACAGGGCCGCGTCCGGCGAGGACGACGGCGCCGGGGGCCCAGGGGCGGGGGCCGGTGGTCAGCTCGTGGACCTCGCGTACCAGGCGGGCCATTCCGTCGGGGTCGAGTCCGGCGCGCTCGGGTGTGTCCCGGCGCAGTCTCGGCGTGCTCAGTGTCCTGCTCCCTCTCCGTCCGCACGCTTGTTCCAGGGACGGCACATTCCCATGAAGCAGGCCAGTGCGACCAGTGCGCTCACCAGTTGGACGACGGCCATGGGGACGGCGGTGTCCTCGCCGGCGATGCCGACGAGCGGGGAGGCGATCGCGCCGATGAGGAAGGAGGCCGTGCCGAGCAGTGCGGAGGCGGAGCCCGCGGAGTGCCGGGTGCGCAGCAGGGCGAGGGACTGGGTGTTGGGCATGGTGATGCCCATTGCGGACATCAGCACGAACAGCGCGGCGGCGACGGGCGGGAGGCCCACGTCGCCGAGGGAGCCGGTCGCCATGAGCAGCAGGGCGGTCGCCGCGAGGATGATCACGGCGAGGCCGGTGGCGAGGACTTTCTCCAGGCTGACGCGGCCGACGAGGAGTTTGCCGTTGATCTGGCCGGCGGCGACGAGGCCGACGGAGTTCAGCCCGAACAGCAGGCTGAAGGTCTGCGGGGAGGCGCCGTAGATCTCCTGTACGACGAAGGGGCTGGCGCTGATGTAGGCGAAGAGGGCGGCGAAGGCGAACCCGCCGGCGAGGAGGTAGCCGGTGAAGGGCGGGTCGGCGAGGAGGCGGCGCATCGCGTGCAGGGCCTCCCCCACGCCGCCCGCGTGCCGTTCCCCCGGTTCCAGGGTCTCCGGGAGCCGGAACCACACGAGCGCGCCGAGGAGCAGTCCGATCACGGTCAGTACGACGAACACGCCCCGCCAGTCCGTCACCCGCAGGATCTGCCCTCCGATGAGCGGGGCGACGACCGGGGCGACGCCGGAGATCAGCATGAGGGTGGAGAAGAAGCGGGCCATGGCGACACCGTCGTACAGGTCGCGGACGACGGCGCGGGCGATGACGATCCCGGCGGCCCCGGCGAGGCCCTGCGCGAGCCGGAACGCGACGAGTGTCTCCACGGTGGGTGCGAGGGCGCACAGGGCGGTGGCGACGACGTACACGGCGAGACCGGCGAGCAGCGGGCGGCGCCGGCCCCAACGGTCGCTCATCGGGCCGACGACGAGCTGTCCCAGCGCCATGCCGAGCAGGCAGGCGGTGAGGGTGAGCTGGACGGTGGCGGCGGGGGCGTGCAGGGTGCGGGTGACCTCCGGCAGCGACGGCAGATACATGTCCATCGCCAGCGGGGGTGTGGCGGTCAGCCCGCCGAGGACGAAGGTGACGAGCAGTCCGGTACGGCCGTGCGGCACGCGGGCGGACGGCGCGCCCCCGGTGCCGGGGCCGGCCGGCCGCGGTGCGGGTACGGGCGTGGTCGCGGGCTGCGGGGTCTGCGTCGGCTGCGGTGTATCGGTGCCGCCCTCCGGCATGGGGTCCTGCCTTTCCGGCTCCCTGTTCGACTGTTGGGGCACCTATGCTCTCAGCTCGTACAGACTGCTTGAAGACGCAACAGAGGGTGGGCGAGCATGACGGCGGACACGGTGCGGTGGGGTGTGCTGGCGACGGGCGGTATCGCCGCCTCCTTCGCGGCGGACCTGGTGGACCTGCCGGACGCGGAGATCGTGGCGGTGGCGTCGCGCAGCGAGGCGTCGGCGAAGACGTTCGCGGACCGCTTCGGCATTCCGCGCGCCTACGGCGACTGGGCGTCCCTCGCGGCCGACGAGGACGTCGACGTGGTGTACGTGGCCACCCCGCACTCGGCGCACCGCGCGGCGGCCGGGCTGATGCTGGAGGGCGGCCGGCATGTGCTGTGCGAGAAGCCGTTCACGCTGAACGTCCACCAGGCCGAGGAACTCGTCACGCTCGCCCGCGAGCACGGCCGTTTCCTGATGGAGGCCATGTGGATGTACTGCAATCCGCTGGTACGGCGGCTGAAGGCGCTCGTCGACGACGGGGCGATCGGCGAGATCCGTACCGTGCAGGCCGATTTCGGCCTCGCCGGCCCGTTCCCGCCCGCGCACCGGCTGCGTGACCCGCAGCAGGGCGGCGGTGCCCTGCTCGACCTGGGTGTCTACCCGGTCTCCTTCGCCCAGTTGCTGCTGGGTGAGCCGGCCGGGGTGGCGGCGCAGGCCGTGCTGTCCCCGGAGGGCGTGGACCTCCAGACGGGCGCGCTGCTCTCCTTCGACGGCGGGGCGCTGGGGCTGGTGCACTGCTCCATCGACGGCGGTACGGGTGTGACGGCGTCGGTGACCGGCACGAAGGGGCGGATCGACGTGCCGGAGGGGTTCTTCCACCCGGAGCGGTTCGTGCTGCACCGGGTGGGCCGTGACCCGGAGGAGTTCACGGCGGACCCGGCGGACGGGCCGCGGGCGACGTACCGGCACGAGGCGCTGGAGGTCATGCGGGCGCTGCGGGCCGGGGAGACGGAGTCCCCGCTGGTGCCGCTGGACGGCACGCTGGCGGTGATGCGCACGCTGGACGCGATCCGGGAGCGGGTGGGCGTGCGCTACCCGGACGAGACCCGGTAGGCGGGGCGCGCCGCCCCCGGAGGCCCGAATGGCGGAACGGCGCGGTCCACGTGCTGGACGACGCCTACCCTGCGGGGGCATGAGCACCGATCGAAACCCTCAGCCCGAGCCCGGCGACTCCGCGCACCGGCCCGCGTCCGGCTCCCGGTCCAGGATCGCCGTGGTGACCGGTGCCGGCTCCGGCATCGGGCGCGCTGTCGCCGTCGAACTGCTGCGCGCCGGCTGGTCGGTGGCCCTGGCCGGGCGCCGCACCGAGACCCTGGAGGAGACGGCGGCCCTCGTCCCGAAGGCCGCCTCCCTCGCCGTCCGCACGGACGTGACCCGGCCCGAGGACGTGGACGCGCTGTTCGCGGCGACGGTCGGCCGCTTCGGCCGGGTCGACCTCCTCTTCAACAACGCGGGGACGTTCGGGCCGGGCGGCGTGCCGGTCGAGGAGCTGCCCTACGACGCGTGGCGGCACGTGGTGGACACCAACCTCAACGGGGCGTTCCTGTGCGCGCAGGCGGCGTACCGACAGATGAAGGAGCAGGACCCGCAGGGCGGCCGGATCATCAACAACGGCTCGATCTCGGCGCATGTGCCCCGGCCGCACTCGGCGCCGTACACCGCGACGAAGCACGCGCTGACCGGCCTCACCAAGTCGCTGTCGCTGGACGGGCGGCCGTACCGGATCGCCGTCGGGCAGATCGACATCGGCAACGCTGCGACCGACATGACGGCGCGTATGCAGACCGGTGTGCTGCAGGCCAACGGCGAGGTCGCCGTGGAGCCGGTGATGGACGTGGCCGACGTCGCGCGGACGGTACGGCACATGGCGGAGCTGCCGTTGGAAGCCAACGTGCAGTTCGCGACGGTGCTGGCGACGGGGATGCCGTATGTGGGGCGGGGGTGAGCCCACGGCTCGGGTGAGCGGGGGTGCCCCGCGCCCCCTGGCACCGTCGGCCGGTCCACCCCTCACATTCGGAATATGAACTTCCGGGGTATTGCGGCAGATAGAGCACCTATGCTCAACTTTCCTCCACCAGAACTTCACACTTGGAGCCCTGGTGTTCCGGTAGGCCATACCGAGGGGGGAGTGGCAGCCGTCCCGCCGCGCCGGGTTGGGGGTGGACCCCGCCAGGGGATACACACCGCCGCCGGGACGGCTGCCCGTTCCCTCCGGGGGAGACGGCCCCTTCTCACCTACGGCCCGGTGAGGGCCTTTCACGCAGTTCCCCGCGCCCCTTCGTCTGGCGGGGCCATCGTCTTCACCTGCGGGCCGGTGAGGGCGATCGCGCAGTTCCCCGCGCCCCTTCGTCTGGCGGGGCCATCACTTCCACCTGCGGGCCGGTGGGGGGCGTTCGCGCAGTTCCCCGCGCCCCTGATGCCTGCGGCGGCCCGTTTCGATGGGTGGGTGGCTGGTGTAGCGCCACCTGTCCGGTGGGTGGGACGGGGGCGCGCCATTCGAGGTCCGCCCAGTGGGTGGAGAGACACAGAGCCGCCCCACGCCAGGAACCCGAGCCCGGCCCGGCCCGGCCCGGGACGGTGGCGGCCCGCACCCGCGGCGGACCGTAGCCGGCCTGGGTGAGCCGGTGGCGGGCCGCAGTCGCGTACGGCGGGGAGGGGACGTGTCGGGGGGTGCCCGCCCGCAGCGTGCGGCGAGAACGCAGGGCAAGGATCTGAGGGGCAGGGCGTCGCACCGAGGACGGACACTCCCCGGCGCGGCCCCGACCCCACCACCGGACAGCCGGCGCTACACCAGCCACGCACTCACACCAGGGGGCCGCCGCAGGCCTTCAGGGGCGCGGGGAACTGCGCGAACACCCCCCACCGGCCCGCGGTGAACAACGATGCCGCAGGCACCCCCGAAGGGGCGCGGGGAACTGCGCGCCAAGCCCCCACCGGCCCGCGGTGAACGACGAAACCGCACGCACCCCCGAAGGGGCGCGGGGAACTGCGCGCCAAGCCCCCACCGGCCCGCGGTGAACGACGAAACCGCACGCACCCCGAAAGGGGCGCGGGGAACTGCGCGAACGCCCCCCACCGGCCCGCAGGTGGAAACGATGGCCCCGCCAAACAAAGGGCCGCGGGGAACTGCGCACAAGGGCGTCACCGGCACCCCGGTGCACAGGGTCACCCGAACGGCCCTCCGGGGACGGTCCCGCCCCGCCCCCGATGCCACCGTGGGTGCGGGGACGGAAGCCCCCGCCACGGAACCCCGCGCCGCCAGGAGACCCCATGACGTACGACCGACGCGACCTCGGCCTGCTCCTCCTCCGCCTCGGCGCCGGCGGCGTCCTCGCCGCGCACGGGGCGCAGAAGCTGTTCGGCTGGTTCGGCGGCCACGGCATCGAAGGCACGGGCCGGTTCATGGAGTCCGTGGGCTACCGCCCGGGGAGGGCGAGCGCGATGGCCGCAGGCCTCGCCGAGACAGGCGGCGGCGTGCTGCTGGCCCTCGGCCTGGCCACCCCCGCGGCGGGCGCGGCGGCGGCCGGCGCGATGGCGGGCGCGGCGTCCGTGCACACGCCGAACGGTTTCTTCGCCCAGGAGGGCGGTTACGAGTACGCCGCGTCCCTCGGCCTCACCGCGGCGGGCCTCGCGATCGCGGGGCCGGGCAGGCTGTCCCTGGACCACGCCATGGGTCACACCGTCGACCGGGGCTGGATGGTGCCGTTCGCGTTCGCGGCGGCCGGCCTGGCCAGCGCGGTCACGGTGGGCCTGCGCGTACAGCGGGTACGCCGGGAGAAGCAGGGCCGGCAGGAGGCCCTGTTCGACGAGGACCTCGCCGAGTAGCCGACCGGCCGGTGCGCGCCCCGCCGCGGAAGTGGCGTACGCCTCAGCCCCCGCCTTCCGGTGCCGGTGTGAGGTGAGAGCACGGTGGGCAGTCAATGCCCGTGTATAGAGAAACCGTGTTCGAACAATGGGGGTCGGCGTGAGTGTGTGCGTGATCGGTGCAGGCCTGTCCGGACTGGCGGCCGCACACGCACTCAGGCAGCGGGGCATCGACGTCGTCTGCCTGGAGAAGGCGCCGGACGTCGGCGGTATCTGGCGGCAGCCGGACGCCGGTGAGCGCGGCCCCGCCTACCGGGCTCTGCACCTCAACAGTGCCCGGCAGCTGACCGGTTACTCCGATTTCCCGATGCCTGACTCGCTGCCCCTGTATCCCCGGCACAGCGATGTCGCCGCGTATCTGCGGTCGTTCGCCGACTGGGCGGGGCTCGGGGACCACATCGAGCTGCGTACCGAGGTGCTGTCGGTGCGTCAGGCGGCGGACGGCTCCTGGACGGTGGTGAGCCGCGACGCCGAAGGGTCGGAGCGCACCCGCAGCTTCAGCCAGGTCATCGTCGCGTCGGGGCACAACACCCTGCCGGACATGCCCGATCCGCTGCCGCCGGGCGCCGGCTCCTTCACCGGGACGATCCTGCACTCGATGGACTACCAGGACGGCGCCGACTTCGCCGGGCAGCGCGTGGTGGTCGTCGGGCTCGGCGCGTCCGCGGTGGACATCGCGGCGGATCTGTCGCGGCACGCCGAGCGGACCCTGCTGTCGGTGCGGCGCGGGCTGCACATCATCCCCAAGCAGCTGTTCGGCCTGTCCGTGGATCTGATCGCGGAGGCCCCCTGGTTCACGAAGATGTCCTTCCCGGAGCAGCGGGCCTGGGTGGAGAAGGCGCTGCTGGTGGCGCGGGGAAGGATCTCCGACTACGGGCTGCCGGAGCCCGACCACCCGGTGTTCTCCTCGGCGGTGACCATCTCCGACGAGATCCTCAGCCGTATCCGGCACGGCGCGGTCGTGCCGAGGCCGGCGATCGAGGCGTACGACGGTGACCGGGTCGTGTTCAAGGACGGTACGGAGGAGGAGGCCGACGCGGTCGTCTACTGCACCGGTTTCCGGATGTCGTTCCCGTTCCTGCCGGCGGGCTGCCCGGCGACGGAGGACCGCCCGGTGGAGCTGTACCGCAGGATCGTGGACCCGGACCGGCCCGGCCTGTACTACCTGGGCCTGATCCGCCCGCACGGCTCCATCACGCGGCTCGTCGAGGCGCAGGCCCGCTGGGTGGCCCGGCTGGTGGACGGGGAGGCGGATCTGCCCGCGCCGGACGTCATGCGCAAGGAGATAGCGGCGTATCTGGGCGGTATCGAGGAGCGGTACGGCGTCACTCGGGGCACGTCGATCCAGGTGGACTTCGGCGCGTATCTGCGGGAGCTGCGCGAGGCCTGATCCCCGACCGCCCCCGCGGCTCCCGGGCGGTCGGGAGCCGCGCGGCGGGTCCTGTGGTCAGGGCGCGGGGGCGGGCTGCACGGCGGCGGTCGCCCCGGCGGGCGGCCGGACCGCGTACGCCTCCGCCGACAGATACACGGTCACCCGCGGCGGCCGGCCCTGCTGGTGGGCGAGGCCCAGGTAGGCGACGAGGCCGGTGCCGTCCTCGGGGCGGCGTGCGGTGAGGGCGGGCACCGCGGTGAGCAGCGGGGCGCTGTCCATGCCGTAGTGGTCCAGGACGGTGACGGCCCGCTCCAGGGCTTCGGCGTCGTCGCGGACGTAGTCGCGTACCGGGATGTAGAGGGTGAAGCCGCTGGGCCGGCCGGTCGCGGACTCGGTGAAGGCGTGGCAGGACTGGCCGGGCCGGCGGTCGAGCCGCCCGCTGCCGGTGCCGGTGGCCAGCCGGAAGAACGTGCCGATCTCCTCCGGGTCGGGGCCGGGCTCCGTCCGGTTCAGTGCGCCCGCCTCGTCGGCGGTGAGGCCCTGGTGGGCGAGGTAGACCTTGAGGCGGGGCTCGTCCCAGTCGCCGAGGTCGAGCGCGAAGAACAGATGCCGGTCGCCGTCGGGCAGTGCGGTGAACGCCCGCCGGTGGCCGAGCCGGTCCAGGGCTTCCCGTACGGTCTCGGCGGCCAGGTCCGCGCCGCGTGCCGCCGGGTTGAGGTACACCTTCACCTTCGGCACCCCGCCGGGCCGCAGTTCCAGCGCGCACCACAGGGCGAGCGGCCCGTGCGGTTCGGGCGGCAGGAACAGGTCTTGTACCTCGTCCAGTGCGGCGGTGGAGAAGTTCCAGCGCCGGGCCATCTCCTGTACGGCGTCGAGGCCGGCGCGTCCGCTGCGGGCCAAACTGCCTGCGCCGCAGCCTGGTTCCAGCAGGACGCGCAGGGCGGGGGACGCTCCGGGTGTGAAGGAGAGGGAGTACTCGACGGGGGTGTGGTCGTCGGAGAGGAAGGTGGGGGTGGCCGGCGGCAGGTCCAGCGGGCGGTCGGCGACGGGGCCGAGCGCCCGGAGGAGCGTACGGGCGTAGTCGTCGGCGTCGTCGGGGCCGAGTCCGGTGACCGTGCACAGCCGGTGGAGTTGTCCGGCGGTGAGTGCGCCGAGGGTGCCGGGGAGTCCCGGCGTCGCGGGGACCTCCCGGGTGCCGGGGGTCTCGTACGACGCGGGGCTCGCATGAAGATACCCGCCGGCGGGGGCGGGTATTCGGGGGTGCGAGGGGTGCGGTCTGGGTGTGGTGTACGTGGATATGGGGTCCACGGCACCTCCTTCGCCTCGTCAGCAACAGGGAATACCGCGTTCCTGACTACCCCCGCTCTCGAACGGTCATGCGGTCGTGGAGAGTTGGTGCGTGTTAGTTGAATCACTCGTGGACGGCACGTGGTGTCCGCGGGTGCGACGGTGGGCACCGCCGGCGTGTCACCGGCGGTGCCGTGGGCTCACCTGGTGAGCCAGGTGAGGAACTGGCTCCACAGGCCGCCTCGTTCGCCCTTGCGGGGTTCGGCCGGGGCGGGGCCGGTGTTGGCGGCGGCGAAGCTGACCAGCATCAGATCGCCGGCCTGGAGCTTGGTGCCGGCGAACTCCATGTCGGCGGCCGGGTAGTGCGCGGCCAGGTTCTGCATGGGCGGGTTCTCCCACAGCGTGTCGTCGAGCGCCTCGTCGATGAGGCCGCCGCGGTGGGCGTACGCGTCGTGGGTGAGCAGCCGGTGCAGGGTGTTGCCGATGAGGTTCCGCAGCGGTTCGTTGCCGGCGACCATCAGCAGGGCGAGCTGGTGGACCATCTCCTCGTCGGTGAGGCGTGCCTGATGTGCCATCAGCCAGGAAGTGACGTCGTCGCCGGGCCGGGCCCGCTTCTGTGTGACGAGTTCGCCGAGGGCGCCGAACATCACGCCCATGGCCTTCTCGGCGTTGATGCCGTCGAACATGTTGGTGACGCCGAACAGGACGCGGTCGCCGATGCCGGCGGGGCAGCCGAACAGTTCGTTGAAGACGAACAGCGGCACCTGTTTGGCGTAGTCGCCGAGCAGGTCGGCGGAGCCGCGGGCGCCGAACTGTTCGATGAGGTAGTCGGAGACCTGCTCGACGGTGTGGCTGAGGCGGCGCGAGTCGATGCGGGCCATGCTGTCGGTGACGGCCTGGCGCAGCCTGAGGTGTTCGGCGCCGTCGGCGAACATGCAGTTCGGCCGGTAGGCGAGGACGGGCGCGACGGGGCTGTCGGCGGGGACGCGGCCCTCGGCGAGGTCGCGCCAGCGGCGGGAGTCCTTGCGGAAGGAGCCGGGGTCCTGCAGGAGCTGGAGGGCCGCCTGGTAGTCGGTGACCAGGGTCGCCTCGACGCCGGGGGCGATCTCCACGGGGGCGGTGGGGCCGTAGTGCCGCAGGTAGCTGTAGTACGCCTGCGGGTCGGCCGCGAACTCCGGCCCGTACAGCGGCACCCGGCCGCCGGTGCCATGGGCCGGGCACCCCGGCGGGGGACT
>NZ_JALLGL010000224.1 GCF_023072675.1 Streptomyces sp. XM83C
CCGGCGCGCCCCCGACCCCACCACCGGACAGGTGGCGCTACACCAGCCACCCGACCACCGAAACGGGCCGCCGCAGGCATCAGGGGCGCGGGGAACTGCGCGAGAACCCCCCACCGGCCCGCAGGTGACCACAGGGGCGCGGGGAACTGCGCGAACGCCCCCACCGGCCCGCAGGTGAAAGCGATGGCCCCGCCACATCAAGGGGCGCGGGGAACTGCGCGAGAACCCCCCACCGGCCCGCAGGTGGAAACGATGGCCCCGCCACATCAAGGGGCGCGGGGAACTGCGCGCCAAGCCCCCACCGGCCCGCGGTGAACAACGAAACCGCACGCACCCCAAAAGGGACGCGGGGAACTGCGCACGAGCGGCGTCACCGGCACCCCGGTGGCAAAGGGGGGCGCGGGGAACTGCGCACGAGCGGCGTCACCGGCACCCCGGTGGCAAAGGGGGGCGCGGGGAACTGCGCGCAAGCGGCGTCACCGGCACCCCGGTGGCAAAGAGGGGCGCGGGGTTCACCGCGAAGGACTTTCACCGGGCCCAGGTGAAGTGGGGACCGTCACGCTCAGCAGGGGCGCTTCCGTAGTTCCATGACGTAGTCGTGCGGCGCCCCCGCCGACTCCGCCGCGTCGGCGATCTCCCCGAGGTAGCGGGCCGAGGGCAGCCCGCCCTCGTAGCCGTTCAGCGCGTACGCCCACGCCGACGACTCGCCGTCCAGCGTGTGCACCCGCAGCCGTATCCGGCGGTAGATGTCCAGGCCGACGCCCTCCCAGCGGTCCAGCGCGTCCTCGTCCATCGGCGCGATGTCGTACAGCGCGACGAACACCTGCGACAGCGGGTCCTCGACGATCGTCGCCAGCGCGCCCTCCCAGCCCATGTGCTCGCCGCCGAACGTCAGCCGCCAGCCGTTCAGCCAGCCGGTGGCGCGCAGCGGCGAGTGCGGGGCGCGGCGGGACATGAGCCGCGCGTCGAGGTTGCCGGCGTACGCGGCGTAGAGCGACATGCGGGAAGCCTACGGCAGCCCCTCACACCGCCCCCGCCCCCGGAGACCCCGTTTGTCACGGACACGGCACGTCCGGCGCCCCCGGGCGGTACCACGCCGGACGGTGCGGGACAATGGGGTACGTGACTCGGATCGTGATCATCGGTGGCGGACCCGGCGGATATGAAGCGGCCCTGGTGGCCGCCCAGCTCGGCGCGGAGGTGACCGTCGTCGACTGCGACGGCCTCGGCGGCGCGTCGGTGCTGACCGACTGCGTGCCGTCGAAGACCCTCATCGCGACGGCCGAGGTGATGACCACGTTCGACTCGTCGTACGAGGAGCTGGGCATCATCGTCGCCGACGACACCCCGCCCCTGGAGCAGGCCGCCCGTGTCGTCGGCGTCGACCTGGGCAAGGTCAACCGGCGTGTGAAGCGGCTCGCGCTCGCCCAGTCGCACGACATCACCGCCTCCGTGACCCGCGCAGGCGCCCGTGTGCTGCGCGGCCGGGGCCGGCTGGACGGCATGCAGGCCCTGGACGGTTCCCGCAAAGTCGTCGTCACCGCCGCCGACGGCTCCGAGGAGACGCTGACCGCCGACGCCGTGCTGATCGCCACCGGCGGCCACCCGCGCGAGCTGCCCGACGCCCAGCCGGACGGCGAGCGCATCCTGAACTGGACGCAGGTCTACGACCTCACCGAGCTGCCGGAAGAGCTGATCGTGGTCGGCTCCGGTGTGACCGGCGCCGAGTTCGCGGGCGCGTACCAGGCGCTCGGGTCCCGGGTGACGCTCGTGTCGTCCCGTGACCGCGTGCTGCCGGGTGAGGACCCGGACGCCGCCGCCGTCCTGGAGGACGTGTTCCGCCGGCGCGGCATGAACGTCATGGCGCGTTCCCGCGCCCAGTCCGCGAAGCGGGTCGGCGACCGCGTCGAGGTGACGCTCGCCGACGGCCGGGTCATCTCCGGCACGCATTGTCTGATGGCGGTCGGCGCCATCCCGAACAGCGCGGGCCTCGGCCTGGAGGAGGCCGGTGTCAAGCTGCGCGAGTCCGGGCACATCTGGACCGACAAGGTGTCCCGTACGACCGCGCCCGGTGTGTACGCGGCCGGTGACGTGACCGGCGTGTTCGCGCTCGCGTCCGTCGCCGCGATGCAGGGACGTATCGCCATGTACCACTTCCTCGGCGACGCGGTGGCCCCGCTCAATCTGAAGACGGTCTCCTCCAACGTCTTCACCGACCCCGAGATCGCCACCGTCGGCTACACGCAGGCCGACGTGGACGCGGGCAAGATCGACGCCCGTGCGGTGAAGCTGCCGCTGCTGCGCAACCCGCGCGCCAAGATGCAGGGCATCCGGGACGGCTTCGTCAAGATCTTCTGTCGTCCGGGCACCGGGATCGTCGTCGGCGGTGTGGTCGTCGCGCCGCGCGCCTCGGAACTCATCCACCCGATCTCGATCGCGGTCGACAACAATCTGACCGTCGAGCAGATCGCCAACGCGTTCACGGTCTACCCGTCGCTGTCCGGCTCCATCGCCGAGGTGGCCCGGCAGCTGCACACCCGCAAGACCGCCTCGGAGGCGTAGCACCTTCCCCGTCCGCACGCGCGACCGTACGGCCGGCTCCTCGTCCTTCCGGGCCCTCACGGGCCCTTCCGGGCGGGGAGCCGTTTCGTCGTGCCCGGAAGGGCCCGTGAGGGCCCGGGCCCCGATCATGCGGATGGCATAGGCGGCACGGATAGGCCTTATACCACCTTCCGCTGTCCTGTGCGAACAACTTCGTTTAATCGGCGCATACTGCTGAAACCAGACGGTCGCCCGCGTTACTGTCAGTTTCGTGTTCGCTGCAGAACGTCGCCAATTGATCCTCGAAATGGTGCGAGCGAACGGTGCCGTGTCGCTCCGTGAACTCGCCCGCGTCGTCCAGACCTCCGAAGTGACCGTACGGCGGGACGTGCGTGCACTGGAGGCCGAAGGACTCCTCGACCGCCGGCACGGCGGTGCGGTACTGCCGGGTGGCTTCACCCGGGAGTCCGGCTTCCCGCAGAAATCCCATCTCGCGACCGCCGAGAAGACGGCCATCGCCGACCTCGCCGCCGGTTTCGTCGAAGAGGGCGAGGCCATCGTCGTCGGCGCCGGCACCACCACCCAGGAGCTGGCCCGCCGGCTCGCCCGGGTGCCCGGTCTGACCGTCGTCACCAACTCCCTGTTGGTCGCCCAGGCCCTGGCCCACGCCAACCGGGTGGAGGTGGTGATGACCGGCGGCACGCTGCGCGGCTCCAACTACGCGCTCGTCGGCAGCGGGGCCGAGCAGTCGCTTCAGGGGCTGAGGGTGTCGAGGGCCTTCCTGTCGGGCAGCGGACTGACCGCCGAACGCGGGCTGTCCACCTCGAACATGCTCTCGGCCTCCGTCGACCGGGCCCTCGTCCAGGCCGCCGCCGAGGTCGTGGTCCTCGCCGACCACACCAAGCTCGGCACGGACACCATGTTCCAGACGGTGCCCACCGACCTCATCACCCGCCTCGTCACCGACGAGCCGCCCGCCCACGACGACCGCGCCGCCACCGAACTCCAGGCCCTCGCAGACCAGGGGGTGCAGATCGCCGTGGCCGGGGCGAACGGGAACCAGGGGGGTGACGACGTCCCGGCGCGCCGGCAGCAGCGCCGGGACGTGCCGCTTCCCGCGCCGCGCCGCCAGGTGCCGCTGCGGGCCGCGAACGCCTTCGGTGAGCAGTCCGCCGCCACCGAGCGCGCGGCCAGGGTGGCCGACCTCCGGCGCCGCTGAGTCTGCCGTACCGGGCCGGCCGCGACGCCCGGCCCGGGGCCGCCCCAGGCGTCGTACGAAGAAAGCGGGCAGGCCGCCCCGGGCCTGATACGCGCGTTCCCCGCACCCGGCGAACCGGGAACGGGGAACGGGAACCGCTGTGTCGGGCGGCGGTCAGTCCTTGATCTCGCAGATCGCGGCGCCCGACGTGACGGACGCGCCGACCTCCGCGGACAGGCCCTTGATGGTGCCCGCCTTGTGCGCGTTCAGCGGCTGCTCCATCTTCATGGCCTCCAGGACGACGACCAGGTCGCCCTCCTTGACCTCCTGGCCCTCCTCCACGGCGACCTTCACGATGGTGCCCTGCATCGGGGAGGCGAGCGTGTCACCCGAGGCGACCGGGCCGGACTTCTTCGCGGCGCGGCGCTTCGGCTTGGCGCCCGCAGCCAGACCCGTACGGGCCAGGCTCATCCCGAGCGACGCCGGCAGGGACACCTCCAGCCGCTTGCCGCCGACCTCGACGACGACGGTCTCACGGCCCGCCTCGTCCTCGCTGTCGGCGTCGGCCGGCGCCGCGAACGGCTTGATCTCGTTGACGAACTCCGTCTCGATCCAGCGCGTGTGCACCGTGAACGGGGCGTCGGAGCCGTGCACCTCCGGCGCGAACGCCGGGTCCTTGACCACCGCGCGGTGGAACGGGATCGCCGTCGCCATGCCCTCGACCTGGAACTCCTCCAGGGCGCGGGCGGCGCGCTGGAGCGCCTCCTTGCGGGTACGGCCCGTCACGATCAGCTTGGCCAGCAGCGAGTCCCAGGCCGGGCCGATGACACTGCCGGTCTCCACACCCGCGTCCAGGCGCACGCCCGGACCCGACGGCGCGGCGAACTTGGTGACCGTGCCGGGCGCGGGCAGGAAGTTGCGGCCCGGGTCCTCGCCGTTGATGCGGAACTCGAAGGAGTGGCCGCGCAGCGGCGGGTCGTCGTAGCCCAGCTCCTCGCCGTCGGCGATGCGGAACATCTCCCGCACCAGGTCGACACCGGCGACCTCCTCGGTCACCGGGTGCTCCACCTGAAGACGCGTGTTGACCTCGAGGAAGGAGATCGTGCCGTCGTTGCCGACGAGGAACTCGACCGTGCCCGCACCGACGTACCCGGCCTCCTTCAGGATGGCCTTCGACGCCCGGTACAGCTCGGCGGTCTGCTCGTCCGTCAGGAACGGCGCCGGCGCCTCCTCGACCAGCTTCTGGTGCCGGCGCTGGAGCGAGCAGTCACGCGTCGATACGACGACCACGTTGCCGTGCCGGTCCGCCAGGCACTGCGTCTCCACATGCCGGGGCTTGTCCAGGTACCGCTCGACGAAGCATTCGCCGCGGCCGAAGGCGGCGACCGCCTCGCGCACCGCGGACTCGTACAGCTCCGGCACCTCTTCCAGCGTGCGGGCCACCTTCAGACCGCGCCCGCCACCGCCGAACGCGGCCTTGATCGCGATGGGCAGGCCGTGCTCCTCCGCGAAGGCGACGACCTCGTCCGCGCCGGACACCGGGTCCGGCGTACCCGCGACGAGGGGAGCGCCCGCGCGCTGCGCGATATGACGGGCGGCGACCTTGTCACCCAGGTCGCGGATGGCCTGCGGGGGCGGGCCGATCCAGATCAGCCCGGCGTCGATGACCGCCTGGGCGAAGTCCGCGTTCTCGGAGAGGAAGCCGTAACCCGGGTGGATCGCGTCAGCGCCGGACTCCTTCGCCGCGTTCAGGATCTTGTCGATGACGAGATAGCTGGTGGCCGGGGTGTCACCGCCCAGGGCGAACGCCTCATCCGCGGCGCGGACATGCAGAGCGTCCCGGTCCGGGTCGGCGTAGACGGCCACGCTCGCGATCCCGGCGTCCCGGCAGGCCCGGGCCACGCGGACAGCGATTTCGCCACGGTTGGCGATGAGCACCTTGCGCACGATTGAGGCTCCCTCCTTGAAACAAGCCGAGTTTAGGGACTGCCGACACGGCACTTCGACCCGTCCCCAATGGTGAGCTTGCCCACACGGAGCGTGATGCGGGGCACGCTCGACCCGCGAAATCCCTTGTCGCACCTCGGTACGCAGGACTCCTCCGGAAAACCCTAGCCCTCCCATGTGGTCAAGGTCTCTGTGAGGGCGTGTGCGGGGCCACTCGGATTCTTTGTGGAGTCCCTACGAATGGCCCAATGATTCTTTGCCCGCGGCACAGCTCTTGTCCCCTGCTTTACCCGTTAGTAGCGTTCGCGCTGTCGCGAACGTACTCGGGGTGACTACAGCCGCGCCGATGCCGCGGTCGGAAGTGGGTGGAGAGCGTGGTGCGCAGACCGGTGGCGTGGGTCGTGACGGTGCTTCTCTTCGCCGAGGCGCTCGGGATCGCCGCCGTCAACTGGTTCCTCGGCATGGTCGCGGACCGGCAGCAGATGTCGCTCGCCGGTGTCGACCCGGACGTCATGGAGACGTCCTCGAAGGCGGGGGCGGTCGTCTTCGGCCTCTACTTCGCGCTGTGCGCGGTGGCCGCCCTGCTGGTCGCCGTCCGCGACCGCGCCCCCGGGCTCTTCGGCCGCATCCTGCTGATCAGCGCGGCGGTCGTGCACGCCCTGCTCGGCGCGCTCGCCTGGGGGCTGATCGGCTGGACCGCGTTCGTGTTCATGGTGGTGATGCTGGCGCTGATCGTGCTGCTGCTGATGACGTACGACGGCCAGGAGGGCGCGGGCGCGCCGGGCGCCGCCGGGAACGGCCCCGCGGAGCCGGAGACGGGCAGCGCGCGGCCGGACGGCACGGCGCCCGCCGACGCCGGGGCGCCGGCGGGCGGCGAGACCCCGGCGGGCGGCACGCCGACGGCCCCCGGCGGGGTGCCCGCGCAGCGCGACGGGCGGCGGGAGCCCGAGGCGGCGCTGGGGCGCTGAGGGGGCGACGGGCCGCCGGGTGCGGGCGAGCCCCCGCAGCTCAGGCGTCCCACGCTCCGCAGCCGCACCGGTGGCTCAGGCGTCCCACGCCCCGCAGCCGCACCGGTGGCTCAGGCGTCCCACGCTCCGCAGCCGCACCGGTGGCTCAGGCGTCCCACGCCCCGCAGCCGCACCGGTGGCTCAGGCGTCCTCCACCGGCGTCCACAGCTCCGTGATGCCGACCCCCAGCTCCCGCAGCAGCCGGCGCAGCAGGGGCAGGCTCAGCCCGATCACATTGCCGTGGTCCCCGTCGATGCCGTCGATGAACGGCGCCGAGCGGCCGTCCAGGGTGAAAGCGCCGGCGACGTAGAGCGGCTCGCCGGTGGCGACGTACGCGGCGATCTCCTCGTCGGTGGGGTCGCCGAAGCGGACGACGGTGGAGGCGATGCCGGAGGCGTACCGGCCGCTGACCGTGTCGTACACACAGTGGCCCGTCTGGAGCGTGCCGGCCCGTCCGCGCATCGCCTTCCAGCGGGCGATGGCCTCCTCGGCGTCGGCCGGCTTGCCGAGGGGCTCGCCGTCCAGGTCGAGCACCGAGTCGCAGCCGATCACCAGGGCGCCCTTCAGCTCGGGCTTCGCGGCCACGACGGAGGCCTTGGCCTCGGCGAGGGCGAGGGCGAGATCGGCCGGGGTGGGAGCGGAGACGGCGTCCTCGTCGACCCCGCTGACGA
This sequence comes from Streptomyces sp. XM83C, assembly GCF_023072675.1. Classification (GTDB taxonomy): domain Bacteria; phylum Actinomycetota; class Actinomycetes; order Streptomycetales; family Streptomycetaceae; genus Streptomyces; species Streptomyces thermocoprophilus. The sequence goes on from NZ_JALLGL010000224.1 coordinate 7,365, forward strand.
TCACCTCGGGGTCGAGGCCCGCCTGGCGGAGCAGGGCGAGCCGGGCCGGGGACTGGGAGGCGAGCACGAGTCGCCTGCGCTGAGCGGTCATGCCGTCAGGTTAGTCACCCGGCAGGGGCGCCTCACCTCCGTCCCGGGCGCCGGTCAGCGCAGGCCCAGGACGAGCATCGCCAGCAGCATGGCGACGGCCATGAGCAGACCCAGCCGCCGAAGCTTCTCCTGCATCTCGCGCAGTTCTTCCGGCGGCTCGTTCTCGGGGTCGGACCACAGCATGCCTCCAGCGTGCGGCCGGGCGGTGGCGGGGCGCCTGAGTACGCGTACTCAACTTGGCGCCCCGCACCGTCCCCGGGGCACGGTCCCCAGGCGCCCGGGGGGCGATGGGGCTCGGCTCGGCCGAACCCGGTGGGGCTCAGCCGGGCCAGTACGTCCTGGCCCAGGCCGCGCGGCCGGGCAGGGGAAGCCGCCGGCCCGCGATGCGCGCCGGGTCGTTCCACGCGTCCTTCGGGGTGTCCGCGCCCGACGGCAGCGAGGCGGCTGCCGCGGCGCGGGCCCTGACCACCGCCAGAGCGGCGGCCAGCTCCTCCGGTGTCGGGTTTCCCCGTACGACCTTGATCGTCACAGCGGCTCCTTACAGGGGGATGTTGCCGTGCTTCTTCGGAGGCAGGGATTCCCGCTTCGTACGCAGCTGCCGCAGCCCGCGCACGATGTGCCGGCGGGTCTCGGACGGCATGACCACGGCGTCGATGTAGCCGCGCTCGGCCGCGACGTACGGGTTGAGGAGGGTGTCCTCGTACTCCTGGATCAGCCGCGCCCGCACCGCCTCCAGGTCCTCGCCGTTCGCCTCGGCCTCGGCGATCGTGCGCCGGTGCAGGATGTTCACCGCGCCCTGCGCGCCCATCACCGCGATCTGCGCGGTCGGCCAGGCCAGGTTCAGGTCGGCACCGAGATGCTTGGAGCCCATGACGTCGTACGCGCCGCCGAACGCCTTCCGGGTGATCACGGTGATCAGCGGAACGGTCGCCTCCGCATACGCGTAGATCAGCTTGGCGCCGCGGCGGATGATGCCCTCGTGCTCCTGGCCGACGCCCGGCAGGAAGCCCGGCACGTCCACGAAGGTCAGCACCGGGATGTTGAACGCGTCGCACGTACGCACGAAGCGCGCGGCCTTCTCCGAGGCGGCGATGTCCAGACAGCCGGCGAACTGCATCGGCTGGTTGGCGACCACACCCACCGGGTGCCCCTCGACCCGGCCGAAACCGGTGAGGATGTTCGGCGCGAACAACGCCTGCGTCTCGAAGAACTCGGCGTCGTCCAGGACATGCTCGATCACCGTGTGCATGTCGTACGGCTGGTTCGCGCTGTCCGGGATGATCGTGTCCAGCTCGCGGTCCTCGTCGGTGACCGTGAGGTCGGCCTCCTCCGCGAAGACCGGCGGCTCCGACAGGTTGTTCGACGGCAGGTACGACAGCAGCTGCTTGACGTACTCGATAGCGTCCTTCTCGTCGCCGGCCATGTGGTGGGCGACACCCGAGGTGGTGTTGTGGGCGCGCGCACCGCCCAGCTCCTCGAAGCCGACGTCCTCACCGGTGACCGTCTTGATCACATCAGGGCCGGTGATGAACATGTGGCTGGTCCGGTCGACCATCACCGTGAAGTCGGTGATCGCGGGCGAGTACACCGCGCCGCCCGCGCACGGGCCGACGATCAGCGAGATCTGCGGGATCACACCCGAGGCGTGCGTGTTGCGGCGGAAGATCTCGCCGTACGCGCCGAGCGACGCCACACCCTCCTGGATACGGGCGCCGCCGGAGTCGTTGATGCCGATGACCGGGCAGCCCGTCTTCAGCGCGAAGTCCATCACCTTGACGATCTTCTGGCCGTAGACCTCGCCGAGCGCACCGCCGAAAACGGTGAAGTCCTGCGAGAAAACCGCCACCGGACGGCCGTCGACCGTGCCGTAACCGGTGACGACACCGTCCCCGTACGGGCGGTTCTTCTCCAGCCCGAAATTCGTCGAACGGTGCCGGGCGAACTCGTCCAGTTCGACGAAGGACCCCTCGTCCAGCAGCAGGTCGATCCGCTCACGCGCCGTCAGCTTGCCCTTGGCGTGCTGCTTTTCCACGGCGCGGGCGGAGCCGGCGTGTGTCGCCTCCTCGATGCGGCGCTGGAGATCCGCGAGCTTGCCCGCGGTCGTATGAATGTCGATCTCTTCCGGCTCGGACATCGGGATGCGGCTCCCTGCCTGCTCAAAAGGGGGGACGGTTACTCATCCGTAGCGTAGTGGTGCCTCCCCGAGGCGGCAGTGCGGTGTTTACCACACCTAGAGGTTGTCCCGTAAATGATCTGAGGCATGCAGGCTGACCTGCTCGTTTGCCTGTCATCCGGTGAGGGTGAGGTTGTGCAGGCGGGCGATGCCGAGCATGGCGTGGTGGACGCCGTCGCCTTTGAGGCGGCAGTCGCGGAGGATCTTCCAGCTCTTCATGCGGGCGAAGGTGTGCTCGACGCGGGCGCGGACCTTGCGGTGGGAGGCGTTGTGCTCCTCCTTCCAGGCCGGCAGTTCCTCGTCCTGGTGCCGGCGGTAGTGCGGGATGGTCAGGCCGGTGCCCCGGTACCCGCCGTCGGCGATCACCGTGGGGGTGGTGCCGACGGCGGCCTTGGCGCCGGACTCCTGCCAGGCCCGGCAGTCGTTGCGGTTGCCGGGCAGCGGCTTGCCGACGGCGACCACGAGGCGGGTGTCGGCGTCGATGACGACCTGGTGGTTGGTGGAGTAGCGGTAGTTCTTGC
>NZ_JALLGL010000225.1 GCF_023072675.1 Streptomyces sp. XM83C
CGGTGAGCATGCCGAGGTTGTTGTAGGTGTTGTGGACGCTCTCTGCGGGCAGGCCGGCCAGCGCGGGCATCGAGGTGGACTGGATGGTGCCGTCGATGTTGTAGACGGTGGAGGTGGTGAAGGTCTGGGGTGCGCCGGCGATGACCAGCGGGTCGGTGGCGGCGATGACGGTTTTGGTGCCCTTGGGGCGGCCGAGCGCGTCGTAGCCGGTGACGACCTGGGAGTAGATCTTGCCGGTGGTGCCGCCGACGTAGCGGATGGCAGCGGTGGGCTGTCCCTTGGCCAGGCTGTCGTAGGTGAACTTGGTCAGCTGGTGGGTGCTGTCCTGAACTCCGTCCCAGGTGCCTATCTTGCGGCCGAGCTCGTCGTAGTCGGTGATCAGAGTGCGCGTGATGCCGTTGCGGGTGGTCGTGACCGTCAGAGGCTGGTCGATGTCGTTGTAGGTGGTATCGGTGCGGCCCTTGTCCGGGTCGGTGGAGGTGGTCATCCGGCCCCGCAGGTCGTAGCCGTAAGTCCACACGGCGCCGTCCGGGCCGGTCATCTTCTTGACCTGGCCGCCGTGGGTGTACTCGTACAGGGTGCGGGTGTACTCGGTGCCGGTGGGCACGGGGCCGTTGTACTCGCGGCGTTCGGTGACCCGGCCGCGGGCGTCGGTGAACGTTACGGTGCCGGTGCCGCCTGCGGCGGCGGTGAACGCGGTGCGGTCACCTAGCTGGTCGGTCTTGGTGCGCCACTTCTCCTGGTCATAGACCCGGAAGATTGATTCGGTCGCGCGGCCGGCGGCGTCGAAGACCGTCTCGGTAGAGGCGGGGACGGAGCCGGGATAGGTGTTGGCCAGGACGCCGGATGGCGGGTTGTTGTCGTGGACCTGGTCGTTGGTGATGTAAGCGAGGCCACGGTCGTCGTAGAGAGTTTCGGAGATGACCCGGCCGCCGTTGGGCGCGGGCACCTGCTTTTGGCGGGAGCGCAGCAGGCTGTCGAAGATTTCGTAGGAGCTGTTGTAGGTCTGCCCGTCGGCCTTGAGGGTGTCGGTGCGGACCCAGGTCTCCTTGGTGTTGTTGATGCTGTAGGTGTAGACGATGCTGGCTGCGTCGTTGAGGGTGCGGGAGCGGTCAGGCTTCCACACCGACTTGAGCCGGCCGAGGGCGTCGAAGGCCCACTCGGTGACGTTGCCGTTGGCATCGGTGGTCTTGGTGGCCGTGCCCCAGGCCGGGTCTACCTGCGTGGTCGAGGTGTAGAGCTTGGGGTCGGTGGACGTCTTGGACGTCAGCGGCCCGTACCCGGTGTCGTCGGGAACGTAGGCTGTCTTGACCGTGCGGCCCTGGGCGTTGGTCGCGGTGATCGGGCGGCCCAGCTTGTCGTAGGTGGAGCTGGAGACCTGCTGGTAGATGGGCGTGCCGTCAACGTCGCTGTAGCTGGCGACACGGTAGGAGGCGGTGATGTCGCCCTTGGTGGGTGCCGTCCCGACCGGCTGGCCGTCATAGGCGGTGGTGACGTCGGAGACGACGTCACCCGGAATGGCGGGGACGGTTGCGCAGGCGACCGAGTAGGTCTCGGTACGCGAGACGCGGTTCACCAGCCACGCGGAGGTGTTGCGGGCGTAGGTGGTGCGCACGCACGATTCGTCACCGCTCATGGCGGCGTCGCCGCTGTCCTCCACGGTGATGGGCATGCCGTACGTGGTGTCGTACGTGGTGGTCTGCTTGACCGTGCGGGTACCGGTGGAGGTCGCTGTGCGGGTGGCGGTCTGGCCGGCCTGGACGATCCACGCCTCGGTGGTGCCCCAGCTGTAGATGTGGCTTCCGGTCTTGTAGGACCAGGGAGTGTTGATGGTGCCGCTGACTTCGTCGGCGCCGTTGTAGATGACGGTTTCGCGGACGAAGCCGGCGTACTGGCGGGAGTCGTCGATGGCGGTGCCAGTGGAGTCGGTGACCTTCTCCACCCGGGCGGTGCCGTCGAGTTCCTTCTCGCCGTTGAGTCCGCGCATGTAGAGGGTGGACTTCTTGCTGCGCGGGCCTTCGGAGTCGCCGGAGGTCTCTACGACCTTTCCGTAGCCGCGCCACTGGGACCAGGTGCGGTCGGACGGCTTGGTCAGGCCCTCATCGTCGGCGTAGGCCCAGCCGGCTCCGCCCTGGTAGTCGTAGTACTTCTCGCCGGTGTCGCCGTGGCCGTAGGGGTCCTCCTGGAAGACGGAGGTGACGACGTACTTGTGGAACCAGTCGGTGACGGGCGTGGCCCCCGACTGAGACCACTTGACCGGGAAGCAGCGGCGGGTGTTCTTGTCGACGGCCGCCGGCATGCTGGTGCCCCAGATGCAGTCCGGGTCGGAGTAGTTGACGGTGACGATCGAGCCGGTCTCGGACGTGATCGTGCGCACGCGCCACTTGATGTAGCGCAGGGTGTCCGGGCCGCTGCCTTCGACGTGGTTGGGCATCTGGATGCCGCCGAAGACGATGGGCGGCATGGCGGCGGCGGTGGTGTTGGCCTTGCCGGTGTTCTGGATGGACTTCAGCCACAGGCTGGGCGAGGAGGCGTCACCGGTGTCGGGGAAGTCCTGTTCCAGGTGCCAGGTGTCCACCTCGCGCCGCGTGGTGCCGGTTCCGGTCCACACCGAGGTGGTGATGTCGGTGAGGCGCTTGCGGGTGAAGAAGGACGGGCCGATCTGCGTGGTGCACTTGGTGTTGTAGGCGCAGATCATGTCGAAGGGCACGTCGGGCCAGTTGGCCTTGGTGTCTACCGTCAGGCTGGTGCAGCCTCCGCTCACCACGCAGCGTTCGTCGTAGGTGAAGCTGACCTGCTGGGCGGGAGGCTTGCTGTAGATCAGATCGCTGCGCAGTCCGTAGTCGATGCGCTGCAGGTAGCCGCCGCGGGTGTAAGGGGTGCCGTTGACCGTGGTGTCGGCGTTCTTGGAGTAGTAGTTGGTCTCGCGCGCGTACCAGTAGGCGGAGGCGTTGCCGTGGGTGTCCACGACATAGTCCAGGTTCCAGCGCCAGGCCTGGTAACAGGCGGAGTCGGCGAAGCCGGTGGTCTTGTAGCAGGGCTCGCCGCTGTCGTCGCCGAATACGGGGACGGTCCATACGGAGTTGGTGACCGGGTCGTCGTCGGCGGTGTCGGTGGTGCCCTTGTCGCTCCAGCCGGGCAGTCGGTGCTTTCCGAAGAAGTACTGGGTGCCGGAGGGGTCGGTGACCCTCCAGTACTCGGTGTTGTTGTCGCCGTTGCCGGTGGCGCCGGTCAGGTGCTCGACGCGCGTGCCGTCTTCGTTCTTCAGCTTCCAGGAGCCGCCGGACGCCTCGGACAGGGCAGCGCTGTCACACGCTGTCTTGTCGGCGCAGGTGTTGACCAGTTCGACGGCCTTGCCGTTGAGGACAAGGGTGGCGTTGGCGTACTTCCAGCACAGGTCACCCTTGCCGGACTGGCCGTCGTCCTTGCAGGAGGCGTACTTGCGCTCGATGTAGGACTCGGTGAGTGAGAAGCCTTCGCCGACCACGGAGGTCTGGTTGTTCTGAGCGGCGGTGCGACCGTCCACCGAGGCGGAGTTGTAGGAGATCGACAGCGACGGGGACGGGCCGGCTGTGGCCGGGGGGACCCGTAGCGGGTAGTTCCAGGTGAAGTCGCCTGTGCTGCCACCGGCCTCCCAGGTCGCGGTCGGCGACAGGGAGGTGGCGCTGTAGTCGCTGCCGCTGCCGCTTCCGGAGCTGTCGGCTGCGGCCGCCAGCAGCACCGGGGTGCCGGCCGACAGGGTGCGCGCGGAGAGGGTACCGGTCAGTGTCTGGGACTGGGCGTCGTTGTCTGCGTCGGCCACGGGCGTCTGGGACCGGCAGACCGCCTTGTCCGGGGTGGTCAGCGCACAAGCCGGCAGTGACACCAGATGCAGACGAGGGCCGAAGTTGCCGCCGTAGACATCCTTGAAGGTGGAGTAGTTCAGCGAGACGCGAAGTGTGTCGGTGTCAGACGTGGCTTTGCCGGAAGAGGCTCCTGCAGGGTCGAGGGTGAGCAGGACGCCGTTGACACCTGCCTTCCGGGCTGCGGCCTGCGAGTGGACGCTGACCGTGACCGTCTCGGCCGGACCGCCGGCCTTCGTCCGGGCACCGGTGTTGGCCGTCTTCGCTGCCTGCCGGGCGGGCTGCTGGGCCAGACGCAGGCCAAGACCACCGACATTGACGGCGGTCTGGTCGGTCGCCGTGACTTCGGCGGTGGCCTTGGCGGCCTTCGGCCAGGCTGCTCTCCCCAGGCGCTCCAGGGTCTGCCGGGAGGCAGGAAGGGCCTTGTCCTTCGGCGCTTTCGACGTGCCGGGCTTGAGCACGCCCACCTTGTCGACCTTCGGGGCGGGGCGGTCCTCCAGCGGCTTGCGAGATGCCGAGGACTGCGCCTGAGCTGCGAAGTCGTAGCCAAGGGGGACTGCGACTTGGGGTAGGACGGACAAGGAGACGATCAACGCTCCACGGCTGAGCCAGCGGCGCATGACGGCCCCTGGCAAGCGTGTGCGGAGAGGTGATGAAGGCACGGTGATGTCCCGATTCCTCTGTGTGGGCAGAAGAGCGCCCGGGCGGTGCTGAAGCCCGGATACGCCCGGTCTTAAAGGCGCGGCCTATGGGCGCGCGGAGTGTTCGAGCACGGCAGGGGCTGGACGGGCAAGGAACCCCGTCCAGCCCCTGCCGTGCTGTTTATCGCTGCTCGGTGTTGCGCCGGTTGGCGATCATGTCGGTGGAGGTGGCTCCGGCCCAGACACGGACGCTGTCGATCGTGCCGGGGAAGTAGCGCGCAGCGGCACCGTTGATCTTCGCCCGTCCGATTTCGAAGGCTCCGCTGCCCTGCCAGGGCGCCGAATACGGCACACCGGTCTCGTCGCCCATGAGGGCGCTGTCGACGTAGAGCTTGAGGGCTCCGAGCCGGGAGGTGTCGTCGGGGTCGGCTGCCGCCTGGGCGTCGTAGACGATGCTCAGCATGACCGGGACACCCAGCTGGGCCGTGGTGAAGGCCGTCGAAGAACTCTGGGTCCAGGACGCGCCGGTGCCGTCCTTGTCCGGGCGGCCGAACGTCCACCGTCCCTGCGTGCTGCCGGCAGGCTGCTCGTACCAGACACCCCAGGAGGACTGACTGGTGCCCGACTGGCCCATGACCTGGACCGCATAGGACTTGCTGGTGTCAGCGAGCTTGGCAGGGTCCAGCGTCACCCAGGCGGTCGCGGTGAACGAGCCACTGTCATCAACGACCGGGCCGCTGGCGGTGGCATACGCACTGCTGCCGTTCAGGGTCATCGTCTGCGTGGTGGTCACCTCTTCACCGATCTCCGGGTCGCCGGTGCTGAACTGGGTCAGTGCGGCCCCGTTCAGGGTGAGGTTGCGGGCGAAGCCACTGGTGTCCTTGACCGTGGTGCCGGAGGCATTGGCCATGTCGGTTGCGTCCCACTTGGCGACGAGCGCGGGGACCGGGTCACCTGCGGTGCCGTCGCTGAGATCCTCGTCCTCCAGCCAGGCGTCGTGAGCGACCTCGGTGTCCGCCAGCGCACGGGACCAGACCGTCACTTCGTCGATGGAGCCAGCGAAGTAGTCCCTGCCGGTGGTCGTGTACCACACGCGGCCGACCTGCAGACCGCCGGACGCCTGCCACGGAGTGGCCGTGAAAAGCACCGGATTGCCCTGCGGCACACCGTTGACATAGAGCTGGATGGTCCGCGCCGCCGCGTCGTACACACCCGCCAGGTGGGTCCAGGCATTCAGGACCGGGGGCCGGGCCCCGATCGAGCGCACGAGAACGGTATCGACGGTGTCGGTCTCGTGACGGTTGAAGACCCAGGCGTTGTAGTACGTGGAGTAGTACAGCTGGAACCCCGACGCATTCGTGCCCGCCTGGGACAGCACGGTGTAGTTCACGTCCTTCTTGGTCAGACGCGCCCAGGCCGAGACGGTGAAGGACTTGGTGGTGTCCAGCACCGGACCCGAGGTGGACAGGTACGCGCTCGTGCCGTTGAGCTTCACCGCCCCTGTACCGTTGCGGGCCAGGACGTCCCAGCCTGCCCCCGAGCTGGTCAGCGGATGCTGGATGGCAGTGGTGGAATCAGCCAGAGTGTTGTCCAGGTGCCAGATCCCAGAGGGCTTCTCCGCCCCCTTCACCAAGAAGCTGTAATAGCCGGTGAGCGAGCTGTGCCCGGCAGCGTCGAAGCTCCAGACCCGGATGGTGTTCTCACCAGCCTGGTTCGGTGTGATGCTCTGGGTGGTCGACGCGCCCTGGGCGACGGGGATCGGCGAGGAGACCGGGCCGCTGTTCAGCCGCCACTTGTAGCTGACCACGTCGGACTGAATACCGGCCAGGGTGGGGTTGGTGTCGGCAGGGGTGAAGGTGAACTTGCCCGGCGTGCCCACACCACCGGCTGCCGGGTCGGTCTCGGCCGGCTTGTACACGCCGTCATAGCTGGTGATCACCGGAGGGGGAGGGGAGTCGGTGTCCACGCGGAAGTAGCACCACGACGACCATGCGGAATCCAGCACGCCGGTGACGCCCCGGTCCGTCATGTAATACGCCTGCGTCTTGACCCGCATGCGGTAGTCCGTCTGCGCCGCCAAGGCGCTGGAGGTCGCATCGCGGGTGGCGTTGTCGGCCACCCAGGCCCCATCGGGTGAGGCTGCGTACCACACGCGGCTGGACCCATCGGCCTTCCACACCTCGAACATGGCGCGCAACTGCGCGTTCGAGCCGTCCACCGACTGGACCGTGGCCAGCATCTTCGGCGTCGTGTCACTGGTGGCGAAGGGCAGCGTCGAGGCGTTACACGCACGACCCGTGGTGCCCTGCTGAACGCCGTACGAGGTCGGCTTGTCCGGGTAGGACACGTAAGTCACCGACAACTTGGCATCGTTGCGGAACCGGGCCCAAGCGCCGGCGTCGGACTCGTCGTGCGCGGTGAGCGAGAAGGTGATCTGCGCCTGCTTGCTCGCGGCATGAGCCGCAAGCGTCGTCGTCAGGTTCTCATTCGTCTCCCCGCCGGAGACGTTGTCGCTGAAGCGCACCCAGTTCGCCGGCTGGGACGGGTCGCACAGGCTGCCCCGGCCGTAAGCCGCCCACCGGTCACCCATCAAGTCGTCCGCCGTAGGACGAGTTGACCAGGTGGTGCTGGAGGAAATACCAGTGGTCACATGGCTCAGGTCGTACAGGTGCAGATCACAGGTGAACGTCCACACCTGGTACACCTCGAAGGTCGCATCCAGGACCTTCTTGCCGTGAATCGACGACAGCGGGTACTCGAAGTACATCCGCTGGGTGTAGGGGCTGCTGGAGCACAGATAGCCAGCGTAATTGGAGCAGCGCCCTACGCCCTTGTCCCCGCTGAACTCCCAGTACTTCGTGCCGTTGGAGGCCAGCGCCGTCCAGTCGCCCAGCGCGATGCCCTTGGTCGGCGGGTCGATGTAGAGCGGGAAGACGGTGCTTTCGCCGTGAAGCAGGGCCGGGTCGGGAGTGATCTCAAGGCTGCTGCCATTGATCTTGAGTGGGAGCTCCGCTGCTGCGTCACCGTTGCCGGGCCCCTCGGTGGGGGCAGGCTCACCGCCGGCATCAGCCAGGGGAACCGCATCGGTCACACCTGGCTCGCCGTCGGCCTCGGCGCCTGCTGAAGAAGCGGAGAGGGCCAACTGGGTCGTGGCACCGGCCGTGTCCGTTCCGGTGGCGACGTCGCCGGCCGAGTCCCACATACGCCCCGCAGGGCTTTCGAAGACCGGACTGCCGTCACCGTCGCGTGCGACATAACCACCGTCAGCCGTCGGCGCGATGTCCAGGCCGACGCCGGAGACGCTCATCCTCACGGTCGACAGCGCCGGATTCTGCGCTGCCTGCGCCGATTTGACCACAAGCACCGACGTGTAGCCGGAGGCGAGCGCGGTCAGCCTCAGATCGACACCAGGAAGCACCTCTGCGTACGTGGCAGTGTTGCCATCAAGCAGGGGCTCGGGAAGCGCGGTGGGCCAGCCAACCTGCAGCTTCTGCCCGTCGTCCTCCAACGTGACCAATCCGGCCCCGCTGCCACCACCCGAGAAGGCGACGTCGGCCGTCGTGTTCGTCGCATGCACCAGACCGTCTGCCGCACGGACGAGGGTGGTGTCGATGGGAGCCCAGGAGCCGTCGTCCTTTCGGGCTCGCACTGGAGCGGCGTTCATCTCCTGCGTGAAGGTGCCGTCCGGATTGGCGAAGACCTGGGACGACTCAGTGGTCGCCGCCTGAACAACTACCCGTTCACCGGTCTCAGCTGCCAGAGCACTTGCTATCGACTCAGGAGAGCCAGTCGCCGTTGAGGCCGCCCCGTCGGCCGCCTCGGCCGGTGCGGCGGCGAAGGCAACGACCGGAACCGCTCCTCCCAGAAGAGACAGGACAATCGCCCCACTGCGCACCCTCTGACGCCAGCCGCGGCGCCGTCTTCGTGTGAACACGCCCCCCACCCGCCCCCTTAACTGTTCATTACATGAATGCCGTGAAGATCATGTGGTGCTCGAACATGCACGTCAATGGTGTTGCACATCACATTGAGATGCTGTTCGGTCAGGCAGTACAGGACGACCCGCAGCGGCGCGTCGGGCAGCAGGACAGCACAGTGGACGGCGCACTCGTGACAAGCGACCGATCCTTCATGGCTGGTGTAGCGCATGGGCTCCTGCGGCACCCCGCGAGAGCCGCCGCTGGAGGGCCCTCGAGGCGGACGGGGTCGATCAGCATCTCGGCGGGACGTACTCACGGGACTCGTAATCGCGCAGCGATCGCACGGTCCGGAGCCTTTCCGAGCAGATGGAGTCGCTGGGCTACGGGGTATGGCTGCACAGGGCGCCCCGCTCGGCGGCCGAAGCCAACCGGTTCGGCCGCGAGTACGGGATCATGTGCCGGCTTGCTGGCTCCCGGTGAGACGCGCTTGTCGTGCGCAAGCACCGCTCACGTCGCGGCGGCGAGCCAGGCGTCGCCAGGGGGCGGGACAAAGAAGTAGCCGCCGCCCACGGTGAGGGTGTACTTGGTCATGGCTTCGCCCTGTAGCCGGTGCTGGACGGCTTCGAATCCCTTGTCCAGGTCGCGTTGGAAGCAGGAGAAGATCAGTCCTTGGTCCTCGGTGCCCTGGTGGTAGTTGTAGCTGCGCCGGACCATGGGCGGGGGCCGGCGCCGGTCGGGGGCTGCCCTGCGGACGTGGGCGTCGAAGGGTGTGGTCTTGCCATGCGGGTCGGCGGCGAAGACGGGCTGCTCATCGCTGGGGGAGCCATCCAGCCACCGGCCGTCCCTGCGGCGACCGATGATGCGCTCCTGTTCGTGGAGGCTTTCACGGTCCCAGAAGTCGGTAGCCAGCCGGATGATGCGTATCACCTGGTAGCTGCCTCCGACCGCCCAGGATGGCTCGTCTTGATCGGCCGGGATGACCGCGCGCTCGGTGACTCCTGCAGAACTAGCGGGGTTTCCGTGTCCCTCGGTGAAGTGGAAAGGGTTACGCGCCAGTCCTCTGCCGCCCTCTGTGCGGTTCTCGGGACGCACACCTTCGATACGCCAGCGCACGCGCCATTGTGGCAAGGCCCGTAGCGTTCGCTCGGCCGCCTGTTGCGTCACGTGGGCTGAGGCTCCTGTGATCTGTAGCAGGAGGTCCCCGTGGGAGCGGGATGGGTCCAGAACGTCGCCGGCGAACGATGGCATCTGCTTGAGCTGGCGTGGCCCGTCTGCCTGCGGGGCCAGCGCGCCCTCACCCAGTGCTAGCCAGGCGGCGATCTCTCCGCCGTCGATCGCAGCGACAGCGTGATGCGCACGGTGCAGGGCAGCGTGGCGGTCTTGGTCGGCCAGGTCTAAGACGTCGTTTCTGATGGCGTGATCGCTCGTTGAGCCGTGCATGACGGATCTGGTGGAGCGGTTGGTGCCGGACGAGTTGTGGGTGCTGTTCCGGCGGGTGGTCCCTCCGACGGAGGTCATACGCCCGCAGGGCGGCGGGCGACGTCGGGCCGGTGACCGTGAATGCCTGGCAGCGATCGTCTTCGTGGCCACCTCGGGTTGCACCTGGCGGCAGCTGCCGCCAGTGTTCGGGCCGGCCTGGCCCACGGTCTACCGGCGCTTCGCCCAGTGGAGCCGGGACCGGGTGTGGGCCAGACTGCACCGGGT
>NZ_JALLGL010000226.1 GCF_023072675.1 Streptomyces sp. XM83C
CTCGGGGGCGGGGGTCTGCGGCGGGTTCCGGGTGCTCACGCTTCCTCCATCGCGGCTCCGTCGGCCGCGCGGCGGACGCCGGTCGCCGCCGTGGCGGGGTCGGTGTCGGTGGCCGGGGCGGCGGGGATCAGCAGGGCCACCGCGCAGGCGACGAGAGCGACCGTGCCGGCCATGCCGAAGGCGGTGAGGTAGCCGTGCAGGGTGGGCAGCGGCAGCCCGCCCACGAGGCTGGTGTGGTGCACCAGTACGGCGGCGACGGCGGCGCTGGAGACGGCCTGGCCGACGGTGCGCATCAGGACGTTGACGCCGTTGGCGGAGGCGGTCTGGGTCGCGGGCACGGCACGCAGGATCAGCGCGGGCAGTGCCGTGTAGGCGAGGGTGGTGCCGATGGAGACGACGGTCGCGCCGATCATGATCATCGGCAGGGAGCGGCTGTCGGCGATGCGCACGCCGTAGCCGGCGGCGATGACGGCGGCGCCCAGCGCGAGCGTGATCTTCGGTCCGCGGGCGGCGGATATGCGGGCGGCGAGCGGGGAGAGCAGCAGCATGCAGATGCCGCTGGGCAGCAGGACGAGGCCTGTCTGCACGATGGACAGGCCGAGGCCGTAGCCGCTGGCCTCGGGGGCCTGGACGAGTTGCGCGGTGACGAGGGTGTTGGCGTAGAAGGCGAACCCCGTGAGCAGGGCGGCCACGTGGGACAGGCCGACGCGCGGGTCGGACACCAGCCGCAGGTCGACGAGCGGGCGGGCGGCGCGCAGCTGGTGGCGCCACCACAGGGCGAGGACGACGGCGGCCCCGGCGAACAGGCCGAGGACGGTGGGGCTCCCCCAGCCCCATTCGCCTCCCTGGGACACCGCGAGGAGCAGGCAGACCAGGCCGGCGGCGAGCCCGAGGGCGCCGGTGACGTCGAACCGGCCCGGCTCGCGCACCGGCGACTCGGGTACGGCCCAGCCGATCAGGGTGATGCCGGCGGTGCCGAGGACGGCGGTGACCCAGAACATGGTGTGCCAGTTCGCGTACTGGATGACCAGGGCGGCGGCCGGCAGGCCGAGTGCGGCGCCGATGCCGACGGTGCTGCTCATCAGCGCGATGGCGGAGCCGCGCCGCTCCGGGGGCAGCTCGTCGCGCAGGATGCTGATCGACAGGGGCACGACGGAGACGGCGGCGCCCTGGAGGGCGCGGGCGGTGATCAGCAGGCCGATGTCGGCGGTGAGGGCGCAGATCACCGACCCGGCGGTCATGAGGGCGAGGGACAGCAGCAGCACCCGGCGCTTGCCGTACATGTCGCCGGCGCGGCCGAGCACGGGGGTGAGGACGGCGCCGGCCAGCAGGGACGCGGTGACCATCCAGGAGACGGCCGCCGGGGAGGCCCCGGTGAGGCGGGGCAGGTCGGGCAGGAGGGGGACGACGACGGTCTGCATGACCGCCATGAGGATGCCGCCGTAGGCCAGGACCGGGATCGTGAGCCGGGAGCGCACTCCGGCGGCGGCACGGGGGGTCGGGTCGGGTGTCGGGGCGGACGACGCCATGCGCACTCCAGCGGCGGACCAAGGACAGGAACAGGGAGGTGAATTTCCATTCACCTTATCAGTGAATAGGAATTCACCTGATCGGAGCCGCTGACAGGGGGGCGCGTGGGCCGGCCCGCTGCTTCCACGGGCGTCCGGGCGACGGGCCGACGCGCCTGGCCGCATCGGTGCGTGGCGTCTTCCCTGCGGGGGTGTGCTGCGTCATCATGATCCGCCGTCAGCCGTTTGCCGATCGCGAAGAGGTGACGCGTATGGCCGGGCTCCGTATGGGTGAGGGCATTCTCCGCCGCAAACCCATCGAGCACATCGAGGAGACCGAGGTCGGTGAGGGCACACGGCTGGAGCGCTCGCTGGGCCTGTGGCAGCTGACCGCGATCGGAGTGGGCGGCATCATCGGCGCGGGCATCTTCACGCTCGCGGGGACGGTCGCCAACGAGAAGGCGGGACCGGCGGTGCTGGTGTCGTTCCTGATCGCGGGTGTGGCGAGCGCTGCGGCGGCGCTGTCGTACGCCGAGTTCGCGGGGCTGATCCCGAAGGCGGGGTCCGCGTACACGTACGGCTACGCGGTGCTCGGCGAGTTCGCCGGGTGGTTCATCGGCTGGGACCTGCTGCTGGAGTACACGGCGATCGTGGCGGTGGTCGGCATCGGCATCTCCGGCTACTTCAGTTTCCTCGTCGAGGAGATGGGCGCCGATCTGCCGGACTGGATGCTGGGGGCACCGGGGACGGGGGACGGGCACAAGGTCGATCTGTTCGCGGCGCTGCTGTGTCTGCTGATCGCCTGGCTGCTGAACATGGGCATCCGCAACGCGGCGCGCTTCGAGACCGTGGTGGTCGTGCTGAAGGTGCTGGTGGTGCTGCTGGTGATCGGTGTCGGCGTGTTCCACATCGACACGGGCAACTACCACCCGTTCTTCCCGTTCGGGGTGAGCGGCGCGTTCACCGGGGCGGCGACGGTGTTCTTCGCGGTGTTCGGCTACGACGCGATGTCGACGGCGGCCGAGGAGTCCAAGGACGCGCAGCGGCACATGCCGAGGGCGATCCTGTACTCGCTGGTGATCTCGATGGTGCTGTACGTCGCCGCGTGCCTGGTGCTGACCGGTATGCAGGACTACAAGGACATCGACCCGGAGAGCGGCTTCTCCTCGGCGTTCAAGGCGGTCGGGCTGAGCGGGCTCGCGGATGTGATCGCGGTGGGAGCGATCATCGGCATTCTGACGGTCATGTTCACGTTCATGCTGGGGGTGACCCGGGTCTGGTACAGCATGTCGCGTGACGGGCTGCTGCCGGCCTGGTTCGCCAAGACCCACCCGACGCGGCACGTTCCGACACGGGTGACCTGGATCGTCGGTGTCGCGTCGGCCGCGATCGCCGGGTTCCTGCCGATCGGCGAGGCGGCCGAGCTGACGAACATCGGCATCCTGCTGGCGTTCGTCGTGGTGTGCACGGCGGTGATCGTGCTGCGCTACCGGCAGCCCGACCTGCCGCGCACCTTCCGTACACCGTGGATGCCGTTCGTGCCGGCGGTGGGCGTCGGCTTCTCGATCTGGCTGATCACGTTCCTGGCGTGGCAGACCTGGGTGCGGTTCGCGGTGTGGTTCCTGATCGGCGTGGTCGTGTACTTCGGCTACTCGTACAAGCGGTCGGTGCTGGCGCGGGCCGAGGTGCCGCACGGGGACTGAGCGCGGCCGGGACCGGCGCCCGCCCGGCCGTCGGGCGGGCGGACCCGGACTCCGCGCGCCCCGGGCCCGGGGTGCCGAGGGACCCGCAACCCGGGGTGCCGAGGAACCCGCAACCCGGGGTGCCGAGGAACCCGCAACCCGGGGTGCCGAGGGACCCGCAACCCGGGGTCACTCCCCCATCACCAGCCCGTCCTTCGCCGCGCCCCGGCTGAGCACCACGGTCCGGATGCGGTCGCGGACGCCGCGCACCTCCGCGCCCTGGGCGAGGGCGCGGTTGAGGTTCACCACGCGGCCCGCGTCGACGTCGTACATCTGCGGCACGAACTCGGCGCGCGTCACCTCCCAGCGTCCGCCGGGCCGGCTCGGCGGGGTGAAGGTGAAGCGGGCGACGGTCGACTGGTTGCCGCGCGGGTCCTGCACGCCGGCGGTGTCGGTCATCTCGCCGGCGATCTGGTCGCCCATGCCGTACACCACCCAGGTCCCGTTGACCTTCTCGTACGCCTGCGGGACATGGGCGTGCGTGCCGAGGATCAGGTCGATGTCGGGGCGGCCCCCGGCGCGGGAGGCGGTGAGGCTGCGGGCGAGGGCGAGCTGCTGCTGGTCGGGGGCGTCCTGCCATTCGGTGCCCCAGTGCAGGGAGACGACGACCACGTCGGCGCCGGCCTTGCGTGCGGCGCGGGCGTCGGCGACGATCCGCGCCGGGTCGATCAGGTCGACCGCCCAGGGCTGTCCGGCCGGGGCCGGGATGCCGTTGGTGCCGTAGGTGTAGGCGAGGTGGGCGACCGTGGCGGGCCCGGCCCGCAGCAGGGTGACGGAGTTGGCCTCGGCCTCGGTGCGGGCCGAACCGGCGTGCCGTACGCCCGCGGCGTCGAGGGCGTCGAGAGTGCGTCGTACGCCCTCCGCACCGTCGTCGAGGGTGTGGTTCGAGGCGGTGGAGCAGCCGTCGTAGCCGGTCGCGGCGAGGGCGGCGGCGATCTCGGGCGGGGACTTGAAGAGGGGGTAGCCGGTGTAGTCGCCGTCGGCGCCGTAGACGGTCTTCATGTGACACAGCGCCAGGTCGGCGCGGGAGACGACCGGCTTGATGCCGGCGAGCATCGGCTCGAAGGCGTAGCCGGTGCCGCCCGCGTCGAATCGGGCGCGGTCGATGACCGAGGTGTGCGGCAGGACGTCACCGGAGGCGACGAGGGTGAAACCGCGCTGTGCGGAGGAGGGTGCGGGCCGTCCGGCGGATGGGTCGTGGTCATGGGCCTGGCAGGCGGCGGCCGCGGCGAGGACGGCGGTCAGGGCCAGGGCCACCTGGTGTCTGCGTGCGATCATCACTCACCCCAGTGCGGTCATATTTACCCACAAATAGGTACGAGTTTGACCGGCGCCCCAAACGACCCGGCGGCCCCATTGACCCGTCCGGTGGCCGCACGAGGACCTCTCAGCCGGTCGACGACCGTTCGTCGAACCGTTCGTCGACGCGATCGACCGTCCGCCGCACGGCCGTGTGCGCGCCCTGTCCGAAACCGTGCCCCTGCGGTGCCATACGCGCATGACGGCCGGAACCACTCTCACCACCACGGCGACGACCGCCGAACACGAACTCGCCGCGCTCCAGCGGGAGCACGGCCGCCCCCTGTTCGCGCTGCTGCTGCGGCTCTGCGACGGCGACCGGCAGCGCGCCGAGGATCTCGTGCAGGAGACACTGGTGCGCGCCTGGCAGCATCCCGAGGCCCTGCGCGCCGACGCCTTCGACTCCGTGCGCCCCTGGCTGATGACCGTCGCCCGGCGCCTCGCGATAGACGCCCGCCGGGCCCGGCAGGCACGGCCCGCCGAGGTCGGCGACGCCGTCCTCGACACCCACGCCCCCGTCTGCGCCGATCACGCCGACCGGGCCGCCGCCGCCCTCGATGTCCGCGAGGCTGTGAAGACACTCACTCCGCACCACCGTGAAGTCCTGGTGCTGGTGTACTTCCAGGGGGCCAGCGTGGCGGAAGCGGCGCAGACCCTGGGCATCCCGCCCGGTACCGTGAAGTCCCGCGCGTACTACGCGCTGCGCGCCCTGCGCCGGGTCCTTCCGGGATACGCCGCCGACCTGCGGTGAAACGCGTGTGACAGTCAAACCTTCGCAAAGCGCCTTGCTGCGGACCATGGTTGAGCAGTCGGCTGTCCCCATCCGTGTTCCGGAGTGGGTCCGGTGAAGCGGATCCCGGCCCGGCAGCGGGCGACGCGCACGCACCGGAGGAAGGCAGGAAGGGATGCTGCACAGAGGTCATCAGAGCACGGACGGCACCGACGGCGGTGAACTGACCGTCCCCATGGCCTGGTTGTACGCCGAGTACATCGCGGACGAGCTGCTCCGCACCGGCGACCTCATGCCGCCGACATCCTTCGAGTTCCGGGCCGGCCGTGACGCGCTGGCCCTGACCGTCTTCCTCTCCGACACCGACGGTGAACTGTCCGGCATCCGCGTCGTGACCCAGCTGGAGATGTGGCTGTCGCTCACCGCGTACGACCAGCCGTGGCAGGAGTGGGTGCGCGAACGGCTCGCCGAGCTGACCGCCGAGGCCGCCGCGTCCGGCCGGCCCTCCCCCGACCTGGATCTGGCCGCGGCGGCGTGGCGCTGGCTGGAGGAGACCGAGCTGCTCGCACCCGACCTCGACGCCGTGCCGGGCGGCGCGGGGGTGACCGGCGAGGACGACGGGCCGAAGGTGTGGACGCCGGCGTGGCGGCTCGGCCTGCCGCTCGGCCATCTCGCCATCCATCTGTTCTAGCCACGCTCACGGCACCGGCACCCTGTCGGGCCGGTCCGGCGCCGGTGGCGGCGGGCCGGGCGGCGGCCGATCGCCCCGGCCTCCGGACGGGTTTCGGCCATGTTCGGGATTTCCGGCCGCGGGACCAATCCGGACAGCGCCCCGCTCCGAATCTCTTGGTTGCGATTCTGTGCGTGACTTGAGTGATTCGGCGGTCCGGTGCGTACGGGTGGGAGCAAGGAGTAACCCCACCCCCACTCAATGGCACGAGGATGCGCATGAGGTCCCTGGAGAGGCATCGCGACGTCGCCGCGTACGCGCTCGGCGTGCTGGACGAGGCGGACGCCTTCCGCTTCGAGGACCACCTCATGGAATGCGTCGACTGCTCGGCCCGCGTCACCGAGTTCGGGCCCGTCACACGGCAGTTGATGCTCTACCGGCGCGCGACACCGCGCACCGTCCACCCCGCGGCCCGGCCCGGCCCGCGGATGCTGGAGCGGCTCACGGCCGAGCTGGCCGTCCGGCAGCGCCGGGCCCGGCGGCGGACGCTGTACGTCCTCGCCGCGTGCCTGGTCGCCGCGGTCGCCGGACCCGCGCTGGTCATGACGGCGGGCGGCGGCCCGAAGCCGATGCGGGTGGCCGCGACCGACGAACGCTCGGGGGTGTGGGCACAGGTCACCGCGGAGAACGCGGAGTGGGGCACACGCGTGGAGCTGACCGTCAAGGACGGCGCCGGGCCGCGGACCTGCCGGCTGATCGTGGTCGGCCGGGACGGCTCCGAGGAGACGGTGACGAGCTGGCGTGCCCAGGAGCACGACGCCCGCCCAGACACCGTGCAGGGCGGAGCGGCCCTCCACCCGGACCAGATCGACCATTACGAGGTCCGTACGGACGACGGCGAGCACCTGGTGACGCTGGACCCGCCCTGACCGCCCGCCGCAACGGACCGGACGCGGGCCCGCCCTCCCGGAGCCGGGCCGGGCCCGTGGTGGCCCCCGCCGGTACGGCGACCGGCTCTCCCGGCGCCCCGGCTCTCACTTCAACAGCCGTGACAGCCTGCGGTCGGCGAGCAGTCTGCCGCCGGTCTGGCAGGTCGGGCAGTACTGGAGCGAGGAGTCGCTGAAGGAGACCTCGCGGACGGTGTCCCCGCACACGGGGCACGGCTCGCCGGTGCGGCCGTGGACCCGCAGACCGGACCTCTTCTCCGCCTTCAGCCGCCCGGCCGCCACCCCGCGGGAGCGCTCCACCGCCTCGGTCAGGGTGGTGCGCAGGGCCTCGTACAGACGGTGGACGTCCTGCGGGGTCAGGGACGCGGCCGGCTTGAAGGGCGACATCTTCGCCGCGTGCAGGATCTCGTCGCTGTAGGCGTTGCCGATCCCGGCGATCAGGCTCTGGTCGCGCAGGACGCCCTTGATCTGCCGGCGCTCCCCCGCGAGCAGTTCCGTGAACCGCCGCTCGTCGAAGTCGTCGGCGAGCGGGTCGGGGCCGAGCCGGGCGATGCCCTCGACCTTCCGCGGGTCGTCGACGACGTACACCGCGAGGCGTTTCTGCGTGCCCGCCTCGGTCAGGTCGAAGCCGGCGCCGGTCTCCAGCGCGACCCGCAGCGCGAGGGGGCCCTTGCCGGGGCGGGGCGGGCCGTCGGGCAGCCGGTCCCGCCAGTGCAGCCAGCCGGCCCGGGCGAGGTGGGTGACCAGGTGCGGGCCGCCGCCGGTGGCGATGTCGAGGAACTTGCCGTACCGGTGAACAGCGGTGACCTCGGCCCCCTCCAGGGCGGTCGGCGGCGGGTCGTACGTCTTCAGGACGCTGATCGCGACGGGCAGCACCCGGACGATCTCGTGCCCGGTCAGGTGCTCGGTGAGGAAGTCCTTGAGCGCTTCGACCTCGGGGAGTTCCGGCATGGGTCCAGCTTGCCACTCAGTCGCCGGGCGGGTCCGGTACGGCGAACTCGCACCACACGCATTTGCCTCCGCCGCGCGCCTCCACGCCCCACGCGTCGGTGAGCAGGTCCACGAGGAGCAGTCCCCGCCCGGACACCCCCGAGTCGCCGGCCTCACGGCGGCGCGGCAGGGCGCTGGAGGAGTCCTCGACCTCCACCCTCAGCCGGCGCGCGCGGCCGGTGAGCCTGCGCAGGGTGACAACCGCGGCGCCCTCGGTGTGCATCAGGGCGTTGGTGATCAGCTCGTCGGCGACCAGTTCGATCTCGTCGGCGCGGTCGCGGGCGCCCCAGCCGCGCACCGCGGTGCGGATCATGTGGCGGGCGTCGGTGAGCGCCTCGGGGTCGCCGGGCGCCACATGCTGCTGGAGGCGGCCACCGGCGCGCGGGGTGTCCAGGCCCCGGCGGCGCAGCAGGAGCAGCGCGACATCGTCGTCGCCGCCGCGTTCGGCGGCGGCGGCGATGAACCGGTCGGCCAGCTCGTCCACGTCCTCGGGACCGGAGGCGACCAGCGCGACGAGGGCGCGCATGCCGTCGTCCAGGTCGATGCCGGGCTGTTCGACGAGGCCGTCCGTGCACAGCAGCAGGGTGGCGCCGGGGTCGAGTTCGAGGGTGGCGACGGGGTAGTCGAGGCGGCCGAACTCGGCGGACAGGCCGAGCGGCAGCCCGCCCGGCACACGGACGCGGCGGCAGGTGCCGTCGGCGTCCCGGACCAGCGGGTCGATGTGGCCGGCGCGGACCGCCTGGACGACTCCGGTGTCCAGGTCTGCCTCCGCGTACAGGCAGGTGGCGAAGCGGTCGGTGTCCAGTTCGTGCAGGAAGACGGAGGCGCGGGCCATCACGGTGGCCGGGGTGTGCCCCTCGGCGGCGTAGGCGCGCAGCACGATGCGCAGCTGGCCCATGACTGCGGCGGCGTGCGTGTCGTGGCCCTGCACATCGCCGATGACGGCGCCCACACGGCCTCCGCCGGTGAGGCTGCCGCCGGGCAGCGGGATCAGGTCGTACCAGTCGCCGCCGATGTCCCGCCCGGGTGAGCCTCCGACGTCGGCGGCGCGGTAGCGGACGGCGATGTCGGCGCCGGGCACGCTGGGGATGGTGCGCGGCAGCATGGCCTGTTGCAGGCCCTGCGCGATGTCCTTCTCCTGCTCGTAGAACATCGCCCGTTGCAGGGACTGCGCGATGCTGCTGCCCAGGGCGAGGAGGATGTTGCGCTCCTCGGTGGTGAACGTGCGGCGGTCCCTGCTGTACAGGAGGCCCATCGCGCCGATGGGGCGGGCCTGCACGATGAGCGGCAGATAGGCGGCGGCGGTGACGTTCAGGCCGGTGAGATGCGGCCACAGGATCGGGTAGCGGGCGGCGAACTCCTCCGGCGACTCGATGAAGCGGGGGGTGAGGGTGCGGACGACCTCGCTCATCGGGTACGGCTCGTCGATACGGGTGACGCGAGTGCCCGGCACGAAGCTGCCCTCGGGGCCCTCCGCGACGAGCCGGATACGGCCCGCCTCGACGAGGCCCATGACGAGGCTGGTGGCGCCCAGATGGGTGAGGCCGTGGGTGTCCTTGAGGACGTCGATGACGTCCTGGACGGTGCGGGCGTGCGCCAGGGCGGCCGTGGTCAGCTGGACGATGCTGGTCTGCCGTCTGCGGTCGTCGTCCAGGGCGCCCTCGTCACGGCGGGCGGCCAGCTCCGTCAGTTCCGGGGTGGCGTCGCGGACGATGCCGACGATACGGCGGGGGCGGCCGGTGGGGTCGCGGCGGATGTAGCCCTGGGTGTGGGTCCAGCGCAGGGAGCCGTCACGGCAGCGCATCCGGAAGTAGGTGCCGTAGTTCTCGCTGCCGTCCTTGATGGCCTGCGCGACCAGGGCGTCCAGGCGGCGCGCCTCCGGGGGCGGCACGCGCACACCGAGGGACTCCGGGTGTCCGTCGTACTCCTCGGGGCGCAGGTCGAAGACCTCGTGGGCCTGGGGGTCCATGTGGAACAGGCCGGTGTCGAGGTCCCAGTCGAAGCTGCCCATGCGGTTGAGCGCCAGGATCGGGTCCGGGTGGGCGGGCCAGTCGTCCGGGAGTGGCAGGGCGCTCGCAACCCGATCAGCCATGCGCCCACCTTGCCAGGAAATGCCCGATTCTTCGACCTGGGTGGCAGCGGGAATCACCCTCGCGCCGACGGCCGCGGGGTGTCCGGCACGGCGGTGGCGTGGCTGGGGCGGGGCGGCAGCCGGTCAC
>NZ_JALLGL010000227.1 GCF_023072675.1 Streptomyces sp. XM83C
TCCTGGCTGGGCGGCTGCCGCCGTTTGCACCGCCGCTACGAACGCAAGGTCGAGCACTTCCTGGCCTTCACCGCCATCGCCTGCAGCCTCATCTGCTACCGCAGACTCGCCAAATGAGACGACGTCTAAGGCCGACATGTGGATGGCGTCGGCGGCCGCCGCGCCCGCCGCGGTCGACGCGGTGACCGACTGCTTCCAGCGACTGGTCAGGTCCCCGGCCGCGTACAGGCCGGGCACGCTGGTGCACTGGGAGGCGTCGACGCCGATGAAGCCGGCGTCGTCGACCGTCAGCTTCAGTTCGTCAGCCGCCCGCTGCACGACGGGTTGCTGCCGTTGTCGCGGCGTCCACACCAGGGTCTGCCGCTCCAGGACCCTGCCGTCGGCCAACTCGATGCCGTAGAGGGCCCCTTCCCG
Source organism: Streptomyces sp. XM83C (assembly GCF_023072675.1). Taxonomy (GTDB): domain Bacteria; phylum Actinomycetota; class Actinomycetes; order Streptomycetales; family Streptomycetaceae; genus Streptomyces; species Streptomyces thermocoprophilus. The sequence continues at coordinate 415 of NZ_JALLGL010000227.1, forward strand.
GTGGTGCAGGCGGCGGACCGTTCCCGTGACGACGTCCCCTCCCCTGCTTCGCGCGGTCGCGCGAGCGGTCTCCAGGCCGGGCATCGACTCCTGGCAGATCGCGATCGTGTCCTCGCTCCAGGCGCGGAAGGCCACGGCCGACAGTCCCGCGAGTTCCGCGTTGTCGGCGACCGTCGCCCAGCGCCGACCGGCGTTCTCCTCACCGAGGCAGAACGGGCAGTGGATCACGCTGCGGCCCCAGCACTCCGCGAAGCCGTCCACGTCGGCCGGATGGACGTCGACGACACCGGTCGCGAGCAGGACGGTTCGGGCCTCGACGGTCTCACCGCCGCCGAGGGCGACCCGGAAGCCCCCACTAGGAGCGGGGGACACGCTGTCGGCGTCGTCCTCCAGCCGCTCCACGGTCGTGTACCGGCAGAGTTCCCGCCAGGCGCGGTCCCGGAACTCGGCGGGAGTGACGCCGTCCATGCCGATGTGGCCGTGAACGCCCGCCGACGCGCTGTTGCGCGGTGCCCGGGGGCTGTCCACGACGATCACCGGGTGCCGGTATCTGGCCAGACCGAGCGCCGCGGTGAGCCCGGCGGGGCCGGCTCCCACGATCACGGTGGTGTGGTCGGCGTGCGAGGACATAGGTGGGATCCCTTCCGTCGGCGGCATGAGCGGGGTCCGTCCACCGCGTGAGCGGTCCGGCAGGTGCTCGGTGTGGGAATGCCGGAATGGGCTGTCGGCGGGCGGAAGCCGTCGGCCCGCATTGTGGTCGCCGCCGCGGTGGTGGAAAGGTGTGGGCGAAAGAGGTGAGCCAGACAGTCGTGCGCCTGCGTGGCACGGGCGATGCCGGCTTTCCGCCCGGGTACGAGCCGGCCGCGGTCGACGCCCCCGCCCCGAGTCACCGGGCGGGGGCAGGCGGACGGCCGCGTCGCGTCAGGCGCTGACGTACTGGGCGAGGTGCTCGCCGGTGAGGGTGGAGCGGGCGGCGACGAGTTCGGCGGGCGTGCCCTCGAAGACGATCCGGCCGCCGTCGTGGCCGGCGCCCGGGCCGAGGTCGATGATCCAGTCGGCGTGGGCCATGACCGCCTGGTGGTGCTCCACGACGATGACCGTCTTGCCGGAGTCCACCAACCGGTCGAGCAGGGCGAGCAGTTGCTCGACGTCGGCCAGGTGCAGGCCGCTGGTCGGCTCGTCGAGGATGTAGACGCTGCCCGTTCCCCCCATGTGGCCGGCGAGCTTCAGCCGTTGCCGCTCGCCGCCGGAGAGGGTCGTGAGCGGCTGGCCGAGGCTGAGGTAACCCAGGCCGACCTCGGCGAGCCGGTCGAGGACGGTGTACGCGGCCGGCGTCCGTGCCTCACCGCTGCGGAAGAACTCGGCGGCCTCGGCCACCGGCATCGCGAACACCTCGCTGATGTCCCGGCCGCCGAGCCGGTACTCGAGCACCGACGCCTGGAACCGCTTGCCCTCGCAGTCCTCGCAGGTGGTGGCGACACCGGCCATGATCGCCAGGTCGGTGTAGATGACACCGGCGCCCTTGCACGTGGGGCAGGCGCCCTCGGAGTTGGGGCTGAACAGGGCGGGCTTGACCCCGTTGACCTTGGCGAACGTCTTGCGGATCGGTTCGAGCATGCCCGTGTAGGTGGCCGGGTTGCTGCGCCGGGAGCCCTTGATGGGCGACTGGTCCACCGTGACGACGCCGTCCCGGCCCGCTACCGAGCCGTGGATCAGGGAACTCTTGCCGGAGCCCGCGACCCCGGTGACCACCGTGAGCACGCCGAGCGGGATGTCCACGTCGACGTCGCGCAGGTTGTGGGCGTTGGCGCCGCGCACCTCCAGCACACCGGACCGCTCGCGCACGGACGGCTTCAGCGAGGCCCGGTCGTCCAGATGCCGCCCGGTGACGGTGCCGCTGGCCCGCAGACCCTCGACGGTGCCCTCGAAGACCACCTCGCCGCCCTTGGTGCCGGCCAGCGGTCCCAGGTCGACGACGTGGTCGGCGATCACGATCGTCTCCGGCTTGTGCTCCACGACCAGCACGGTGTTGCCCTTGTCGCGCAGTCGCAGCAGCAGGTCGTTCATCCGCTGGATGTCGTGCGGGTGCAGGCCGACGGTGGGCTCGTCGAAGACGTAGGTGACGTCGGTGAGCGCGGAGCCCAGGTGACGGACCATTTTGACGCGCTGGGCCTCACCGCCCGAGAGCGTGCTCGAGGACCGGTCGAGCGAGAGGTAGCCGAGGCCGATCTGGACGAACGAGTCGAGGGTCTGGCCGAGCACCGTGAGCAGTGTCGTGACCGACGGGTCGGTCAGACCGCGGATCCAGGCCGCGAGGTCGCTGATCTGCATGGCGCAGGCGTCGGCGATGCTGAGGCCGTCGATCTTCGCGGACCGGGCGGTCTCGCTGAGCCGGGTGCCGTGGCACTCGGGGCAGGCGGAGAACGTCACCGCCCGTTCCACGAAGGCACGGATATGCGGCTGGAGCGTCTCCTTGTCCTTGGACAGGAACGACTTGCGCACCCGCGCGAGGAGGCCCTCGTAGGTGGTGTTGACGCCCTTCACCTTGACCTTGACCGGGTCCCGGTGCAGGAAGTCGTGCCGTTCCTGCTCGGTGTAGTCGCGGATCGGCTTGTGCGGTTTGAGGAAGCCCGACTCGGTGAACGACTGCACCACCCAGCCGTCGGGCTTCCATCCGGGGACTGTGATCGCGCCGTCCGCGAGCGACTTGGAGTCGTCGAACAGCTGGGTGGGATCGATGTCCGAGACGGTGCCCATGCCCTCGCACCGCAGGCACATGCCGCCGACGACGCTGAAGCCCTTCTCGATCTTCTTGCCGTTCACCACGAGGACACCCGACGCGTCGGCCGAGGCGACGTTGAAGGCGAACGCCTTCTGGGACCCGATGTACGGCTTGGCGAGCCGGCTGAAGAGGATGCGCAGCAGGGTGCCCGCGTCGGTGGCGGTGCCGACCGTGGAGCGGAGGCTGGTGCCCATCGGCTGCTGGTCGACCAGGATCGCGGTGGTCAGCCCGTCGAGCACGTCGACCTCGGGCCGCGCCAGAGTGGGCATGAAGCCCTGGATGAAGGCGCTGTACGTCTCGTTGATCAGCCGTTGGGATTCCGCGGCGATCGTGTCGAACACCAGGGAGCTCTTGCCCGAGCCGGAGACCCCGGTGAACACGGTCAGCCGCCGTTTGGGGATCTCCACATGCACGTTCTTGAGGTTGTTCTCACGTGCTCCGTGCACACGGATCATGTCATGGCTGTCGGCGGCACGGAGCGCAGCGGGCTGAGTGTCCGTCTCGGTGCCGGCCGTCATGGTGTCCCTCCCGTTTGTCGGACGCGGCACGTCTTCGTCGTGCGACGTGGTGACCAGTTCCTGAACGTCCCGGTTCATGGGCTCAAGCGTATACCTGCAAAATCGGTTGAGGGTTTTGGAGAATCCACGCGGATGTCTTCGGATAAAGTCTCAAACCGTGAAGTACCTGCGCCCCTACGACCTGGCCCGTGAGCACGGCATTTCCACCCAGGCGGTCCGCAACTACGAGCGGGACGGCTTCATCCCGCTCGCCCGGCGCACCCCGTCCGGCTACCGCACCTACACCGAGATCCACGCGGCGGCCCTGCGCGCCTATCTGGCGCTCGTCCAGGCATACGGGTATGCCACGGGCGGCGAGATCATGCGGTCGCTCAACACCGGCGACCTCGACGCCGCGCTGACGGCCGTGGACCGCGGCCACGCCCAACTGCTGCGCGACCGCAGCACGCTGGACGCGGTGGGGCGGGCGGTGGAGCACCTCACCAGCGGCCCCAGCCTCGCCGAGCACACCTCCGCCGGCAGCGAGCCACTCAGCATCGGCGAACTCGCGCGCCGTCTGGGGGTGACCGCAGCGACCCTGCGGAACTGGGAGGCGGTGGGCATCCTCACCCCCGCCCGGGAGCCGGTCACCGGCCACCGTTCGTTCGGCGCCACGGACGTGCGCGACGCCGAGCTGACCCATCTCCTGCGGCGCGGCGGCTACCCACTGGAGCACATCCGCACGGTGGTTCGGCAGATCCGCACGGCCGGCGGCACCGAGGCGCTGTCCGCCGCCCTCGAGGACTGGCGGCGACGGCTCACGGCCCGCGGTGTGTCCATGCTCGACGCGGCGGCCCGTCTCGGCGGGTACGTGGCCCTCCTCGGCATCGCCCCGGCCGGACCGCCGGCCGCCGCGGAACCCGCTTCCGCGCCGGGGTCCCCACCGACGGTTTGAGACCTCGCGGCCCGGCGCGTCCGCCCGCGGCGCCGACGGCACCGCCGTAAGCCTCAACAGGTCTTTCAATGATTCGATTGACAGACATGAGAAAGGACTTCCACGACCTGCCCGTGGCCTCGTGCTCCGTGCTGGCGCTCGGCGAACCCACCCACCGGGAACCCGCCTTCGGGTGGGTGCGCAACGAGCTGTTCGCCCGGCTGACCCGCCTCGGCTTCCGCTCGATCGCCCTGGAGACCGACCGCGTGGCCGCGCTGCGCGTCGAAGACTTCGTCAAGGGCGGCGACGGGGATCTCGACGAGGTGGCGCGGGAGGGCTTCTCCCACGGCTTCGGGAACCTGGAGACCAACCGGCGCCTCGTCGCCTGGATGCGCGACCACAACGCGAACCTGCCGCCGGAGGAGCGGCTGACCTTCCACGGCTTCGACGTCCCGACGGAGACGACGAGCGCCCCCAGCCCGCGGCGCTGTCTCGAGCAGGCCCGGGACTATCTGGGGCTCGACCTCGACCTGACCGGGCTGCTCGGCGCGGACGAGCAGTGGAGCCGCACGGAGGCGGTGATGGACCCGGCCATGTCGGTCGGCGCCACGCCCGAGGCCGAGCGGCTGCGGTCCCTCGCCGACGACATGCTCACCCTGCTCCACTCCAACGCCGCCGAGCGGATCGCGCAGACCTCGCGCGCGGAGTGGCTCCGGGCCAGAACGCACCTCACCGCCGGCCTCGGGCTGCTGCGCTACCACCGCCAGGCGGCCCAGCGCCTGGAGAACAACACCCGGCTGTCCCGGCTGTTCGCCACCCGGGACGCGCTCATGGCGCAGAACCTCCTCGACATCCGCAGCATCGAGGGCCGCCGGGGCGCGACGCTGGTCTTCGCCCACAACGTGCACCTCCAGCGGACCCCGAGCACTTGGAGCCTGGGAGACCTGCGCGTTCGCTGGCCCGGGGCCGGCACCGTAGTCGCACCGCTGCTGGGCGAACAGTACGTCTTCGTCGCCGGCAGCCTCGGCCGCAGTGAGGCCATCGGGCTGGGCGACCCCGAGCCGGGCACCCACGAGAGCGTTCTGCAGGACCGCGTCACCGATTGGGCCCTGGCCCCCACCGGCACGGTCACCGCCGCCCGGACCCGGACGGACACCACCCCGCAGCAGGGCTACTTTCCGCTCGACCAGGCCCTCCTGGACACCGCTGACGCGGTCCTGCACGTCCGCGACGGCTCCGCCGTCACCCGGTCGGGGGACCTCCTGCGCACCCCCGCCGGCGCTGGGAGCGAGCACTGACAGAGACGGGAAGGATTCGCCGGGCTCCCGGGGCGCCGGAGATTAGATTCGCCGTCGATCAGGGAGCCTCCCGAAGGAGCTGACCGCGCTTGAACACGGTTCCTGCACTGTTCGAGTCAATCGTCGCCCGACGGGGTGGCGAGCCCGCCCTCGTCGACGGGGAGGGCACCCTTGGGTACACGGAGCTGAACACCCGGATCAACCGGCTCGCCCGCAGGCTCATCGCGCACGGTGTCGGTCCCGACTCGCTCGTCGCGATCGCGATGCCCAAGTCGCGAGAACTGATCGTGGCGATCATGGCGGTGCTCAAGGCCGGCGGCGCCTACCTCCCGCTCGACCCGGACTATCCGGCGGAACGCCTGTCGTTCATGCTGTCCGACGCGCGGCCGGTGCTGCTGCTGCGGTCCTCCTCGGTGGCGCCCCTCGGCGCGGGTCCGGAGGAACTCGTCCTCGACGACCCGGCGTTCCATGCCGCGTGCGCGGCTCTGCCGGGGCACGACGTCGCCCAGCACGAGCGCCGCGCCGCACTGCGCCCCGAGCACCTGATGTACGTCATCTACACCTCGGGGTCGACCGGGACGCCCAAGGGCGTGGCCGTGCCGCACAGCGGTGTGCGCGACATGGCCGCCACCCAGGCGGCCGTCCTGCGGGCGGGCCCGGGCGACCGCGTGCTCCAGTGGGCGTCCATCAGTTTCGACGCCGCCTTCTGGGACGTGTCCCTGGCGCTGCTGTCCGGGGCGGCCCTCGTGATGGTGCCCGCCGACGACCTGCTGCCGGGCCATCCGTTGTGGAACACCCTGCTCAAGTACGGCATCACGCACGCCGTACTGCCCCCGGTGGCGCTCAGCGAGACCGACGCCGAGGACGTCCTGCCCGGCGGGACCGTCATGTCCACGGGGGACAGCTGTACGCCGACGCTGGTGCGCAAGTGGTCGCGGGCACGGCGGATGTTCAACGGTTACGGTCCGACCGAGGTGACCGTCGGGGCGACGATCGCCGGGCCGGTGCGCGACGCCGGTGACATCGGGATCGGCACTCCGTGGGTCGGCAAGGAGGTGCACGTGCTCGACGAACGCCTGCGCCCGGTGCCGCCCGGCACGGAGGGCGAGCTGTACATCGCGGGCAGCGGGCTGGCGCGCGGCTACCTCAACCGGTCCCCGGCGACCGCGGCGAAGTTCGTGGCCGATCCGTTCGGGCCGCCGGGCACCCGGATGTATCGCACGGGCGACCGGGGCCGCAGGGGGCCGGACGGCGAGCTGTTCTTCGCGGGCCGCGCCGACGGCCAGGTGAAGCTGCGCGGTTTCCGCGTCGAACTCGGTGAGATCGAAGCCCGGCTCGCCGCCCATCCAGCGGTGGACGTCGCCGTCGCCGTGGTGCGGGGTGAGCTGGCCGACGCGCATGTCGTCGGCTACGTCACCACCACGGCGCCGGTCGAGCCGGGTGATCTGCGCGCCCATGTCGCCGAGTCGCTGCCCGCGCACATGGTGCCCGCACGGGTCACGGTGCTGGAGCGGTTCCCGACGCTGGCCAACGGCAAGATCGACCGGGGAGCCCTGCCGCAGCCGGACGCGGGCGCCGAGGGACTCCCGGGCGGCGGGCGGGTGCCGGAGGCCGTCGAGGCGGACGACTGCGCGGCCGTGGTCTGCGCGATCGTGCGGGAAGTCCTCGGGGCCCCGGAGGCGACGGCCGCCGACAACTTCTTCCAGCTCGGCGGGCACTCCGTGCAGGCGACCAGGCTGGTCGCCCGGATCCGGGAGCGGTTCGAGGTCGCGCTGTCGATCCGGACCGTGCTGGAGGCGGCGACGATCGGCGAGCTGGCCGCGGCCGTCGAGAGCCGGCTGCCCGGCTGACGGCCGTCAGCGGAAGGCGACCGGCAGACTGGCGTAGCCGTTCAGGAAGTTGGAGTAGATCGGGGCGGGCTCGCCGCACACCTCGATCTCGGCGACCGACTCGGTGAGCGCGCTCAGCAGTGCGCGCAGCTCCGCCCGGCCGAGGAAGGCGCCGACGCAGAAGTGCGGGCCGTGGCCGAAGGACAGGTGCTTGTTGGGCGAGCGGGTCGGGTCGAACCGGCGCGGCTGGTCGAACACCTCCTCGTCGTTGTTGGCTGAGGTGTTCCACAGCGTCACGATGTCGCCCGCGCGCACCTGCCGGCCGCCTATCCGCATGTCCCGCGTCGCGGTGCGGGCGAAGTGCATGGCCGGCGTGGCCCAGCGCAGCACCTCCTCGACCGCCGTGTCGATCGCGGCCGACCCTTCGCGCAACGCCCGCCACTGGGCGGGGTGCTCGGCGAACGTCTTCACCGCGCAGATCGCGGACACGCGGGAGGACTCGTCGCCGCCGAGCACGAGGCTGTAGCAGTTGAGCGCGACCTCCTCCAGCGTCAGCGGGCGGCCTCCCGCCTCCGCCGTCGCGATCATGCTGATCACGTCGTCGCCGGGGTCGCCGCGGCGGTGCCGGGAGAGGTCCATGAAGTAGCCGATGATCTCGTTCCGGGCCTCCAGGGAGTCCAGCCGGTCGGACTCGGCGTCGTCCGAGGAGAGGGCCAGCTTGTTCCAGCGCAGCAGCTTCTCGCGGTCCGCCTCCGGAATGGAGAGCAGATCGCAGATCGTGTTCATCGGGATGTGCTCGGCGACCTCCGCCGCGAAGTCGAACTCCCCTTGCCGCGTGACGGTCTTGATGAGCCGTGACGTCCGTTCCCAGACCTTCTCTTCCACCGCGCCGAGGACGCGCGGGGAGAAGGCGCGCAGCATCAGGTTGCGCATCTCGCGGTGGCGGGGTCGGTCGGTGACCGCGAGCATCTTGCCGCCTGCAGAGTCACCGCCGCTCAGAAGGACGTCCAGTACGGTCCCGCGAGCGGAACTCAGGGAGCGTACGTCGGCGTAGCAGGACAGCACGTCGGCGTGACGGGCGACGACCCAGAAACCGGGATTTCCCTCGTGCCAGTACACGGGCCGGTGCTTGCGCACATCGCGCCAGAACTCGTATGCGTCGTGCCGTACGAAGGCGGTCGCGTCGGTCAGGTCCAGCTCGGTCGGGGTGGTCATGCCCAAATCGTCACATCGGCGGCGCCGACGCCGGGAAGCTCTTGCGCAGGTCTTTCTTCTTGAATGAGAGACGAAAGATTGCTGATCAGCTGGTTCCTTCCCGTGTCACGCTCAGGAATATGGGTCGTTGGACGCGCCGGATCGTCCGGCTGCGGCCGGCAGATCACCTATGACGAGGAGGCGGCGTCCTGAGTACTCTGACGTATGGGGACTATCTCCACATGGAGACCCTGCTTTCGCTCCAAGAGCCGCAGGCCCCGCACACAGCCGGCCGCGCGGTCGTCCTGGCCGAACAGTTCTTCATCATCACCCACCAGTCCTGCGAGCTGTGGCTGAAGCAGCTCGGGGCTGATCTGGACGCCGCTGCCGAGGCGCTCCTGCCGCCCTGTCACCCGCACGATCTGGAGCTGGGACTGGAATTCCTGCTGCGGTCCAGCGAGTTGATAAGGGTGCTTCAGCAGCAGTTGCTGGTCCTGGAGAAACTGCCACTGCGTTACTTCGCCGAGTTCCGGACCTATCTGGACACGGCGAGCGGCGCGCAGTCCGCGCAGTTCCGGCGGCTGACGGCACTGCTGGGCAACAGTCACCACCAGGGCAGTCTCTACGAGGCGTTCGCGGCGGCGGTCGAGTACCACGGGCAGTCCGTGCACGACGTCTGCCGACGTGGCGTGGAGTCCGGCGTGCTGCACCGCCTCGCGGAAGCGCTCGTGGACTTGGGGAACGGGTACTGGCACTGGAAAGTGGCACACCTGGCGCTGGTGTCGAAGATGATCGGGGAGCAGGGGGGAACCGGCGGCTCGAGCGGTGTCGACTTCCTTGCCCGCCGAGTCACCCGGCCCTTTCCCGAACTTCGCCGGCTGCGCGGGAAGGTGCACCACTCATAGCCTTTCGGCCGCCGATGGGTATCCATGCGTGAGGGCCTCCTGTGGTAGAGGTTGTCCCGTAACTGCTGGTCAGAGGTGAGATCATTTTGCTGTGGCTGGTGTGATCACGGCGTCGGAGCCCTCTTGGATAGGTCCGTTCACCGGGCTGAGCCCGCGGCAGTTCAACAAGCTG
>NZ_JALLGL010000228.1 GCF_023072675.1 Streptomyces sp. XM83C
GGCCCACCCCCCGTGAACCCCGTGAACCCCGTGAACTCCGTCGTACGACCCCCCGGAAGAGGAACCGATGACGATCCGCGTCATGCTCGTCGATGACCAGGTGCTGCTGCGCACCGGATTCCGGATGGTGCTCGCCGCCCAGCCGGACATGGAGGTCGTCGCGGAGGCGGGCGACGGCGTCGAGGCCATCCAGGAGCTGCGCACCACCCCCGTGGACGTCGTGCTGATGGACGTCCGCATGCCCAAGCTGGACGGGGTGGAGGCCACCCGCCGCATCTGCTCCGAGCCGGACGCGCCGAGGGTGCTCATCCTGACCACGTTCGACCTCGACGAGTACGCCTTCTCCGGGCTGAAGGCGGGCGCCTCCGGCTTCATGCTGAAGGACGTGCCGCCCGGGGAGCTGCTCGCCGCGATCCGCGCCGTGCACAGCGGTGACGCGGTCGTCGCCCCGTCCACCACGCGCCGCCTGCTCGACCGGTTCGCGCCGCTGCTGCCGAGCACCGGCAAGGAACCCCAGCACAAGGAGCTGGAACGGCTGACGGAACGGGAACGCGAGGTGATGATCCTCGTCGCCCAGGGCCTGTCCAACGGCGAGATCGCCGCCCGGCTCGTGCTGTCGGAGGCGACCGTCAAGACCCATGTGGGCCGCATCCTCACCAAGCTCGGTCTGCGGGACCGGGTCCAGGTGGTCGTCCTCGCCTACGAGACGGGGCTGGTGCGGGCCGGCGGGGGACGCGGCTGAGCGCGCCCCGCACGCGCGTACGGCCGGCCGATCCGCACGGCGACCGCCCGCACCCCGGTGAGGGCACCCCACACGCGCGCGTACGGCGGTCCGTCGGCAAGTCCTCCTCGCCGACGACCTCACCCGGCACCCCACGCGCGCGTACGGCGGTACGACCCGCGCGGCGACCAGAGCACCCCACGCGCGTACGGCCGTCGACCGGGGTTGCGCGAGCGAGCCCCGCCGGTAGGGTCTGCGCATGCTGCTGTGGATCAACGGCCCCTTCGGGGGCGGCAAGACACAGACCGCACACGAGATCCGGCGCCGCCTGCCCGGCAGCGTCATCTGCGACCCCGAGCACGCCGGTTTCGGTCTGCGCCGCATGCTGCCGCCCGACCTGCGCGGCGACTTCCAGGAACTCGCCTCCTGGCGGCAGGGCGTGGTGGAGGTCCTCGACCTCGCTCTCACCCGTCATGACGGCGTCGTCATCGCCCCGATGACCGTCACCGACCCCGCGTACTTCGCCGAGACCGTCGGCCGGCTCCGCGAACTCGGCCACGACGTACGGCACTTCACGCTGCTCGCCGAACGCGACACCGTGCTGCGGCGGCTGCGGGAGCGGCACGTGGGCGACCTGATCCGGCGCGGCGCGGGCAAGCGCAGCGAGCCGCGCCGCGACAGCTGGGCCGTCCGGCAGCTCGACCACTGCCTGGAACGGCTGCGGGAGCCGGAGTTCGCCGAACACCTGTGGACCGACCACTCCACCGTGCCGAAGACCGCCGACCGGATCGCGGTCCTGGCCGGACTGACCCTGCGGCCCAACAACGAGGGCCGCCTGCGTACCCGGCTCCGGCAGGCCGGTGTGGGCCTGCGGCACATCCGGTTCGACTGACGGCACCCCGGCGCCGTGCCGCCCGCAGCGACGGCACCGGTGCGGCACCCACGGCACACCCCGCCCCCGCCGTACGGGATGTGCCGTACCGTCAGCGGCCCGCCGCGGGCAGGCGCCGTACGAAGTCGGCGACCGCCGCCCGTACGTCCCCGGCGCTCCACTCCAGCCCGGTGGCCCGGATGCCGACCTCGGTGCAGGCCAGGCCCGGGCCGCCGGGCGACCAGACGCCCGCGAACAGCAGCGTCCCCGTCTCCTCGGCCTGCCGTACCGCCGTCTCCTCCAGGACTTCGGCGTCGTACGGCAGCCAGACCTGGAACTCATGGGTGTGCGGCACCTCGGGGTGCACGCGCGCCCACGCCAGGCCCGCCTCGGCGAACCCCTCCCGCAGCGCGGCGGCCACCACGCGCGCGTGGGCGACGTACTCCGGCAGCCGCGGCAGCTCCCGCTCCAGCCCGACCATCGCCGACAGCACCGTCGGGAACTGCTGGAAGATCAGCCCGCCGTACCGGTGCCGCCAGGCCTTCGCCTCCTCGACCAGCGTGGCCGGGCCGGCGAGCGCCGCCCCGCCGAAGCCGCCGAGCGACTTGTAGAACGACACGTAGACGCTGTCCGCGAGGCCCGCGATCTCCTCCAGGGGACGCCCGAAATGCGTGGTGGTCTCCCACAGGCGCGCACCGTCGAAGTGCACCACCGCGTCGCGCTCCCGCGCCGCGTCCACCACCTCGGTCAGCTCCTCCCACGTGGGCAGTACGAACCCGGCGTCCCGCAGCGGAAGCTCCAGCATCAGCGCGCCGAACGGCTCGTCGAAGGCCCGCACCTCCTCCGCCGTCGGCAGCCTCGGCTCACGCGTCACCCGCACCGGACGCAATCCGCTGACCACGCTGAACGTGCTCCGCTCATGCACCTCCGGATGCGCCAGCGCATGCAGCGCGACCACGGGGCTGCCCGTACGGCCCGCCCAGCAGCGCAGCGCGATCTGCTGCGCCATGGTGCCGGTGGGGAAGAACGCGGCGGCCTCCGTGCCCAGCAGCGCGGCGACCCGCTCCTCCAGCGCCTCGACGATCCCGTCGCCGTACAGGTCCGGCGGCCGGTCCAGGTCGTACACCTGCGGGGCCGCGTCCACGAGCTGCGCCAGCCGCTCACGCAGGGTGCCGCGGAAGGCGCCGCGGCCCAGCGCGCGCGAAGCCGCCCGGTACGCCTCCCACCGCCGCTCCCGCAGGGTCTTGTCGGGTACGTCCGCCGTCTGTGGTGTGTCCCGGCCGTGAGCGGGGTCGCCGCCGTGGCCCTCGGTGTCGGTCATGCCCGGGATCATGCCCTCCGGGGCTGCCGCCGGGCACCTGGATTCCGCGGCCGGGGCGCGTGCCGGGCGCCGGCGGCGGGGCACCCGGCCCGGGCGCACGCGGCTCCCGCCACGTCGCGCGCCTGCTCGGGCGCAGGGGGAAGACCCGGCCCGGGCGCACGCGGCTCCCGCCCCCTGTGCGCAAGGACGTGCGAAAGCCCACAGCCTGTGGACGACCGGCCCTCGCCTCCACCGATAGCGTTAACATGACGAGAAATCGTCCGGTACCCGGAGCGGACTGGAACGGAAGGCCGCCGACGCGTGAGTACAAGCCAACAGCCAGAACCGAGCGACCGCCCAGCGCGGCTCACCGTCGGCGTCGTGGGCGCCGGGCGCGTGGGCCCCGCGCTCGCGGCCTCCCTCCAGCTCGCCGGGCACCGCCCGGTCGCCGCGTCCGGCGTCTCGGACGCCTCACGGCGGCGCGCCGCACAGTTGCTGCCCGACGTGCCGCTCGTGCCGCCCGCCGAGGTGCTCCGCCGCGCCGACCTGGTCCTGCTGACCGTCCCCGACGACGCCCTGCCCGGCCTGGTGTCCGGCCTCGCCGAGACCGGCGCCGTACGGCCCGGGCAGCTGCTCGTGCACACCTCCGGGCGGTACGGCGCGCGCGTCCTCGACCCGGCCGTCCGCGCGGGCGCGCTGCCGCTCGCGCTGCACCCGGCGATGACCTTCACCGGCACCCCCGTCGACGTGCAGCGTCTGGCGGGCTGCTCGTTCGGCGTGACCGCGCCCGAGGAGCTGCGGCTGGCCGCCGAGGCCCTCGTCATCGAGATGGGCGGCGAGCCGGAGTGGATCGCCGAGGAGATGCGCCCGCTGTACCACGCGGCGCTCGCGCTCGGCGCCAACCACCTGGTCACCCTGGTCGCACAGTCCATGGAGCTGCTGCGCGAGGCCGGCGTCGAGGCACCGGACCGGATGCTGGGCCCGCTGCTGGGCGCCGCCCTCGACAACGCCCTGCGCTCCGGCGACGCCGCCCTGACCGGGCCCGTCGCCCGCGGTGACGCGGGCACGGTCGCCGCGCACGTCGAGCAGCTGCGCCGGCACTCGCCGCAGACGGTCGCCGGGTATCTGGCGATGGCACGCGCGACCGCCGACCGGGCACTCGCGCACGGCCTGCTGAAGGCGGAACTCGCCGAGGACCTGCTGGGCGTCCTCGCCGACGCGGGCGGGCCCGGCACCTCCCCGAGCGACGGCACCGACGGCACCGAAGGGCACGCCCGATGACCACCACCCTCCTGCGCACCACCGACGAACTGAGCGCACGCGCGCGTACCGGCCGCCGTGCCGTCGTGATGACCATGGGCGCCCTGCACGAGGGCCACGCCACCCTGATCCGCACCGCGCGGGAGATCGCCGGCGCGGACGGCGAGGTCGTCGTCACCGTCTTCGTCAACCCGTTGCAGTTCGGCGCCGGCGAGGACCTGGACCGCTATCCGCGCACCCTGGACGCCGACCTGAAGGTCGCCGAACAGGCCGGAGCGGACGTCGTCTTCGCCCCGTCCGTGGACGAGGTGTACCCGGGCGGCGAACCCCAGGTCCGGGTCAGCGCCGGCCCCATGGGCGAGCGGCTGGAGGGCGCTTCCCGCCCCGGCCACTTCGACGGCGTGCTGACCGTCGTCGCCAAGTTGCTCCACCTCACCCGGCCCGACGTGGCGCTGTACGGGCAGAAGGACGCGCAGCAGCTCGCGCTGATCCGGCGCATGGTGCGCGACCTGAACTTCGGCATCGAGATCGTCGGCGTCCCCACCGTGCGCGAGGCCGACGGGCTGGCCCTGTCCAGCCGCAACCGCTACCTGTCCGCGCGGGAGCGGCGCACCGCGCTCGCCCTGTCCCGCGCCCTGTTCGCCGGCCGGGACCGGCTCGCCGCGCAGGAGGCGCTCGCCGCACGCGCGCGTGAGGTGCCCGCCACGCACGCGCGTGCCGAGGCGCTGAGCGCCATCGGCGAGTCCCGTGCCGCCGCCGACGCGCACGCCGTCGCCAAGGCCTCCGCGGGCGACCCGGCGGCCGTGCGGGCCGCCGCGCGTGCCGTCCTGGACGACGCCGCCCGGCTGGACCCGCCCCTCGAACTGGACTACCTGGCGCTGGTCGACCCGTCCGACTTCACCGAGATCGAGGCCGGCTACACCGGCGAGGCCGTCCTCGCCGTCGCCGCCCGGGTCGGCACGACCCGGCTGATCGACAACCTCCCCCTCACCTTCGGAGCCGCCTCGTGACCAGCACAGGCATACGACTGCACGCCCCCGCCCCAGGGTGGTCCATCGACGCCGACGTGGTGGTCGTCGGCTCCGGCATCGCCGGCCTGACCGCGGCCCTGCGCTGTGAGGCGGCCGGCCTGAGCACCGTCGTGGTCACCAAGGCCCGCCTCGACGACGGCTCCACCCGCTGGGCGCAGGGCGGCATCGCGGCGGCCCTCGGCGAGGGCGACAGCCCCGAACAGCACCTCGACGACACGCTCGTGGCCGGTGCCGGCCTGTGCGACACGGAGGCCGTGCGCATCCTCGTCACCGAGGGCCCCGACGCCGTACGGCGGCTCATCGCGACGGGCGCCCGGTTCGACGAGTCCGCCGAGGGCGGCCTCGCCCTCACCCGCGAGGGCGGCCACCACCGGCGCCGCATCGCGCACGCGGGCGGCGACGCCACCGGCGCGGAGGTCTCCCGCGCGCTCGTGGAGGCGGTCCGCGCGCGCGGGCTGCGCACCGTCGAGAACGCGCTCGTGCTGGACCTGCTCACCGACGCCGACGGGCGCACCGCCGGTGTCACCCTGCACGTGATGGGCGAGGGCCAGCACGACGGCGTGGGCGCCGTGCACGCCCCCGCCGTGGTCCTCGCCACCGGCGGCATGGGCCAGGTGTTCTCCGCCACGACCAACCCGGCCGTGTCGACCGGCGACGGCGTCGCGCTCGCCCTGCGCGCCGGCGCGGAGGTCTCCGACCTGGAGTTCGTCCAGTTCCACCCGACGGTGCTGTTCCTCGGGCCCGAGGCCGAGGGCCAGCAGCCGCTGGTCTCCGAGGCGGTCCGCGGCGAGGGCGCCCACCTGGTCGACGCGGACGGCGTGCGCTTCATGCTCGGGCAGCACGAACTGGCCGAACTGGCGCCCCGCGACGTCGTCGCCAAGGGCATCCTGCGCCGTATGCGGCAGCAGGACGCCGAGCACATGTACCTCGATGCCCGTCACTTCGGCGCCGACATGTGGGAGCAGCGCTTCCCGACGATCCTCGCCGCGTGCCGCGCCCACGGCATCGACCCCGTGCGCGAGCCGATCCCGGTCGCCCCGGCCGCCCACTACGCCTCCGGCGGCGTCCGCACCGACTCGCACGGCCGTACGACCGTGCCGGGGCTGTACGCGTGCGGCGAGGTCGCATGCACCGGTGTGCACGGCGCCAACCGGCTCGCCTCCAACTCGCTGCTGGAGGGCCTGGTCTACGCGGAGCGGATCGCCGCCGACATCGCCGCCGCCCGTGCCGCCGAGGGCCTCCACGCGCGCGTGCCCGAACCGGTGCCCTACCCGCAGACGCCGGCGCACCCGCTGCTCGCCCCGGAGGCCCGGTTCGCCATCCAGCGGATCATGACCCACGGCGCGGGCGTGCTGCGCTCGGCCGACTCCCTGCGCACCGCCGCCGAGCAGCTGCAACAGCTGCACAGCGAGGCCCGCGACGCGCTCGACGAGAACGGCAAGACCGCCGAGCCGGGTGTGGACACCTGGGAGACCACCAACCTGATGTGCGTGGCCCGTGTCCTGGTCGCCGCCGCCCTCATGCGCGAGGAGACCCGCGGCTGCCACTGGCGCGAGGACCTGCCCGAGCGCGACGACACGGCCTGGCGCCGCCACATCGTCGTACGGCTGAACCCGGACCGTTCCCTGGCCGTGCACACCACGGACACCGCGGACTTCCCCCCGACCCAGCGTCCCCAGGAGCAGTGACAGAAGTGAGCAACGAACTCCCCCTCGTGCAGGACGGCGGCTGCGGCGACGGCTGCGGCTGCGGCGCCGGCGACGAGGAATACCTGGAGTGCGGGCTCGACCCCGCGCTCGCCGAGCTCCTGGCCGACGCCGGCCTCGACCCCGTGGAGGTCGAGGACATCGCGCACATGGCCATCCAGGAGGACCTCGACCACGGCGTGGACGTGACGACCGTCGCGACCATCCCCGAGGAGGCCGTCGCCACCGCCGACTTCGTCGCCCGTGAGGCGGGCGTCGTGGCGGGGCTGCGGGTCGCCGAGGCGATCGTCTCCGTCGTGTGCACGGACGCGTTCGAGGTCGAGCGGCACGTGGAGGACGGCGACCGCGTCGAGGCCGGGCAGAAACTGCTCTCGATCACCACCCGCACCCGCGATCTGCTCACCGCCGAGCGCAGCGCGCTGAACATCCTGTGCCGCCTGTCCGGCATCGCCACGGCCACGCGCGCGTGGGCCGACGTGCTGGACGGCACCAAGGCGAAGGTCCGCGACACCCGCAAGACGACGCCGGGCCTGCGCGCGCTGGAGAAGTTCGCGGTGCGCTGCGGCGGCGGCGTCAACCACCGTATGTCGCTGTCGGACGCGGCCCTCGTCAAGGACAACCACGTCGTCGCCGCGGGCGGCGTCGCCCAGGCCTTCAAGGCCGTACGGGAGGCCTTCCCGGACGTGCCGATCGAGGTCGAGGTGGACACGCTGCATCAGCTGCGCGAGGTCGTCGACGCGGGCGCCGATCTGATCCTGCTGGACAACTTCACCCCCGAGGAGTGCTCCGAGGCCGTCGGTATCGTCGGCGGGCGGGCCCTGCTGGAGGCCTCCGGCCGGCTCACCCTCGACACCGCCCGTATGTACGCCGAGACCGGCGTGGACTATCTCGCCGTCGGCGCCCTCACCCACTCGTCGCCGATCCTCGACATCGGCCTGGACCTGCGCGAAGCGGAGTAAGCGCGATGCTCCTCACGATCGACGTGGGCAACACGCACACGGTTCTGGGCCTCTTCGACGGCGAGGAGATCGTCGAGCACTGGCGCATCTCCACCGACGCGCGGCGCACCGCCGACGAGATGGCGGTGCTGCTCCAGGGCCTGATGGGCATGCACCCGCTCCTCGGCGACGAGCTGGGCGACGGCATCGACGGCATCGCGATCTGCGCGACCGTGCCGTCGGTGCTGCACGAGCTGCGCGAGGTGACCCGCCGCTACTACGGCGACGTACCGGCGGTCCTCGTCGAGCCGGGCGTGAAGACCGGCGTGCCGATCCTCACGGACAACCCCAAGGAGGTCGGCGCGGACCGCATCATCAACGCGGTCGCCGCCGTCGAGCTGTACGGCGGTCCGGCGATCGTCGTGGACTTCGGTACGGCGACCACGTTCGACGCGGTGTCCGCGCGCGGCGAGTACGTCGGCGGGGTGATCGCGCCGGGCATCGAGATCTCGGTGGAGGCGCTCGGTGTGCGCGGCGCCCAGCTGCGCAAGATCGAGGTGGCCCGGCCGCGCAGCGTCATCGGCAAGAACACGGTCGAGGCGATGCAGGCCGGCATCGTGTACGGCTTCGCGGGCCAGGTGGACGGCGTGGTGTCCCGTATGGCGCGGGAGCTGGCGGCCGACCCGGACGATGTGACGGTGATCGCGACGGGCGGCCTGGCCCCGATGGTGCTGGGCGAGGCGACGCTGATCGACGAGCACGAACCGTGGCTGACACTGATCGGCCTGCGACTGGTGTACGAGCGGAACGTCTCCCGCATGTGACCGACCCCCGCGCCCCCTGCGGCCCACCCGGCCGCGGGGGCCCGCAGCGCCCCGAGCCCGTCCGTGGCGTCGGTACCGGAACCCGACACCGCGCCCGCCCGCCGGTCCCCCTGGCCGTACGGGCGCGCCGGGACCGGCACCCACGGCATCGGCCGGGACGGCCGTGGGGGCGCTGAAGCGGCGTGCGCGCGGTGACGGACGATGACGGCCGATCACCGAAGCGCAGAGGGGACGAGGACGACGGCCGACAGCGAACCGTTCCGCCGGGCCGGGGCACCGGGTCGAGAAGTGGTCGGTCGGGTGGGGGCTGCTGTCGCTGGCGATGTGGGCACGGTTCGGCTACCGGCTGCTGATCGACGACGGCGATCAGTACGGCAGACAGAGCGAGGACCACGCGTCGGTCGGCATACTCGCGCTCGCGGTCGTCCCGACGATCATCGCGACGGCGACCGTCGTGTACGCCCGGGTCCTGTTCGGCCGGCACGCCGGGGCAGGCCGACGGCGCAACAGGTCCGTCCCGGCACGGCCGGGCCGGCGGGGCGCCGGGCCCCGTGGACCGGGAGAGCGCCCGGGGCGGGCCGACGACGGGTCACACGGACAGCGGCACCGGCCGGGGCCACGGGGTCCGGTGTGCTGCCGGGCGGGTGGTCGGGGCGTGGCGCAGGCCCGGATTGTGGCGGTTTTGTCTGATTAGGCGCGTAGGGTCGCGTGCATGCCCACGCCATACGGATCCCGCGGCGGCATGGCGTTCGGCACGGAGGAGCTGCGTGTGCTCCGCCGCGCCCTCGCCCTCGCCCTGAACCCCGGTACCGCCTCCGACGAGGACGTTCAGGACTGCCTCAGACTCGCCGAGTCGCTCGACGAGGCGGTACGGGAGGGGGCCAGGCTGCGCGCCTTCCTCGTGGCCGACCTCGGCCGCTACCGAGCCGCCCTGCCCGGCACCGCCGCCGGGTACCTCGCGCTCCTGGAGGAGGCGCTGGGCGCCGGGTACCGGCCGGTCGCGGACGATCTCGCGGCGCTGCGGGCGCTGCGCGGCAACCCCACAGCGGCAGCCCTCCTGGACCGCTGCCAGGTCCTCGCGGAACAGGACGTACGGGCCCGTCTGGCCCGCGGCACGGCCCGCAGGGCGGGCGAGCGCGCCCAGGAGACCGTCCCGCTCGTCCCGGCCTGCCGTACCCGCCTCCTGGCCCTTCCCGGCGGCCTCGCGGACGGCGACGTCGCGCCCGCCGCGGCGGCCCACGCCGCCGAGCGGCGCACGGACCGGCCCGGCGAGCAGGGCACGCCCGCGCGGCAGCCCGCCGAGCGGCCCGGTCCCGCGCCCGCCCCGGCACCCGCGCCCGGCGCC
>NZ_JALLGL010000229.1 GCF_023072675.1 Streptomyces sp. XM83C
GGGCCCCGGCCGCGACCCCGACGCAGGCCCCGGCCGCGACCCCGGCCACCGCGTCGCCCGCGGACCACGCCCGCCCAACCACCGCCCCGGCGGCCCGCGCCACCCCCAGCACGGCCTCCAGATCACACCCGTCGGCGACCAACGCCCCCATCGCCGCGACGGCCTCCACCGCCGCCCCCCGCCGCTCGGCGACCGGCACCAGCCCCAGATGCCGCGACGGCGTCTCCACCCGCCCCGCCCGCCGCAGCACACCGAGCACCGGCACCCCGACCGCGTCCAGCGCCTCCCGCAGCAGCGCCTCGTGCCGCTCGGAGCCCACCCTGTTCAGGATCACGCCCCCGACCCGCACCTCCGGGTCCCACGACACGAACCCGTGCACCAGCGCCGCCACCGACCGCGACTGCGACGACGCGTCGACGACCAGCACCACCGGCGCCCGCAGCAGCTTCGCGACCTGCGCGGTGGACGCCAGCTCACCCTCCCCGGCGGCACCGTCGTACAGCCCCATCACACCCTCGACGACCGCGAGATCGCACCCGGCCGCCCCGTGCAGGAACAGCGGCGCGATCAGCTCGGGCCCGCACAGGTACGCGTCGAGGTTGCGCCCCGTACGCCCGGTCGCGAGCGCGTGATAGCCGGGGTCGATGTAGTCCGGGCCCACCTTGTGCCCGGACACGGCGAGCCCCCGCGCGGCGAACGCGGCCATCAGCCCGGTGGCGACGGTGGTCTTGCCGCACCCGGAGGACGGAGCGGCCACGACGATCCGGGGCACGACCGCCCCGCCGGACGACACGGACGGCGACACGGACGGGGAAGGGGACGGCGACACCGACGGGGAAGGGGAGGGCGGCACCGACGGGGAAGGGGACGGCGAGACCGACGGGGAAGGGGACATCACGGCCTCACCACTCGATGCCCCGCTGGCCCTTCTGGCCCACGTCCATCGGATGCTTCACCTTGGACATGTCGGTCACCAGGTCCGCGAAGTCGACGAGCTTCTCCGGCGCGTTCCGCCCGGTGATCACCACATGCTGCGTCCCCGGCCGCTCCCGCAGCACGGAGATCACCTCATCGGTGTCCACCCACCCCCAGTGCATCGGATACGCGAACTCGTCGAGGACGTACAGCTTGTACGTCTGTGCCGCCAGGTCCCGCTTGACCTGCTCCCAGCCCTCCCGGGCCTTCCCCTCGTTGTCCATCTGGGCGTCACGCTGGACCCACGACCAGCCCTCGCCCATCTTGTGCCAGGCGACGGTCCCGCCCTGCCCGGACGCACCCAGCACCCGCAGCGCGTTCTCCTCGCCGACCTTCCACTTCGCCGACTTGACGAACTGGAACACCCCGATCGGCCAGCCCTGGTTCCAGGCCCGCAGCGCCAGCCCGAACGCCGCCGTCGACTTGCCCTTCCCGATCCCGGTGTGCACGACCACCAGCGGACGGTTCCGCCGCTGACGCGTCGTCAGACCGTCGTCGGGGACGACACTCGGCTGTCCCTTCGGCACTACGCGGCCCTCCTCTGCACGTCCTTCACCAGCCCGGTGATGCTGTCGGCGCGCAGCTCGTCCAGCGTCACCGCCGTACCGCCCAGCTCACCCGCGAGCTTCCCGGCAAGACCCAGCCGCACCGG
Source organism: Streptomyces sp. XM83C (assembly GCF_023072675.1). GTDB lineage: Bacteria > Actinomycetota > Actinomycetes > Streptomycetales > Streptomycetaceae > Streptomyces > Streptomyces thermocoprophilus. The sequence continues at coordinate 1,628 of NZ_JALLGL010000229.1, forward strand.
CCCCGACTCACAGTCCACGACCACCGACGCGATCCCCTCGGCCGCGAACAGCCCCGCCGCCTTCGAAGCCAGCAGCAACGGCTCCGGACCACCGGTCGCCCGCCCGTCCGTCACCACGACCACCAACGGCCGCCGTGCCGCGTCCCGCAGCCGCTCCACCCGCAGAACGTCATGCGCCCTCAGCAGCCCCGCCGCGAGCGGTGTACGCCCGCCCGTCGGCAGCGACTCCAGCCGCGCAGCGGCGGCGTCCACGGACGACGTCGGCGGCAGCGCCACCTCCGCGCCCGAACCCCGGAAGGTCACCAGACCCACCTTGTCCCGCCGCTGGTACGCGTCCAGCAGCAGCGACAGCACGGCACCCTTCACCGCACTCATCCGCTGCCGCGCCGCCATCGACCCGGAGGCGTCGACCACGAACAGCACGAGGTTGCCCTCACGCCCCTCACGCACCGCCTGCCGCAGATCGTCCCGCCGTACGACGAGCCCGGGACCCGACCGGCCACGCGCCCGCTGATGCGGCGCCGCCGCCTGCACCGTCGCCGCCAGGTGCAGCCTGGTCAGCGCCCCCCGCGGGCGGCGCGCCCCCGTCGTCCGACCGTGCTCCGTCCGCGCCCGCGAACGGCGCCCCGCGGCACCCTCACCGACCCCGGGCACGCTCAGCACCCGCGTACGGAACGGCTCGGCGGCCCGTACGGCCGACTGCTCCCCGGCCCCGGCCGGCTGCGGCTGCCCGCCCTCACCCTCCTCGGGCCGCGCGCCGGCGTCCCCGCCCTGCGGACCGGCATCGGGCGCGGGCGGAGCACCGCCCCCGGGGCCACCGCCGTCACCGTCGGGGTCCGGATCGGGGTCCGGGTCCTCGCCGGCGAACTGCTCCAGCGTCTCGTCCAGCTTGTCCTCGTCGAGACCGGGCGCGTCGAAGGGATTGCGCCGCCGGCGGTGCGGCAGCGCGAGCAGCGCGGCCTGCCGCACGTCCTCGGCGAGCACATCCGTGCGCCCGGCCCACGCGGCCAGCGCGGTCGCCGTACGCGCCATCACGATGTCGGCACGCATGCCGTCCACCTCGAACGCGGCGCACGTCGCGGCGATCTGCCGAAGCGCCCCGTCACCCAGCCGCACCTGCGGCAGCAGCGCCCGCGCCGCCACGATCCGCTGCCGTACGGCGGCCTCCTCGCCGGCCCACCGCGCGGCGAACGCGGCCGGGTCGGCGTCATGGGCGAGCCGCCGCCTGACGACCTCCACCCGCGTGTCGGGATCACGGGACGCGGCGACCTCGACGGTCAGCCCGAACCGGTCGAGCAGCTGAGGCCGCAGCTCGCCCTCCTCCGGATTCATGGTCCCGACCAGCAGGAACCGCGCGGCATGCCGTACGGAGACACCCTCGCGCTCGACGTAGGAGGAGCCCATCGCGGCGGCGTCCAGCAGGAGGTCGACCAGATGGTCGTGGAGGAGGTTGACCTCGTCGACGTAGAGGATGCCCCGATGCGCCTCGGCCAGCAGCCCCGGCTCGAACGTCTTCACGCCCTCGGACAGCGCCCGCTCGATGTCCAGCGCGCCGACGAGCCGGTCCTCGGAGGCACCGACGGGCAGCTCGACCATCCGCGCGGGCCGCAGCGTGCCCTCGCCCGCCGCGTGCGGCCCGTCCGGGCACGCGGGGTCGGGCGTGCCGGGATCGCAGGAGAACCGGCACCCGGGCACGACGGCCACCTCCGGCAGCAGCGCCGACAGGGCACGCACGGCGGTCGACTTCGCGGTGCCCTTCTCACCGCGTACGAGCACCCCGCCGACGGCCGGCGAGACCGCGTTCAGCAGCAGGGCGAGCCGCAGATCGTCCTGGCCGACCACGGCCGTGAAAGGAAAGGGGGTGTTCACCGGTCGCCCTCCAGGTCGCCTTCGAGCTCCAGATAGGTGGCGCGCAACCGCTCCAGCGTCTCCGCGTCCGGCTCCGCCCACAGCCCGCGGTCCGCCGCCTCCAGCAGGCGCTCGGTGATGCCGCGCAGCGCCCACGGGTTGGACTTGCGCATGAACTCCCGGTTCTCCGGCGAGAACACGTACTCGGACGCCAGCTTCTCGTACATCCAGTCGTCCACCACGCCCGCCGTCGCGTCGTACCCGAACAGGTAGTCCACGGTCGCGGCCATCTCGAAAGCACCCTTGTAGCCGTGCCGTCGCATCGCCGCCATCCAGCGCGGGTTGACCACCCGGGCCCGGAACACCCGGTGCGTCTCCTCGCCCAGCGTCCGCGTCCTCACCTGGTCCGGCACGGCCGAATCACCCACGTACGCCTCGGGGTTGTCGCCGGTCAGATGGCGGACCATGGCGACCATGCCGCCGTGGTACTGGAAGTAGTCGTCGGCGTCGACAAGATCATGTTCTCTGGTGTCCACGTTCTTCGCCGCCACCGCGATCCGCCGGAACGCCGTCTCCATGTCCCCGCGCGCCGGCCGCCCGTCCAGTCCGCGCCCGTAGGCGTAGCCGCCCCACACCGCGTACACCTCGGCGAGGTCGGCGTCGGAGCGCCAGTTGCGGGCGTCGATCAGCGGCAGCAGGCCGGCACCGTACGCGCCCGGCTTGGAGCCGAAGATGCGGGACGTGGCGCGCCGCCGGTCACCGTGCACGGCGGCGTCCTCCTCGACGTGCGCCCGCACATGGTTGGCCTCGGCCGGTTCGTCCAGCTCGGCCACCGCCCGTACGGCATCGTCGATCAACCCCACCACATGCGGGAACGCGTCCCGGAAGAAACCGGAGATGCGGACGGTGACGTCGATGCGGGGCCGGCCCAGCTCCCCGAGGGGGATCACCTCGAAGCCGGTCACCCTGCGAGAGGCGTCGTCCCACACGGGACGGCAGCCCAGCAGCGCCAGGATCTCCGCGATGTCGTCGCCCTGGGTGCGCATGGCGGACGTGCCCCACACCGTCAGGCCGACCGACTTCGGGTACTCACCGTTGTCGGCGAGATACCGCTGCACCAGCGAGTCCGCCAGCGACTGGCCGACCTCCCAGCTCAGCCGGGAGGGGATCGCCTTGGGGTCGACGGAGTAGAAGTTCCGGCCGGTCGGCAGGACGTTGACCAGGCCGCGCGTCGGCGAGCCGGACGGGCCGGCGGGGACGTGACCGCCGTTCAGGGCGCGCAGGATGTGCCCGATCTCGTCGGTCGTGCGGGCCAGCCGCGGTACGACCTCCGCGCACGCGAACTCCAGCACCGCGACCGCGTCCGGCAGTTCGACGCCGAGCACCTCCCGGACCAGGCCCGGCACCTCGGCGGCCCGCCAGTCCCGCTCCTCCATGCCCTCCGCGACCCGCCGGCACAACTGCTCCAGCAGGTCGATCGCGTCGGAGGCCGTGCGGGACGGGCCGTCGACCAGATCCGTCAGCTCCGCCGGCACCTTCACCGGCGCGCCCGGCTCGGCCAGCAGTTCCTTCTCGTCGAGCCCGAAGTGCGCGGCGAGCGCGGACCGCAGACCCGGCAGGGCGTTCGCCTGCCCGCCCCACACCTGCGAGGCTCGCAGCACCGCCAGCACCAGGTTCACGCGGGGCTCGCCGACGGGGCCGCCGCCCAGGACGTGCAGGCCGTCGCGGATCTGGACGTCCTTGATCTCGCAGAGATAGCCGTCGATGTGCATGACGAACTCGTCGAACTCGTCGTCGTCCGGCTGCTCGTCGACGTGGAGGTCGTGGTGGAGCTCGGCGGCCTTCACCAGCGTCCAGATCTGCGCCCGTACGGCCGGCGCCTTCGACGGGTCCAGGTCGGAGACGAGGGCGTACTCGTCGAGGAGCTGCTCCAGCCTGGCCAGGTCGCCGTAGGTGTCGGCGCGGGCCATCGGCGGCACGAGATGGTCGACGACGGTGGCGTGTCCGCGCCGCTTGGCCTGGGTGCCCTCACCGGGGTCGTTCACGATGAACGGGTAGATCAGCGGCAGCTCGCCCAGCACCGCGTCCGGCGCGCAGCCCCGGCTGAGCCCGAGACCCTTGCCGGGCAGCCACTCCATGGTGCCGTGCTTGCCCATGTGGACGACGGCGTCGGCGCCGAAGCCGTGCTCCAGCCAGCGGTACGCCGCCATGTAGTGGTGGGACGGCGGCATGTCCGGGTCGTGGTAGATCGCGATCGGGTTCTCGCCGAAGCCGCGCGGCGGCTGGATCATCACCACGACGTTCCCGAACCGGAGGGACGCCAGCACGATGTCGTCGCCGTCGACGTACAGGGAGCCCGGCGGTTCGCCCCACGCCTCCGTCATCGCCTCCCGCAGCTTTGGGTCGAGCCGGTCGAACCAGGCGCGGTAATCGGCGAGCGGCACGCGCGCGGGGGCCGCCGCGAGCTGCTCCTCCGTCAGCCATTCCACATCGTGGCCGCCGGCCTCGATCAGACGGTGGATCAGCTCGTCACCGTTGTCGGGGTACCCCTCCACGGCGTACCCGGCGTCCCGCAGCGCGTCCAGGACACGGACCGCGGAGGCGGGGGTGTCCAGGCCGACGGCGTTGCCGACGCGGGAGTGCTTCGTCGGGTACGCGGTGAAGACCAGCGCGATCTTCTTCTCGCTGTCGGGCTTGTGCCGCAGCCGGGCGTGCCGTACGGCGATGCCCGCCACCCGCGAGGCGCGCTCGGGGTCGGCGACGTACACGGGGACGTCGTCGGGGCCCTGCTCCTTGAAGGAGAACGGCACCGTGACGAGCCGTCCGTCGAACTCGGGGATGGCGACCTGCATCGCCGCGTCCATCGGGGACAGGGCGGCGTCGGACTCCTCCCACGCCTGCCGCGTCGAGGTCAGGCACAGGCCCTGGAGGACGGGGATGTCCAGGTCGGCGAGGGCGCCGATGTCCCAGGACTCGTCGTCGCCGCCGGCGGAGGCCCGCGAGGCGTGCGTGCCGCCCGCGGCGAGCACCGTGGCGACGAGGGCGTCGGCGCCGCGCAGGATGTCGTACAGGCCGTCGTCGGCGCCGCGCAGCGAACCGCAGTACACGGGCAGCGCGTTCGCGCCGTGCGCCTCGATCGCGTCGCAGAGGGTGTCGACGAAGGCGGTGTTGCCGCTGAGTTCGTGGGCGCGGTAGAAGAGCACGCCGACCGTCGGGCGGCCGGGCAGGCTCTCGCGGCTGCCGTGGACGCCGTACTCGGGCATCCTGCGGGGCGGTTCGAAGCCCTCGCCGGTGAGCAGGACGGTGTCCGAGAGGAAGCGGGCCAGTTCGGCGAGGTTGGCGGGGCCGCCCTCGACGAGGTACTTCAGCGCCTCGGCGACGACACCGGCGGGCACGCTGGACTCCGCCATCAGCTCCGCGTCCGGCACGGACTCCCCGCCGAGCAGCACGCACGGGACGCCGGACGCCTTCAGCACGGCCAGCCCGTCCTCCCAGGCCCGCTTGCCGCCGAGCAGCCGTACGACGGCCACGTCCGCGCCTTCCAGCAGCCGCGGCAGCTCCTCGGCGACATCCACGCGGGTGGGGTTGCCGATGCGGTAGCCGGTGCCGCCGGCGCGGGCGGCCAGCAGATCCGTGTCGGCGGTCGACAACAACAACACTGTGCTCATGCGGGCGCTCCCGGTGGGATGAAGGGCAGTCCTCGCGGCGCGCCGGACTCGATGAGCCGCCACAGCGCGTCCGTGTCCGCGTGCTGTTCGATCAGGTCGCCGAGCCGGTCGAGCTGCTCCTCGCGCAGCGCGGCGAAAGAGGTGTCCGGTGCGGGGACGAAGCGGCGGCCCGCGGCGGCGGCCACCTCGCGCAGGAACGCGCGGCGGAAACCGTCCGACTCCAGCGAGCCGTGCCAGTGGGTGCCCCAGGTCTGGCCGGAGCGGCACCCGTCGAGGAAGGGGTCCCCGCCGGTGACCTCGGCGACGCCGTGGTGGATCTCGTACCCCTCGACGTGCTCGCCGAGGGCGGTGCCCGAGGGCCGGGTGAGGGTCTTCTCGCGGGCGAACCGCACCCGCACGGGCAGCACGCCCAGCCCGTCGACATGACCGCGGCGGCTCTCCACGTCGTCCTCGATGTGCTCGCCGAGGATCTGGAAGCCGCCGCAGACGCCGAGGACCGGGCGCTGTTCGGCGGCGCGGCGCACCAGCGCGTCGGCGAGGCCGCGCTCGCGCAGCCACTCCAGCGCGCGGACGGTGCCGCGGGTGCCGGGGACGACGACCAGGTCGGCGTCGGCGAGTTCCTCCGGCCGGTCCACGAACCGCACCACGACACCCGGTTCGGCGGCGAGCGCGTCCACGTCCGTGAAGTTCGACATGAGCGGGATCGCGCAGACGGCGACCCGCAGCACGTCCTCGCCGACGGGCGGCGCCACGGCCGACTCGCGGACGGCGCCGCGCAGCGACACCCTGAGCCCGTCCTCCTCGTCGATGCCGAGGCCGTGCCGGAACGGCAGCACCCCGTAGGCGGGCCGCCCGGTGAGGTCCTTCAGCATGTCCAGGCCGGGCTCCAACAGGGTGACGTCCCCGCGGAACTTGTTGACGAGGAACCCGGCGACCAGCGCCTGGTCCTCGGGGGAGAGCAGCGCGACCGTGCCGAAGAAGGACGCGAAGACCCCGCCGCGGTCGATGTCCCCGACCACGAGCACGGGCAGCCCCGCACCCCGCGCGATGCCCATGTTGACGATGTCGGTACGGCGCAGATTGATCTCCGCCGGGCTGCCGGCCCCCTCACAGATCACCGCGTCATACGTGCCCCGCAGTTCGGCCAGGCACTCCAGCACCGTGCCCAGCAGCCGCTGCTGCCGGCCGCCGTGGTAGCCGCGCGCGCTCAGCTCGCCGACCGGCTTGCCCAGCAGCACGACCTGGCTGCTCTGCTCCCCGCCCGGCTTCAGCAGCACCGGGTTCATCTGCGCGGTCGGCTCGATACGGCAGGCCTGCGCCTGCATGGCCTGCGCCCGCCCGATCTCCGCGCCGTCGCGGGTGACGAACGAGTTCAGCGACATGTTCTGTGCCTTGAACGGCGCCACCTTCACGCCCTGCCGCACCAGCCACCGGCAGATCCCCGCGGTGACGACGCTCTTGCCCGCGTCACTCGTGGTGCCGGCGACGAGAAGCCCACCCCTCATGCCCTGCGCCCCTTTCCGAGCAGCCGTGCGCCGGCGCACACGCCGAGCGCCAGCCAGCTCACGCGCCGGGACAGCCGTACCGCCCGGCCGATGTCGTGCGGGGCGACCGCGCGCCCCTGCCCGTTCAGCACGGGCCGGTGCTCGACGCGGCCCCCGTACGACAGCGTCCCGCCGAGCCGCACCCCGAGGGCGCCCGCGAAGGAGGCCTCCACGGGACCGGCGTTGGGGCTCGGATGCTTCGCCGCGTCCGCGCGCCACGCCCGTACGGCACCGCGCGGGTCCGGCCCGGACAGGGCGGCGAGTACGGCGGTGAGCCGGGCGCCCGGCCGGCCGGCGACGTCGTCGAGGCGGGCGGAGGCCCAGCCGAAGCGGCGGTAGCGGGGCGACTTGTGGCCGACCATGGCGTCCAGCGTGTTCACCGCGCGGAAGCCGAGCAGACCGGGCACCCCGGCGACCGCGCCCCACACCAGTGCGCCGACGACGGCGTCCGAGGTGTTCTCGGCGACGGACTCCACCACGGCGCGGGCGATGCCGTCGGCGTCCAGCGCCTGCGGGTCCCGGCCGCACAGATGCGGCAGCCGTGCCCGGGCCGCCTCCACGTCGCCGGCCTCCAGGGCGCGGCCGATGGTGCGGGCCTCGCGGGCGAGGCTGGTGCCGCCGACGACCGACCAGGTGGCGGCGGCCGTCAGCGCGACGGAGGCGGCGGGGGAGCGGCGTACGGCACGTGCGGCGAGCGCCCCCAGCGCGACTGCGCCACCGGCGCACACCGCGGTGTGCAGGGCGCCCCGGCCGCGGTGGTCGCGGTACAGGGCTCGTTCGACGCCTGACGCGGCCCGCCCGAACAGGGCGACCGGATGTCCGCGGCGCGGATCGCCGAGGAGCAGGTCGCCGAGTAGGCCGCCGGCGGCGCCGTACGCGAAGACGCGTTCGGCACGCATGGGCTCAGCCGGCCGCGGAGACGGTGAGCAACCTGGTCGTGAGACGTGTCTGGGAACTCGATCGGCAGCCGAGCATGGCGGTGTGTCCTCACTCAGGGTGTCCACGCCCTGGTTCGAAGGAAATCCGACGGCGAGAGTTCCTGGCTCCCGGGGACTGCTCCCCGGTCACAGTGGCGGGACCGCGCCGGATTCACACCGGCTTCCTCTCCTGCCGCCGTACATGGCCCCGGAAGTCCACCACGCCCCCGGAAGGGCCGTCAACTTGCCCTTGACCTGCGTGGGGAGAGTGTGGAGAACCCCACACCCCGTGCGTGCCCGGTGCCTCTCGCGGCACACGGCCGCCCCGCCGGTCCCGTGGGGGCGGGTCCGGCGGGGGCGG
>NZ_JALLGL010000022.1 GCF_023072675.1 Streptomyces sp. XM83C
GATCCGCCCGCCCCCGCCGCCGCCGGTGACGTCCTCGCCGAGGCCGAGGACGTGCACGTCCGGCTCGGCACCCGCGAGGTGCTGCACGGGGTGTCCGTCGCCGCCCGCGCGGGCGAGGTGCTCGCCCTCGTCGGACCCAACGGCGCGGGCAAGTCCACGCTGCTCGGCGCACTCGCCGCCGACGTCCCCGTCACCGGCGGGGCCGTACGCGTCCACGGCCGCCCCGCCGGGGCCTGGTCGGCGCCCGAACTCGCCCTGCGCCGGGCGGTGCTGCCCCAGTCGGCGCCGCTGGCGTTCCCCTTCCCGGTCGAGGAGGTCGTCCGGATGGGCCGCGCCCCCTGGGCGGCGCTGGGCCGCGCGGACGACGACGCGGTCGTGGCCCGCGCGATGGCCACGACCGAGGTGAGCGGCTTCGCCGCCCGGCCGTACTCCGCCCTCAGCGGCGGTGAGCGCGCCCGTGTCGCCCTCGCCCGCGTGCTCGCCCAGCAGGCCCCCGTGATGCTGCTCGACGAGCCGACCGCGGCTCTCGACCTCAGACATCAGGAACTGGTGCTGCGCGTGTGCCGGGAAAGGGCACGTGCCGGGGACGCGGTCGTCGTCGTGCTGCACGACCTCGGCCTGGCGGCTGCCCACGCCCACCGGGTCGCCGTCCTGCGCGACGGCCGGCTGGCCGCCGAGGGCCCTCCGGCCGAGGTGTTCACCGACCGGCTGCTGACGGAGGTCTACGACCAGCCGGTCGAGGTGCTGCCGCACCCGCGCACCGGCGGGATCCTGGTGACGCCGCGCCGAGACGGCTGACCGACGGACCGTGGCCGCCCACGGCCTACGGCGGCCGTACCGCGAACCCCGCGCAGGCGGCTCCTCGAGGCCGCCGCCGGGGGCCGCCTCACAGGCCGAGCCGCGGGATCTCTATCGCGGGGCAGCGGTCCATGACCATGTGCAGACCGGCCGCCCGGGCGCGCTCGTACGCGCCCTCGTCGATCACGTCCAGCTGGAACCACACCGCCTTCGCGCCCTTCGCCACCGCCTCGTCCGCGACCTGGCCGGCCAGAGCGCTGTTGACGAACACGTCCACGACGTCCACCTCGAAGGGGATGTCGGCGAGGGAGGCGTACCCCTTCTCTCCGTGCACCGTCTCGGCCTTCGGATGCACCGGCACGATGCGCTTGCCGAAGCGCTGAAGCCGCTCGGCCACACGGTAGGCGGCCCGGTTCCGGTTCGAGGACAGGCCCACCACCGCCCAGGTGTCGCCCAGCTCGGTCAGGATCGTGCGGATCGTCGCGTCGTCGCCGTACAAGACGGGTCTCCTCGATGTCGGTCATGCGTATGGATGTCGGATCGTGCCGGGGCACTGCCGCCCTGACCCCACAACCGCGTGCGGCCCCGCCGGATTCCGCGAGCGGCACGACCCGCCCGACGTTGTCCGGATCCGTACGACCGCGCTGCGCCTCGCCGCCCACGCGCCTACGCTCACTTCGTGCTGCGCATCACCGACGACCGAACCGGCCGACCCGTCGAGGCCGCCCCCGCCCGCCGGGGCCTGACCCGCATCGAGGCGCACACGCCGGGCCGCGATCCCGGCGCCCTGCGCGTCCTCCTCGTCGCCGACCTGCTCGTGCGTGCCCTGGAACTCGGCGGCACCCCCGTCTGGGCCCTCCTCGACGCCGGGCAGGGTCGGGAGGAGCTGCGCGCGGCAGCCGCCGCGCTCGGCATGCGCCCGCTGGAGGACGGCCACGCCGCGACGGCCGGCCTGGGGGAGGCGCAGATCGTGCACGTCGCCCAGGACCCGGACGCGGCACCCCCCGGCGTCCTGCTGAGAGTCGGCCCGGTCGCACCGCCCTCGGACGCCGAGGGCACCGGGCCGGGCGGGGAAAGTGACGCGGTGGGGCCCGTTCGGTCCGTGCCGGGCGGGGAGGGCGACGGTCCGGGACCCGTGCCGACCGCGGCGGACGCCGGGGACGGCGACCCCGGTTACGGCGCCTCGGCCACCGGCGCTGCGCTGCCCCCCGGCGCCGACCCCGCCGTCGTACGCCTCGCCCTTCTCTCGGTGCCCCGCACCGCGCCCGCCCGCCTGGACGAGGCGGCCCTCACCGCGGCCGGTGAGACCCTGGCGCGCTGGCGGCGGGCCGTCGCCGGCTGGGCCAGGAGCCCGTCCCGGCCGATCCCCGACGACGTACGCGCCCGGCTCCGCGCCGCCTGGGAGGACGATCTGGACCTCCCCGCAGTCCTGGCCGTCCTGCGCGCGGTGGAGGAGGCCGAGCCGGGCGATCCGCCGGAGGGCGCCCGCTTCGAGACGTTCGTCCACGCCGACCGTCTGCTCGGCCTGGAGCTGGCCCGCGACGTGGGGACGCCGGCGTGAACGCCCGCGCGGGAGCGGGACCGCGGCGGCGTCTGATCGTGCTGCGGCACGCCAAGTCCGCCTGGCCGGAAGGCGTCCCGGACCACGAGCGGCCCCTCGCGGCGCGCGGCCTGCGTGACGCGCCCGCCGCGGGGCGGGCGCTCGCCGCCGCGGACCGGCTGCCCGATCTCGCCATGTGCTCCACCGCCGTCCGCGCCCGCCGCACCTGGGAGCTGGCCTCCGCCGAGTGGGGCACCCCACCGCCCGTGCGCCACGACCCCCGGTTGTACGGCGCCGACGCCGGCACGCTGGTCGACGTGGTTCGGGAGACGCCGCCCGAGACGGGCACCCTGCTGCTCGTCGGCCACAACCCCGGCCTCGCCGATCTCGTCCTCGCCCTGGCCGGCGACGCCCTGGACGACACCCTCGCCCGGGTCCGCGCCAAGTTCCCCACGTCGGCGATCGCCGTCCTCGCCTGGTACGGGCACGACTGGTCCGCGCTGGCCCCGGGTGCCGCCCTGCTGGCGGCGGTGGAGGTGCCGCGCGGCGGTAAGCGGCGGCACCGGGGATGATCGCGCACCGTCCGGCCCGATTAGGCTGGCGGGATGCAGGACGAGTACCGCACGATCGCCCGCGCCGGCGTGCACGAGATAGAGGTCAACCGCTCCCGCTTCCTGTGCGCCCTCGCACCGGCGGCCACCGAGCAGGAGGCGCAGGAGTTCATCGCGGCGGTACGCAAGGAGCACGCCGACGCCACGCACAACTGCTGGGCGTACGTCATCGGCGCCGACGCCGCCGTGCAGAAGGCCAGCGACGACGGCGAACCCGGCGGCACCGCGGGCGTGCCCATGCTCCAGATGCTGCTGCGCCGCGACATGCGGTACGTCGTCGCCGTCGTCACCCGCTACTTCGGCGGCGTCAAGCTCGGCGCGGGCGGCCTGATCAGGGCGTACGGCGGTGCCGTGGGGGAGGCGCTGGACGCGCTCGGCACGATCACCCGTCGCCGGTTCCGGCTCGCCACCGTCACCGTCGACCACCAGCGCGCCGGCAAGGTGCAGAACGACCTGCGGTCCACCGGCCGGGAGGTGCGGGACGTGCGGTACGGCGAGGCCGTCACCCTGGAGATCGCGCTGCCCGACGCCGACGTGGACGCCTTCCGCGCCTGGCTCGCCGACGCCACCGCGGGCACGGCCACGTTCGAGCTGGGCGGCGAGGCGTACGGAGACGCCTGAACAGAACGGCAGTTCCGACAAAAGGGATATAAGGGTGGCGGACGCGGGGTGGTGTGACGGGGCGATACGTGAGTGACCGCCCGTGATGTCAGACCCGGCCGTTAGTCTCGGGGATCATGCGACTGCTGCACACCTCCGACTGGCATCTGGGCCGGGCCTTCCACCGGGTGCCGATGCTCGACGCCCAGGCCGCGTTCGTCGACCACCTCGTGGCGACCGTGCGCGAGCGCGAGGTGGAAGCGGTGGTCGTCGCCGGGGACGTGTACGACCGCGCGGTGCCCCCGCTCTCCGCGATCGAACTGTTCGACACCGCCCTGCACCGGCTCGCCGCCCTCGGCGTGCCGACGATCATGATCTCCGGCAACCACGACTCCGCCCGCCGCCTCGGCGTCGGCGCCGGCCTCATCGAACAGGCCGGCATCCATCTGCGGACCGACCCCGCCGCCTGCGGCACCCCGGTCGTGCTGCGGGACGCCCACGGCGACGTCGCCTTCTACGGTCTGCCCTATCTCGAACCGGCCCTGGTGAAGGACGAGTTCGCGGTGGACAGGCCCGGCCACGAGGCCGTCCTCGCCGCCGCCATGGACCGCGTCCGCGCCGACCTCGCCGCACGCGCCCCCGGCACCCGCTCCGTCGTCCTCGCGCACGCCTTCGTCACCGGCGGCCGGGGCAGCGACAGCGAACGCGACATCACCGTCGGCGGCGTGGCCGCCGTCCCCGCCGCCGTCTTCGACGGCGTCGACTACGCCGCCCTCGGCCATCTGCACGGCTGCCAGACCATCACCGACCGCGTCCGCTACTCCGGCTCCCCCCTGCCGTACTCCTTCTCCGAGGCCGACCACCGCAAGTCCATGTGGCTCGTCGACCTCGGCGCCGACGGCTCCGTCACCGCCGAACGCGTCGACTGCCCCGTGCCCCGCCCCCTCGCCCGCCTGCGCGGCACCCTCGACGACCTCCTCGCCGACCCCGCCCTCACCGTCCATGAGGACGCCTGGGTGGAGGCCACCCTCACCGACCCCGTCCGCCCCGCCGACCCCATGGCCCGCCTCAGCGAACGCTTCCCGCACACCCTCAGCCTCCTCTTCGACCCCGACCGCACCCCCGACGACCCCTCCGTCACCTACGCGCGGCGCCTGGCCGGCCGCAGCGACCAGCAGATCGCCGAGGACTTCGTCACCCACGTGCGCGGCGCCGGACCCGACCGGCACGAACAGACCGTCCTGCGCGACGCGTTCGACGCGGTCCGCGCCGACGACGCCGTGCGGGAGGTGGCCCGGTGACACCCGCCGCCCGGCACGAGAGGGCCGCCGTATGAGACTGCACCGGCTCGACATCACCGCCTTCGGACCCTTCGGCGGCACCCAGAGCGTCGACTTCGACGCGCTGTCCGCCGCCGGACTGTTCCTGCTGCACGGCCCCACCGGCGCCGGAAAGACCTCCGTCCTCGACGCCGTGTGCTACGCGCTGTACGGCTCCGTGCCCGGCGCCCGCCAGAGCGGCCAGGGCACGTCCCTGCGCAGCGACCACGCCGCGCCCGACACCCGCACCGAGGTCACCCTCGACCTCACCGTCGCCGGACGCCGCCTGGAGATCACCCGCCAACCGCCGTGGGAGCGGCCCAAGCTGCGCGGCACGGGCATGACCACCGACAAGGCCCAGACCTGGCTGCGCGAGTACGACGCCACCGCAGGCACCTGGAAGGACCTCAGCCGCTCCCACCAGGAGATCGGCGAGGAGATCACCCAGCTCATCGGCATGAGCCGGGAACAGTTCTGCCAGGTCGTCCTGCTGCCCCAGGGCGACTTCGCGCGCTTCCTGCGCGCCGACGCCGAGGCCCGCGGCCGGCTCCTCGGCCGGCTCTTCGACACCCAGCGCTTCGCCGACGTCGAGAAACGGCTCGCCGACCGCCGCCGCGCCGCCGAGGCCCGCGTCCGCGAAGGCGACGCCGCGCTCCTCGCCGACGCCCACCGCATGCAGCAGGCCGCCGGCACCGCCATGGAGCTGCCCGAGCTGACGCCCGGCGAGCCCGGCCTCGCCGACACCGTCCTCACCGCCGCCGCCGTCGCCCGCACCACCGCCCGCGAACAGCTCGACATCGCCCGCTGCCGGCTCGACGCCGCCGAGTCCGCCCACGCCGCCGCCGACCGCGCCCTCGCAGACGCCCGCGAACTGGCCCGGCTGCAACGCCGGTTCACCGAGGCGCAGGAGCGGGCCCGGCGGCTGGAGGAGGACGCCGACGCCCACCGCGCGGCACAGGCCCGCATGGAGCGCGCCCGTAAGGCGGAGACCGTCGCCCCCGCCCTGGAACTGCGGGAGGCCGCCGAGACCGAGCACCGGCGCGCCGCCGCCGCGGAGGCCGCCGTCCGCGCCCGGCTGCCCCGGCACCTCTCCGACGCCGGCGCAGCCGGACTCGCCGCCGCCGCCCGCCGCGCCGCCGAGGAACTGGGCGGCCTGGACGCCGCCCGCCGCGCCGAACAGCGCCTGACCGCCCTCCTCGCCGAACGCGCCGACCTGGACCGGCAGGAACGCGCCGACGACGAGATCCTCGCCGACGCCGACGGCTGGCTCACCGGCTGGGACGACACCCGCGCCGCCCTCCAGACCCGTATCGACACCGCCCAGGACGCGGCGGCCCGCGCCGAACAGCTCGCCGAACGCCACGAGGCCGCACGGCAGCGGCTCGCCGCCGCCGCGCTCCGCGACCGCCTCACCGCCGAGGCAGAGCAGGCCGCCGCCGACGAACGGGCCGCCCACGCCCGCGAACTCGCCGCCAGGGAGGACTGGCTCGACGTCCGCGAACGCCGCCTGAGCGGCATCGCCGCCGAACTCGCCGCCGGCCTCACCGACGGCGAACCCTGCGCCGTCTGCGGCGCCACCGACCACCCCGCCCCCGCCCGCAAGGACGCCGGGCACGTCGACCGCACCGCCGAGGAACAGGCCCTCGCCGCCTGCCGGCGCGCCGAGGAGGAACACGCCCGGCGCGAACGGCAACTGAGCGCCGTACGCGAGAAACTGGCCGCCGCGACCGCCGAGGCCGGCGACACCCCCACCGCCGACCTCGCCCGCGAGGCAGACACCCTCGAACAGCAGTGGGCCGAGGCCCGCCGCGCCGCCTCCGCCCTGCACGCCGCCCACGAGGAACTCCGGCGCGCCGAGGAGGAGCACCGGCGGCGCACCACCGCCCGGCAGGAGGCGCAGCTGCGCGCCGCGTCCCGGGCCGCCCGCCGCGACACCCTCGACCGCGAGCGCGCCCTGCTGGAGTCCGAGCTGGCCGAGGCCCGCGGCACCGCCGACAGCGTCGCCGACCGCGCCGACCGGCTCCAGCGGCAGGCCGACCTGTTCACCGAGGCCGCCGACGCCGCCCGTCTCGCCGAGGACACCGCCCGCCGCCTGAAGGACGCCGACGCGCGGCTCGCCGACGCCGCGTTCCGCGCCGGGTTCGCCACCCCGCGGGACGCTGCCGCCGCCCTCCTCGACGCCGCCGGCCACCGCGAGCTGCAGAGCCGCCTCGACGCCCGGCAGTCAGAGGAGGCCGCCGTCCGCGCGATCCTCGCCGAGGCCGACACCGCGACCGCCGCGCAGCGCCCCCCGGTCGCCCTGGCCGACGCGGAGCAGACCGCCGCCACCGCCGCCCGCCGGCTGCGCGACGCCGCCTCCGCGCGGGACGCCGCCGCCCGCCGCTGCGAGGAACTGGACCGGCTGTCCCGGCGGGCCACCGCCTTTGCACGCCGCCTCGCCCCCCTCCGCGAGGAGTACGACCGCGTGGCACGCCTCGCCGCCCTCACCGCCGGTACGTCGGCAGAGAACACGCGCCGCATGCGCCTGGAGTCGTACGTGCTGGCCGCCCGCCTGGAACAGGTGGCCGCCGCCGCGACCGCACGCCTCGAGCGCATGTCCTCGGGCCGGTACACCCTCGTCCACTCCGACGACCGCACCGGCCGCGGACGCAGCGGCCTCGGCCTGCACGTCGTGGACGCCTGGACCGGGCGGGAACGGGACACGGCCACCCTGTCCGGCGGCGAGACCTTCTTCGCCTCGCTCGCCCTCGCCCTGGGCCTGGCCGACGTCGTCACCGACGAGGCCGGAGGGGTGCGGCTCGACACCCTCTTCATCGACGAGGGTTTCGGCAGCCTCGACGACCAGACCCTCGACGAGGTCCTCGACGTCCTCGACTCCCTGCGGGAACGCGACCGCAGCGTCGGCATCGTCAGCCACGTCCCCGACCTCAGACGCCGCATCCACGCCCAGCTGGAGGTCGTCAAGGGCAGATCGGGGTCCGTGCTGCGGCAGCGAGGTCACTGAGCGAGCGGACGGCGCGGCAGCGGCGAGGAGTACACGATGCTCGTGGTCACCGAGCCCAGCGCGCCGATCTTCCCCGACACCTCCTCCAGATGCCGCATGGAGCGGGCGGCGACCTTGATGACGAAGCAGTCGTCGCCCGTCACATGGTGCGCCTCCAGGATCTCCGGCGTCGCCGCGACCAGATCGTGGAACGGCTTGTAGTTGCCGGTCGGATAGCGCAGCCGCACGAACGCCAGGAGCGGCAGGCCCAGCCGCTCCGGGTCCACCACGGCGGCGTACCCCTGGATGACGCCGGCCTCCTCCAGCCGCCGTACCCGCTCGGTCACCGCGCTCGGCGACATGGACACGGCCCTCGCCAGCTCGGCGTAGCTCGCCCGGCCGTCCCGCTGGAGGACGTCCAGGATGCGCCAGTCGGTGGCGTCCGGGGAAAACTCGGTCATCCCCGAGGGATAGCAGGGGAATCCCCGGCGGATCAAGGGGTCAGGCCGTGGAACTCTCCTTCCGGGGGATGATCAAGGACCGTAGATTTCCGGTCATCGGATCACCGCCCACGAAAGGCACCGGACGATGACCACCATCCCCACCGCCGTCAACCCCGTGCTGCGCGTCGCGCCCGCCGCCCCGTCCGAGGCCGCCGCCCACTTCCGTGCCTCGCTGGCCTTCCACGCCGACGTCTCCGACGTGGCCGCCGCGCTCGCCGCCGGCGGCGACCCCGGCTTCGTCGTCCTCGACTCCCGCTCCACCGAGGCCTGGGACCAGGGGCACATCCCCGGCGCGGTCCACCTGCCGACCGCGCTCGTCCCCGAGCAGGCCGAGCGGCTCCTCGACAAGGACGTGCCGGTGGTGACGTACTGCTGGGGACCCGGCTGCAACGGCGCCACCCGCGCCGCGCTCGCCCTCGCCGAACTCGGCTACCGCGTCAAGGAGATGCTGGGCGGCTTCGAGTACTGGGTGCGCGAGGGCTTCGCGTACGAGACCTGGCAGGGCCGCGAACAGCGCGCCCCCGACCCGCTCACCGCCCCGGCCGGCTCGGACGACTGCGGCTGCTGAGACCGGGCGCGCGCCGGCCGATGAGGCGGGGCGCCCCGAGGCGAAAGGCAGGGTGCCCCGAGCCGAAGAGGCGGGGAGCCCCGAGCCGAAGAGGCGGGGCGCCCCAAGCCGATGAGGCGGGGAGCCCCGAGGCGAAGAGGCGGGGCGCGCCTCGGCCCGTGAGGCCGCACCGCCCCGTCGGCGTCACAGCTCCGACAGCTCCGCCACCAGGTCGTCCAGGCCCAGCGACCCCTGCGACAGCGCGGCCATGTGCCACGCCTTCAGGTCGAACGCGTCCCCGTGCCGGGCGCGGGCCTGCTCCCGTCCCCGCAGCCACGCCCGTTCGCCCAGCTTGTAGCCGATGGCCTGCCCCGGCATCGTCAGATAGCGGATCAGCTCGCTCTCCACATGGTCCGACGGCAGGCTGCTGTGCCGGTCGAAGAACTCCTGCGCCAGATCCACCGTCCACCGCTCGCCCGGGTGGTACGGCGAGTCGGCGGGGATCTCCAGCTCCAGATGCATGCCGATGTCGACGATGACCCGCACCGCGCGCATCATCTGCGCGTCGAGATAGCCGAGCCGCTGCTCGGCGTCGGTGAGGAAGCCCAGCTCGTCCATGAGCCGCTCCGCGTACAGCGCCCAGCCCTCCACGTTGGCGCTGACCCCGCCGACGGTGGCCTGGTAGCGGGAGAGCGTCGAGGCGACGTACGTCCACTGCGCGAGCTGCAGATGGTGGCCGGGAACACCCTCGTGGTACCAGGTGGACACCAGGTCGTACTCCGGGAACCGGGTGCGGCCCATCACCGGCAGCCAGGTCCGGCCCGGCCGGGAGAAGTCCTCCGACGGGGCCGTGTAGTACGGCGCGGCGGCACCGCCGGGCGGCGCGATGCACGCCTCGACTCGCTTGACCGGCTCCGCCAGGTCGAAATGCGTGCCGTCCAGCTTCTGGATCGCCTCGTCCATCAGCCCCTGAAGCCAGACGCGGGCCTCCTCCACGCCCTCGATGTGCCGCCCGTGCTCGTCGAGGTGCTCGAGCACCGCCCACGGCGAGTCGGCGCCGGGCAGGATCTTCTCGGCCTCCTTCTGCATCTCGCCGCGCAGCCGGTGATACTCCGCCCAGCCGTAGGCGTACGCCTCGTCGAGGTCCAGGTCGGCGCCGGTGAAGTAGCGGGCGAGACGCCGGTACCGCTCCCGGCCCACGGTGTCCGGCGCGCCCTGCACCGCGGGGGCGTACACGTCGCGCATCCAGTCCCGCAGCTCCACGACGGACGCGGTCGCCGCGCGGGCCGCCCCGTCCAGCTCCGCGCGCAGCGCCTCGGGCCCCGCCGCGGCGAAGTCCTCGAACCAGCCGCGCCCTTCGCCGGTGTCCGCCCACTCGTCGAGCTGCCCGATGAAGGTGGCGGTCGGTCGGGGAGCGCCGTACAGCTCGCGTTCCAGGCCGAGCGCGAGGGACTCCCGGTAGCCCGCGAACGCGGCCGGCACGGCCCGCAGCCGCTCGGCGAGGGCCGCCCAGTCCTCCTCGGTCTCCTGCGGGGTGACGGTGAAGATGTCGCGGATCTGGTGGGCGACGGTGTGCAGATTGCCGACCGCGCGCAGTGATTCCCCCGCCTCGTGCACGGCGAGTTCGGCGGTCAGCCGCTCCCGCAGCAGCCGCGCGCACCGCCGCTCGGCGTCACTGTCGCCGCCGGGCCGGCGCTCCGCCTCCGCCAGCTTCGCCAGCGTCGTCCGCGCCAGCTCGGCGAGCGCCTCCTGCCCCGCCGGTGAGGTGTCGGGCAGCCGGCTCGAACTGTCCGGGACGCCCAGATAGGTGCCGGTGATCGGGTCCAGGGCGATGAGGTCCTCGACGTAGGCGTCGGCGACCTCGCGGGGCAGCGGGCTCTTGGTCTGTGACATGCGGCCATCCTCCACCGGGGGAGGCCCGCCCGTCACCCGCATCGGCGCGTTCCCGCCGGGCGGCGCGTCCGGAACCCACCGCTCCCGCCCGGCGGTTCGTCACCCGGTGCGTGTCTCCGGCGGGAGCAGCGGGCCGCAGTCCCACTGCTGGAATATCAGCCGCGTCTCGACACGGGCCACTTCACGCCGTGCCGTGAACTCGTCGAGCACCAGCCGCTGCAGGTCCGCCATGTCGGCCACGGCGACATGCACCAGGTAGTCGTCGGGGCCGGTGAGGTGGAAGACGGTCAGCGCCTCCGGCAGCGCGCGGATCCGCTCCACGAACGGCCCGACCAGCTCCCGCCGGTGCGGGCGCACCTGCACCGACAGCAGCGCCTGCAACCCCCGCCCCAGCTTGGCCGGATCGAGACGCAGCTTGTGCCCGAGGATGACTCCGCTGCGGCGCAGCCGCGTCACCCGGTCCAGGCAGGTCGACGGTGCCACCCCGACCTGCGCGGCGAGGTCCCGGTACGTGGTCCGGGCGTCGTTCTGCAACAGCCTGAGCAGATGCAGGTCGACCGGATCCAGTACGACTGTTTCGGCCATACGGCGAACGTAGCACGGGATTCCGGCCATGGACCCCGGTGCATGTTCACTCTTCCGCTCACGGGCAGCGTCCCGTCGACACCCCGCAACGACGCAAGTGGAGACGCCTGTGGACACCCACCGCACCGCCACCCGAGCGCTGGCCACGGAGGCCGTGCACGCCGGCCGCGACGATCTCGCGCGCCAGGGCCTGCACGCGCCGCCCATCGACCTGTCCACCACCTACCCGTCCTACGACAGCCGCGCCGAGGCCGCCCGTATCGACGCGTTCGCCGCGACCGGCGCCGAACTCGACGGGCCGCCCGTGTACGGCCGGCTCGGGAACCCGACCGTCGCCCGGTTCGAGACGGCTCTGGCCCGGCTGGAGGGCACCGAGGCCTCGGTCGCCTTCGCCAGCGGCATGGCCGCCCTCAGCGCGGTGCTGCTGGCCCGCGCCTCGACGGGGCTGCGGCACGTGGTCGCCGTACGCCCCCTGTACGGGTGCAGCGATCATCTGCTCACCGCCGGGCTGCTCGGCTCGGAGGTCACCTGGACCGACCCGGCGGGCATCGCGGACGCGCTGCGAGCGGACACCGGCCTCGTCATGGTGGAGTCGCCGGCCAATCCGACGCTGGCCGAGGTGGACCTGCGGGCCGTCGCGCACGCCTGCGGCAGCGTCCCGCTGCTGGTCGACAACACCTTCGCCACGCCGGTGCTGCAACGGCCGGTGGAGCAGGGGGCGCGGATCGTGCTGCACAGCGCCACCAAGTACCTGGGCGGGCACGGCGACGTGATGGCGGGCGTCGTGGCCTGCGACGAGGAGTTCGCCGGGCTGCTGCGGCAGGTGCGGTTCGCCACCGGCGGGGTGCTGCACCCGCTCGCCGGCTATCTGCTGCTGCGCGGCCTGTCCACGCTGCCGGTGCGGGTCCGTGCCGCCTCGGCGACCGCCGCGGAACTGGCCCGCCGACTGGCCGCCGACCCGCGGGTGGCCCGCGTGCACTATCCGCGCATCGGCGGCGCCATGGTCTCCTTCGAGACGCACGGCGATCCGCACGCCGTGATCGCCGGGGTCCGTCTGATCACGCCGGCGGTCAGCCTGGGCAGCGTCGACACGCTCATCCAGCACCCCGCGTCGATCAGCCATCGCATCGTCGACGCGGACGACCGCCGCGGCGCGGGCGTCAGCGACCGGCTGCTGCGGATGTCGGTGGGCCTGGAGGACGTCGACGACCTGTGGGCCGACCTGGACCGGGCGCTGACCGAGGCGGGCGTTCCCGCGCAGGCCGTGCCCTCCGCCCGCTGAAGGATTCCGGAACGGGGCGGTGCGGGCGGGGGAGCACCCCGTCCACGGGGGGCCGCCCCTGCAAGGGGGGACATCGACGGCCCGGCAGACGCTCTGCCGGGCCGTCGTGCGGTGCGGGCGGGAGGCTCGGGCGCGGGTGGCGCTCAGTCCTGGGCGAGGTGTGCGCCGTGCGGCAGCCGCCGGGCCGCCGGGGACGCCTCCAGACGCGCGGTGATCACCAGGGTGCCCTCCTCGACCTGGTAGTCGAGGGGCAGACCCAGGCCGCGCATCGCGGCGACCATGCCCGTGTTCGACGCCTGCGTCACCGCGTACACGCTCTCGCAGCCGGCCTCGCGCGCCATCCCCACCAGCCGGGCCAGCAGCTCCCCGCCGATGCCCCGCCGCTGCCAGTCGTCCTCGACGAGGAGCGCGACCTCGGTCTCGTCACCGTCCCACAGCAGATGGCCGAGGCCGACGATCCGGCCCGAGGCGGTCTGCACGGCGAGGGTGCGCCCGAAGCGCGGGCTGAGCAGATGACCGAGGTAGCGGTCGGCGTCCGAGACGGGGCCGTGGTAGCGCATCGACAGGGTCCGCGCCGAGCACCGCTCGTGCATCGCCTTCGCCGCCTCCAGATCGCCCGGGTCGGCACGCCGTACGGTGATGGCGGCACCCTCGGGCAGCGTCAGCACGTCCTGCCCGGGCGGGACCCGGGGGCCCAGCCGGGCGTCCAGCTCCACCAGAGCGCGCGCCCGCGCGAACTCGGTCGGGGTGAACGGCAGATACGGCCGCTCCACGGTGATGACGCCGCCCTCCGGGCCCCGCAGCCGCATCACGGTGTCCTCCAGCACACCCTCGACGGGGACGCCCGGACCGGTGTGCGCCGTGCGGGACGGTGCGGCGGGGGACTGGCGGATGGTGCAGCGGCCCAGCAGCTGGCGCAGCGCCAGCGGGAGTTCCGCCGCGTCCAGCGCGGTGCGGGTGGCCAGGCCGAGCAGCCGGGTCGGCGCGTCCACCAGGTCGTGCGTGTCGGCGCGTTCGATCCAGGTGCCGGCGCCGTCGGCCGCCGCCACCGCACGGGTCAGGTCGGCCGCCGCCAGCTCGCCCGGGGCGCGCAGCAGGAACTCGTCGACGGTGGTCTCGCCCAGCGGGTGGGTCTGCAGGCTCAGGATGTCGACGCGGTGTCCGGCGAGGGCCGTGCACAGCGCCGCCAGCGAGCCGGGCTCGTCGCGTACGGTCGTCCGCATCCGCCACAGCACGCCGGGAACGGTACCGTCCTGGCCCTCGGGCCCGGCCTGCCCCGCTGCGGGGAGCGGCCGGGCGCCGGTATCGCTCGTGGGCGGTGCGTGGCCGTGGCGGCGTGCCCACCATGTGTGGAACACGGCCGTGGCGACCAGCGCGGCGGCCGAGATCAGCAGCAGTGCGGGCCCGTCCGGGCCGTGCCCGATGAGGTTGGCCACGGCGTCGGCCACGGCGACGGCGGTGAACAGGGCGGCGAGTTCGACGATGTCGCGACGCCAGTGGTGCACCGGGCGGCCGTTCTTCGACCGCGTCGGGTGAGTCATGTCCGTTCTCATGCAGCCACTGTGAGGGAAGGGTGTTGCGTGATCACGAACGTCTTGTGACCTACGGGTAAAGGATCGAAATGGCCGTTTTCGCGCCATCGGCAGGGTTCCGGGGCGTGCCGGGGCCGGTTCCAGGGCCGCGCGCCGGGGGATGACACCGGCGCACGGCATGCGGACGAGCGTACGGTACGGGGCTTCCCGGCAGGGTCCGGGCCCTGCCGGGTCGGATCGGCAGGGGAGCCGTCGCGCCGTGCCGACGCTTGACGGACACCTCTTGTGCCCGTGTCCGTCCGGCTCCTGAGGCGGTGTCAGCGGCTGCCGTCGAGGATCACCCGGGCGACGAGCGCCGGGTCGTCGTTCATCGGGCAGTGCCCGCAGCCCGGCAGCCGCACCAGACGCGCCTTCGGCATCAGCTTCTTGGCGCGCACCCCCTGACGGGGCAGCAGCAGCCGGTCCCGAGTGCCCCAGGCCACGGTGACGGGCAGCCCCGCCAGGGCGTCTGCGAACCGGACGGTCGTACCGGACCGCAGCGTCGGCCCGAACCCGGTCGCCTCGACCAGCGCCCGTGTCTCCGCGACCACGGCCTCGGGTGCGCGACGGGCGGGGCGGGCGTAGATGGTGCTGGTCAGTGCGGCCCGCCCGGCACCGCTGCGGGCCAGCCGCTCCACCAGCGGCGGCGGCATCCGCCGCGCGATGTGCCGCATCGCCAGCAGCACCCCGAACGCATAGCGCCGTTCGGCCTCCGACCAGAACCCGGCGGGGGAGAGCGCGGTCACCGACCGGGCCAGGCGGGCGCGGCCCAGCTCCAGCGCGATCAGACCGCCGAGGGAGTTGCCGGCCACATGCGGCCGGTCCAGCTCCAGCGCGGCGCAGAACGCCTCGAACACCGCTGTCGTGGTCGGCAGGTCGTAGGCGAGGCCCTGCGGCAGGCCCGGGGACGCGCCGAAGCCCGGCAGATCCACGGCGATCACATCGCGGTCGGCGGCGAGGATGTCGGTCACCGGGTCCCAGGCCTGCCGGTGGTGGCCTATGCCGTGCAGCAGGAGCAGGGGCTCACCGCGCCCCTTCCGCGCGTAGGAGACGGTGACGGCCTGCGGGCCGTGCGCGGAGGGGACCTTGAAGGAGACGGTGGCGGCGGACATGGCGGTGCTCCTCGTGGCTCGCTGACGGGCGCTTGCGGGGTTGTGCCGGGTCGTACGACGCGGGTCTCGCGGTCGTGGTGGACAGCTTGTCAGCGATTGCTACCGGTCGGTAGCCCCCGGTGTCCACCCTGCGAAGCCGCCCCGGCGGCCCGTCCGGCGCTCACCGGACACCGGCCGGCACACGAAAGGCCGTGCCGTGTCGAAAATCTTGCTGTCGTGTCATCAGTGTTGATCTGTACGAACGTCCGATGAACGCTGTGTGGTAGCGCTCCCATGCACGGGCGTGCGGCACAAGGATTGGTATTGACCAAGGGTGGGGGCCGCCCTATGGTCGCAGACAAGTGCAACAACCTTTAATAAACAAGGGCGCGAAAACGCCGCCGGATTCCAGGCCATAGCGGAGGACAGGGTGGGGACCACGCAGCTGGAAACGGTGCCGGAACCGAAATACTGGCACCTCAGGACCGTGCTCAGTGAGGCATTGGACTCCGAGTTCTCGGTGGGCGAGATCCTGCCCAACGAGCGTGAACTCGCCGCCCGGTTCGGCGTCGCCCGCGCCACGCTCCGGCAGGCCCTGGAGCAGCTCGAACTCGAGGGCCGCCTCCAGCGCCGCCGCGGTGTCGGTACGACCGTCGCACCGCCCCGGGTCGGCGTGGCCGTCGGCACCGGACAGCACACCTGGCCCGGCACGAACGGCGACGACTGGCAGCTCGTCGACTGCGCCCTCGCGGTACCGCCCGCGGCTGTCGCCGACGCGCTGGAGACCGGCCGCGACGAGGAGGTGCACATCGTGCGCCGTCACCGTATGTCGCACGGCCAGGTGGTAGCCGTCGAACTCCTGCACATTCCGCAGACCTCGGTGCCCGAACTCTCCGGCATCGACGCCCCCTCCGGCACGGCACGCGCGCGTGCCGTGCTGCGCGAGCTGCAGCGGCTGGAGCTGGAGGGTCAGGACCGCGCCGTGGAACTGGGCTCCGCGCGCGCCGACGACGCCAAGGCGCTGGACCGGCTGCCGGGCGCACCCGTCCTCGTCGTCACGACCCGCTTCCTCGCCGACGGCGGTACCGCCGCGCTCTCCCTCGCCACCTATCGCGCCGACACGTGCCGGCTCACCTTCGGCGGCGGCGTGGAGATCCACCACGGGCCGGAGACGCGGGCGTCCTGACGGACAGACAGGGGACAAGGGGCAGCCCGGCGGGCGCCCCGGCCGGACCGGACCGGCGGCCCGGGCCGAACGGGACGGGGCCGGGCCGCCCTCCGCCCTTCACGCGCTTCCTGCGTACGGCCGTGCGCGACGCCCCGTCCAGCGGTCACCCGCGCCGCCTCCAGGGCACCCGCACCGCCCCCCGCCGCCCACCGGGGCCTGCCCGTCACCGACGGGCCGTCACCGTGCCCTCCACGGCGAACAGTTGCTCCTCCACATGGTCCAGCGCCAGCCGCAGCGCGCCCATCGACACCGCCGCCTCACCGAGGATCGACAGCGCGACCTTGGGCACCCGCAGGCAGTAACGCTCCAGTTCCCGCCGCAGCGGCTCCAGCACACCGTCCAGACCGGCCGCCCAGCCCCCGACGACGACCAGCTCAGGATCGAGGGCCAGCACCAGCGCCGCCACA
Source organism: Streptomyces sp. XM83C (assembly GCF_023072675.1). GTDB lineage: Bacteria > Actinomycetota > Actinomycetes > Streptomycetales > Streptomycetaceae > Streptomyces > Streptomyces thermocoprophilus. The sequence goes on from NZ_JALLGL010000022.1 coordinate 16,959, forward strand.
TCGTGCACCAGCCGTTGGATGAACCGGTCCACCGCCGCCCGCGCCCGCTGATCGCCCTCCTTGGCCTTCGCGAACACCTGCGCGACCGCCTGCTCGTCCAAAGGGTGCAGCGGCTCGTCCGTGGTGGACAGCAGCGTCTCCGGCGTGACGTCACGCCCCAGCAGATGCAGCGCGCCGATCTCCCCGGCCGCACCGCCGAACCCCCGGTGCAGCCGGCCGCCGATCAGCGCCCCCGCTCCCGGGCTCAGCCCCGCCAGCACGAACACCATGTCGTCGGACTCCGTCCCGGCACCCTTCCAATGCTCGGCGACCGCCGCAGCGTTGGCGTCGTTCTCCACCAGCACCGGGCACTTGAAGGACCGGCTCAGCCGCTCGCCCAGCGGCAGCCCCGTCCACCCCGGCAGAGCCGTACCCAGCCGCACCGTGCCGCCGGCCTCCACGATCCCCGGCGTCGCCGCACCCACCGCCCGCAGCGAACTGCGCGGCACCCCGGCCCTGCGCAACAGCTCGGCGACCGCGCCGCGCAGCCGGTCGAGACGCTCGTCCGCGTCCGCGGTCTCCTCCACCTCGCGGGCCTGAGCGCCCAGCACCCGGCCGTCCAGATCGGACAGCAGCGCCGCGACCCGGTGCGGGCCGATCTCCAGGCCCAGCAGATGCCCGGCCTCCGCACGGAACCGGTACCGCCGCGCCGGACGGCCCTGCCGCCGCGCGGCACCCTCCTCGGCCGCCTTCTCGACGACCAGACCCGCACCGATGAGATCCTCCACGACGCCCTCGACCGTCGGCCGGGACAGACCGGTCACCCGGGTGATCTCCGTGAGCGTCGCGCAGTCCGTGGCACGCAGCGCGTGCAGCACCACCGCGGAATTGATCCTTCGCAGCAGCGAGGGATCCCCGCCGGTCAGCCGCCCCACCGTCCGTCCTCCCAGCTCGTGCGCGTGTTGGCCGGATCGTACTCGGCGCACCCCGGCGCCTCACCCAGGAGTGACGAACCCCGACTCGTACGCCGCGATCACCGCCTGCGTGCGGTCCCGCGCCCCCAGCTTGGCCAGCACCGCGCTCACATGCGACTTCACCGTCTCGGTGCCGACGACCAGCCGCCCCGCGATCTCCGCGTTCGACAGGCCGCGCGCCATCAGCCGCAGCACCTCGCCCTCCCGCTCCGTCAGCCGCGCCCGTTCCAGCGCCGCACGCGCCGCCCGGTTCCCGCCGCCCTCCCCGGCGCCGTACTCCACCGCGAGCCGCCGCACGGACGCCGGGAACAGCAGCGAATCGCCCTCCGCGACCAGACGTACCGCGTGCACGATCTCCTCAGGCCGGGCCCGCTTCAGCAGAAAACCGTCGGCGCCCGCGCGCAGCGCCCGGTACACGTACTCGTCGTTCTCGAACGTCGTCACGACGAGGATCTTCGGCGGGTCGTCCACCGTCCGCAGCAGCGCCCGCGTGGCCTCGATGCCGTCCATCAGCGGCATCCGTACGTCCATCGCGACCACGTCCGGCCGCAGCCGCCGCACCAGCGGGATCACCGCGGCCCCGTCGGCGGCCTCGCCGACGACCTCGATGTCCCCCTGCGCCTGGAGCACGGCACGCAGCCCGGCGCGTACGAGGGGTTCGTCGTCGACGAGAAGAACGGTGACCGGCACCCGGCCAGCGTAGATCACACCGACGGCACGTCCTGCGGGACCTCGGCCGGGACCGCGGCGGACTCCGTCGCAGGGCTGCCGGCCGTCTCCGGGAACCAGTCCTCCGCCCCGTGCCGGAAACCGAGCCTCGACGCCTCCAGCGCCACCTCACGGAACGGCCGCCGCAGTCGCAGCGCCAACGCCGCAAGATCCGACAGGGACACCACATCGCCGTCCCCGGCCCCCTCTGCCGCCTCGGCGCCGAAGAGCAGGGCCGCCAGACGCTCCCCGGCGTTGGGCATCAGGAAGGACTCCGGGGGCTCTTCCAGCAGGCAGCCCAACGCGGCCAGATCCTCGGCCACCTCGGCGGCCGGGCGGCCCAGGCGCTCGGCGGCGGCCCGGACGTGGGTCGCGGGGATGGAGTCGGCACCGTGGTCGGGCAGGTACGGGGCGATGAGCCGGCAGTCCCCTGGGTGCAGTCTGTCGAGAACCGGGTGTTCTGCGGGGACGGGATGGCCGAGCTCCGCGAGGCGCCGCCGCGCATCCGCCACCGGGATGTTGAGCCGATCGGCGACGTCGAGCACCTGAAGTCGTGTGACCGGCTGGCCCGGGAGCAGGAAACGGCCCGGTCGACCGAGTCGGAATCCCTGGCTCAGCAGGAGCAGATCGGTGGCGGAGAGTTCGCTCCAGGGCGGCTCGACGTCCGGCGGAAGGACTCCGTGGGCACGCAGGCGGTCGGTGACCTCCCTCACGCTCAGTCCGGTCACGTTCGCCGCACCGATCACATGCGCCGGCGACAGGGGCTGCTCGGGTGTGAGGAAGGGAGCCACGCCGTCCAGATCCATACTGATGATCAGACGGTCATTGTCGTCCAAGGGCGTCGTCTGAAGCTCGTCCGTGGCGATGTCGATGCCGAGTTCCGTGAGCCGCTCGGCAACCGCCGCCGGCGACCATGACAACGACGCCGCAGCGCCGGTGATCCGTGCGACGCACACAGGCTCGGATCCGTGAACGAGTGCTTTCCCGCCCGGTCCGCCGAAGACTTCGGACAGCAGACGCTTGTCTGTCTCACCAAGGTCCGTGCGGTTCATCCGTGGTTCCTGCACTGAGTATCCGAGCTGCCGCAGACGCTGCGCCGTCTCCGCCACCGTGGTGCGTGTCCCGGCCGCCGCATACAACACCTCCGGCCAGGACACAGGAGAATCCGGGAGCAGCCACGGACCGGTGAGCCCGGTGAGATACGGCAAATCCTCCGGTCCCAGGTGACCTGAAACGGGCAGAGGCGCGACCGGAAGCCCGAGTGCGGAGAGCCGCTCCGTCACTTCTGCCACCGTGCTGCCGGTGTCCTGCACACAGGTGAAAACGACACCGAGACCCACCGCATCTTGCTGGGCGCGCCACTGCGGCAGCGTGCCGATGGGCTGCATTCCAGCGTGAAGGAGCGCTTCGTCGGGCCGGAACTCCAGATCCAAACCCATCCTGGGCAGGCCGTTTCTGGCCCAGGCGCGCCGTCTTCGCGTCCAGTCGTTCGAGTCGCCCGCGGAATCCATGAGCACACGCTAATCGGTGGGTACGGCCGTGACGGGCTCGGAGGCCCGCACCGCTTCGGTGGCGGCCACGCCCACCCCTCCGCGCAGCAGGGCCAGCAGGCGCCAGCGGACGATGTACTCCGGCATGGTGCTGACGAAAAGATGCGTGTCGTCCCCCCACGGTTCGGAAGGCCGCAAGGGCTTTGCGGTGAGGGCGTACAGGAGCAGCTCGTCAGGGAGGAACACGCCGCTCGCGGCGACGGGCATGCGGTGCCCGCGGTACTCCCATGTGATCTCGGCCGCAGCGGCATGGCGTACACAGGCCACGGCGAGCCTGTCGTCCGATTCGGCCACCTGGAGCACCCAGTCGTCCGTGAAGACCGGGCTGGTGACGAGTTCGGGCAGCGCAGCCAGTTCGAGGCGCTCCACGGCCTCCTCGTCGTAGCGCTGCAGCTCGAGCCGGTCCACGGACAGCAGTTCGGGGCGCAACTCGTCACGCAGGTCGACGACCACACCGAATCTGTCCTGGTCGGTCTTGATTCCGTCTGCGAGCAACACCCCCTTGCCGCCCACCCAGTACAGTTTTCCGTCGCCGACCTTGGCCACGGTCGGCTCAGTTCGCCGTGACCGTGCGAGCGCAACACTGGGATCCTGGTGTTGCTGGAGCGCTTCGACCCTCAGCTCGTTCGGCTCCCACACGGCCGTCCTGCCACCCGCCGACACGACGGTCCGATAGGGCGCGACCCAGAGCTGTTCCTCCAGCAGATGCAGACAGGACACCGGGAGTTCGTCGCTCTCGGGCGGGTTGAGATACAGAGTGACCGTGGTCCCCGCCTCCCTCCGCGGATCATCGGGCAGCGGATCGATGCGGAACAAGGTCCCCGGGCCGGCGATGGACACGCGCAGTGCCTGTCCGAGGCGTCCGTCCATGCCCAAGCGGCACGTCTCGACGGTGATCTCGTCGGCGAGCATGAAGTAGCTGAGCACGCCGATGCCGAACCGGCTGTTCGGGTACAGCTTCAGATCCGGTGCGTGCTGCTGCCACAGCGCCATCTCCCGTACGAACTCCGGCAGATGGACGAACCTGGCTCCCGCCTCGGTGAAGGCGTTGCGGATCTCGTTCTCGCCCATGCCGATGCCGTTGTCATGGCAGCGCAGATAGCGCCGGCCGTCGGCGTCGATGCCCTGCGTGAAGGTGATGGCGCCTTCCCAGGGCGGCAGGTCGGCGCCCATGCGGCGCAGATACCGGGTGCGCAGATCGCGGTGGCGGCACGCATCCATGGCGTTCTGGTACAGCTCGCGGACGGCGAGTTCCGGATTCTTGTAGAGGTTGCGGCCCATCAGCAGGTCCAGGACGCGTTCCTCGTCGGCGCGGAACCGGATCGCGTTGCGCAGATGGACGGGTGCCTCGAGGTCCGCGCCGGCCCGGGCCGGCAGCCTGTCCAGGGGGCGCAGGTCCCACGGCAGGTCGCCGACCTCGCTGATCTGTCGCAGCAACCCGTCGACCTGCCCGCAGTACGTCTCCAGGGCGAGCGCGCCCACATGGTGCCGTACGACGGCCCGCAGGGTGATGCTCTTGCCGAGGCGATCCCAGTACGCGCCCTGCAACCGGGTGCGCAGGTCCGGCAGGTCGATCTGGTCGCGGACCCCGAGGTTCTGCACGACGACCTGCGGCAGCGCGAGGGGTGTGACGGCGCGGGCGCGGGCCAGTTTCAGCAGGACGGCGACGAGACGCTCCCGTACATCGTGCTGCTCCAGGGTCCCGCCCGCCACGGTGGACTTGGCGGGCAGCACCATGTCCACGCTGTCGGCGGCGGCCGGTGCCGGGACGCCGTCGCGGGGCAGGGAGAACGGTGACAGGCGCAGCTCGTTGACGAGCCGGAGCAGCCGTTCCGCGCCCAGGGCGTCGTCGACCCAGGGGCCCGGCCGGTGCCCGGCCCCCGCACCGTCTGCGTCGATCTCGGCGGCGGGCAGCAGCGCCGTCAGGACGGACGGGTGGTAGGTCTCGCCCCTGTGCAGCAGCCACCGGTGGTACAGCCACCACCGGATGTCCCGCACGGCGCCGTCGTTGCCGGCGCGCCGGGCCTGCTCCAGCCGCCGCCGCTCCCGCGGATACCGTTCGGCGAACGTCGTGAACTGCGGGGGTTCCTTCCGCAGGGCCGACACCTCGGACGCCGCGATGCCGACCTCGACGGTGTGCAGCACGAACGGCAGCAGCGCGAGGAGCGCGGCCTCGGTGGGCCGCAGGTCGGTCAGCGGCCTGGGGTTGTCGGACGGGGCCCCGGTCACGAGCTGGGCCAGCTGCTGGCTGGTGCGCCGGGCGTGCAGCGGATCGTGCCAGGGGTCACCGGCCAACAGCGGTTCGTCGCGCTCGTTTGCCGCCGCGAGCCGCTCCGTGATCGCGGCGCACCGTTCCTTCAGCGCCCCGATCACGGTCGGCTGCGGCTCCGGGACGAGACTCCACACCGTGTGCTCCTCGACGAGCCGCACCCACTCGTGGTCCGCGTACGAGGGCGGCGGGACGGCGTCCCCGGCGCCGGGAGCGGCGGGCAGCACGACGACGGCGTCCTTCGCGTGCCCGCTCGTGATCTGGTGGTCGACCTGCTGCGGTGAGCCCCGCTTCCCGAGCAGCGTGTGCAGCTCGGTGACCCGGGTCTGCAACGAGACCAGCAGATCCGGAAGGGCCACCTGGGGCGTCGAGGCCTCGACCAGTTCGGTGAAGGCCCGCGTGAACAGGCTGAAGGCGCCCGACTCCGGGTCCTCGCCCGCCGCCTCGCCACGCGACCACAGGGCCAGCTCCAGCGGGGAGCAGGCGAACACGCGGGCCACCTTGCGGCGCTTCTCCAGCCTCCAGTCGAGATCCTGGTTGCGCCGTACGAGCAGGGGCGGCCCCTTGGCCTCCTGCTGGCGAACACCCTCCCGGCAGATGTCGAAGAGGAACACGACGGTGCCGGCATCGCTGCGGGCCACTTCCCGTTCCGCCCAGTCGAGCGCCACCGATTCGGAGATCTGGTCGTCGTACGGGTGCAGCCCCTCGGGTACGAAGAAGTCGCGGCCCTCGTGCCGGATGCCGTGCCCGCTCAGCACGATCAGCAGCGTGTCGTCGATGCCCGCCTCCGTCAGCGCCTTGTTGACGCTGCCACGGACCAGCGAGGCGTTGATGCCGGTGCCGTGGTCGGCCGCGAAACCCCGCGCGACCAGGTCGACCCGGTCGAAGCCGCGTTCGAGCAGCGCGGTGCGCAGCCGGTTCAGCTCGGCCGGGATGAAATCGAGCGAGGAGAACGCTCCCTGGGAGGACTGGTAGTCGCTCGCCCCCACCAGTACGGCCCGGTAGCGGCCCATCCGGTTACTGCTTGAACACCAGCGTGATGGCCCGGGTGCCCTGCACCTGACCGGTGCCGATCAGCTGGAGCCCGCCGGTGGCCGTGATCTGGAACGACAGCTGTGCCTCCTTCAGCGGCAAGGTGCCCCCGCGGGCGGCGATGTCCGCGAACAGCTGCTGGAGCGCGTCCACGGTGGCCGTGAGGTTCTTGCGGAGCGGGCCCAGCGGCACCTGCTGGAGCACGGCGTCGCCGTTGCGTCGCAGCAGCCCCTTGGACTCGTCCAGCAGATCCTCCACCTCGTCGGCGGACACCCACACGGGCAGGGACGGTTCGGAGGACTCCGGCGTATCGATGGACATGCGGGTGGCACTCCTGCTCAGCGACGGCCGACAGTTGACGGTTCGTCATCCTAGGGCGAACCCACGCGCCCCGGCAGCCACTTGAAACTATGCGGACGCCCTGCTCGGGCGGGGTGCCGTCGTGCCCGGCAGATACGCGCGGACCGTCCAGTCGCCCTCGTCGGGCCCCGAGCTGACCCGGCCGCCGAGCAGCGCCGCCCGCTCCCGCATCCCGCGCAGCCCGCTGCCGCCGCGCCCCTGGCGCGGGCCGCCGGTCTCCGCCGGCAGGGGGTTGCGCACCTCGAGGTCCAGCCCGTCGCCGGAGACGGCGACCCGGACCCGGACCGGGACCGCACCCGCGTGCCGCAGCACATTGGTCAGGGCCTCCTGCAGCATCCGGTAGCCCTCCCGGGAGACCGGGCCGGGCAGCTCACGTATCGGCCCCGACAGTTCCGCCGCCACCTCGGCGCCCGCCGCCCGCGCCGACTCCAGCAGCCGGTCCGCGTCCGCCAGCGTGGGACGGCCGCTCACCGGACGCTCGGACTCGCGCAGCACGCCGAGCACCCGCTCCAGGTCCTCCAGCGCGGCCCGCCCGGTGTCCTCGATCGCGGCCAGCGCCCGGTCGGTGAACTCCGGATCGCCCGCCGCGCGCGCCGCACCGGCTTGCAGCACCGCCACCGTCAGCGCGTGCCCGATCGAGTCGTGCAGCTCCCGCGCGATACGCGTACGCTCCAGCAACTGCTCGGTACGCTCCTCCAGCGCCGCCAGTCGCTCCGCGGGGGAGGGGCCCAGCAGCCGCCGCGCCAGCGCCGTGATCAGCTCGCCGAGCCCGACCACCAGGCCGTACAGCGCGAGCAGGGGAAGCGGCGCGAGCAGCACGCACACCCGGTCCGGCGGGAACGCGCCCAGGAACGGCACGTCGGACCGGCGGTGCCCGAGCGCCGCCGCCACCAGGTCGAAGGAGAGGGCGGGCAGCCACACCGTGCCGAGGGCGGCGGTCGTGCCCAGCAGCATGCGCGCCTCCAGCCACACCACCGTGCGCAGCCGGTCCCGCCAGGAGGCCGACGGTGTCACCGCGATGCCCGACTCGCCCTTGCCCGGCGTCAGCAGCAGCCACGCCTGCACACCCTCGCCGCGCCGCACGCCGGGCAGCAGACCGACGGGCACCAGCAGCAGGGCCGGCACCCACGGCGTGGACGGGCTGACGAACAGCCACACGCTGACGGCCAGCATGGGCACCCACAGGTGCAGCAACCGGGTGTACGTCGTCCCCCGCAGCAATGGGCGCACCGGGCGCGGCAGTCGTCGGACCATTCGGCCATCGTGCCACCCGCCACCGACGACCGGTCTCCCCCGCACGGGGGAGCTGCCCTCCTCTCCCGGGGGAGGTGCCCGCACCGGCCGACCGGCCAGGCTTGCCGCCATGACCAGCATCGACGTCAGTGACCTCACCAAGGACTACGGTTCCCGCCGCGCCGTGGACCGGCTCACCTTCCGCGTCGAGCCGGGCCGTGTCACCGGATTCCTCGGCCCGAACGGCGCCGGCAAGTCCACCACCCTGCGTCTCGTCCTCGGCCTCGACCGGCCCACGTCCGGCACCGCCACCGTCGGCGGGCGCCCCTACGCGGACCGTCCCGAGCCCCTGCGCACGGTCGGCGCGCTGCTCGACGCCGGGGCCGCGCACGGCTCCCGCACCGCCCGGGACCATCTGCGCGTGCTGGCCGCGAGCAACCGCATCCCGGAACGCCGGGTGGACGAGGTACTGGAGGAGACGGGCCTCGCCTCGGTGGCGCGCCGCCGGGTGCGGACGTACTCCCTCGGCATGCGGCAGCGGCTCGGCATCGCCGCCGCCCTGCTCGGCGATCCGCCCGCGGTCCTCCTCGACGAGCCGTCCAACGGCCTCGACCCGGAAGGCATCGTCTGGGTCCGCGAGCTGCTGCGCCGGCTCGCCGCCGAGGGGCGCACGGTCCTGGTCTCCAGCCATCTGATGAACGAGACCGCGGCGTTCGCCGACCACCTCGTCGTCCTCGGCCGCGGCCGGCTCCTCGCCGACCTGCCGCTGCGCGACTTCATCGACACGCGCGTGCAGCCCAGCGTCCGGGTGCGCACCAGCGACCCCGCCGCCCTGCACGCCGCGCTCGCCCGGCACGGGCTGTGCGTCGACGACAGCGGCGACGGCGCCTGGACGGTCCCGCACGCGCGTGTGGACGACATCGGCCGGCTCGCCCACGAGGCGGGTGTCCCCCTCCTCGAACTCGCCGCCCGCGAGGCCACCCTGGAGGAGGCCTATCTCGACCTGACCGGCGACGAGTCCGAGTTCACCGCCCGCCACCAGGAGGCCTGACCGTGTATTTCGCTCCCGCTCTGCACGCCGAGTGGCTCAAGATCCGCACCCTGCGCTCCCTCGTCGGCAGTCTCGGCGCCGTTCTGATCGTCACCGCCGCCTTCACCGCGCTCGCCGCACACGACGCCGGAGGCCCCGACACCGACCGCCTGTACGCCGCGTTCATCGGCGTCAACCTCGGGCAGATCGCGGCGATCGCGTTCGGCACCACCGCCATGTCCGCCGAGTTCCACGGAGGCGCGCTGCGGCTGTCGCTGGCCGCGGTGCCCGACCGGTCGCGCTGGTTCACCGCGAAGGCGGCGGCCGTCACGCTGCCCGCGCTGGCCGTGGGCCTGCTCACCGGCCTGACCAGTCTCGCCGTCGGCAAGGCGGTGCTCGGCGCCGACGGGCCCGGCTGGGGCGAGGGGGTGCGCGCCGCGGTCGGCTGCGCCCTCTACCTCACGCTGATGGCGCTGCTCGCGACGGGGCTCGCGGCGGTGCTGCGCAGCGGAGTGGCCACGCTGAGCATCGTCATCCCCCTGCTGATCGTCGTGTCGTTCGTCATCGGCGACGCGGCGGGAGGCGTCGCCGATCTGCTGCCCGACCGGTCCGGGCAGATCGTCCTCCACCACACCCGGGACGGCTCCCTCGGCCCGTGGAGCGGTCTCGCGGTCACCGCGCTGTGGACGGCGGCGGCCCTCGCCGCGGGCGCGTGGAGGGTACGGCGCCGGGACGCGTGAGGCCGCCGGGGCCCGCGGGAAGGTGACGCCCCGCCAATTGTCAGTGGTGGCGGCTTTACTGGATCACATGGGCATCGAGCAGCATCTCGTCATCGCCGGCCGGCTGTGCTCGCGCGGACTTCCCGCCGAGGACGGCGGGCCGGACGGCATGTCGGGTCCCGGCCACCGCACGGCCGAGCTGGCGTCCAGCCACGGCCTGAACACCACTGACGCCCTGACACGCGCGCGATGGCAGAAGCGGCTTCACGAGGACGCGGAGGCACTGGCCGCGCTGCTATCGGCACGCTGGGGGGAGCCGTATCACCTGGGACTGCAGACGACACTGCTGCGCACGGAGAGCGAGGAGATACCCCAGCCCTGGGCGCGGCTCAGCCACCTCGCGGCGCACGCCTGGCTGTGGGAGTGCCGGGAGCACGGCCACTGGCTGGTCCTCGCGGTCGCCGACCGCGACCCCGCCGACGAGATACGGCTCTTGCTCACCGCGACCGAGACCGACCCGCCCTGACCGACGGCCCCCCGCGACGCGGCGCGCGGGCACGGATCTGCCGAGTGCACGGTGATGCGGGGGTTACGGGCCGACCTCGGCCGTACAGGCAGGCCCGCGGCGTACGCGGGGCCCCGGCGGCAGCCCGTCGGTTCCGGCGACACGGCCCTACCCCTCGGCGGCCTCCCGCAGCCGGGCGAACTCCTCCGCCATCGTCGCCGCCGTCCAGTGCGCGTTCAGCCCGCTCGGATTCGGCAGCACCCATACACGCGTACCGCCGATGACCCGCTCCTGCGGACCCACCCGCGCCTTCCGGTCGTCGAAGGCGGCCCGATAGGCGGTCACCCCCACCACCGCCAGCCAGTGGGGCCGCAGCCGCGTCACCTTCGCCGCCAGCAGCCGCCCGCCCTCCCGGTACTCCTCGGCGCTCAGCTCGTCCGCCCGAGCCGTCGCGCGCGCCACCACGTTGGTGATGCCCAGCCCGTACGACAGCAGCTCCCGCTGCTCGGCGGGCCGCAGCTGCCTCGGCGTGAACCCGGACAGATGCAGCACCGGCCAGAACCGGTTGCCGGGCCGCGCGAAATGATGGCCCGTCGCCGCCGTCATCAGACCGGGGTTGATCCCGCAGAACAGAACACGAAGGCCGTCCGCGACGACGTCCGGTACGAGACGGTCGCGGGCGGCCTCCAGATCCTGCCGGGTCAGGCGCGTCAGAGGATCGCTCCCGGGGTGTAGCCGGCGGCCTCCGGGTGCTGCTTGACGATCTCCTCGATCCGGGCGACGACCTGCGCGACCTGGTCGGCGGCGGCACCCGTGAACGACAGCTTGTCCGCCATCAGCGCGGCGAGTTGCTCCCGGTCGAGCGGCAGACGCTCGTCCGCGGCCAGCTTGTCCAGCAGATCGTTGCGCTCGGCGCCCTGCTCGCGCATCGCCAGCGCGGTCGCGACCGCGTTCTCCTTGATCGCCTCGTGCGCCACCTCACGGCCGACACCCGCCCGCACCGCGCCCATCAGCACCTTCGTCGTGGCGAGGAACGGCAGATAGCGGTCCAGCTCGCGGGCGACGACGGCGGGGAACGCACCGAACTCGTCGAGGACGGTCAGGAAGGTCTCCAGCAGGCCGTCCAGCGCGAAGAACGCGTCCGGCAGCGCGACACGCCGCACCACCGAGCAGGACACGTCGCCCTCGTTCCACTGGTCGCCCGCCAGCTCGCCCGTCATCGACGCGTAGCCGCGCAGGATCACCATCAGGCCGTTGACGCGCTCGCAGGAGCGGGTGTTCATCTTGTGCGGCATCGCCGAGGAGCCGACCTGGCCCGGCTTGAAGCCCTCGGTGACCAGTTCGTGCCCGGCCATCAGCCGGATCGTCTTCGCCAGCGAGGACGGGGCGGCGGCGAGCTGCACCAGCGCGGTGACGACCTCGTAGTCCAGGGAGCGCGGATACACCTGGCCGACCGAGGTGAACGCCTGCCCGAAACCGAGGTGCGCGGCGATCCGGCCCTCCAGCTCCGCCAGCTTCGCGGCGTCACCGCCGAGCAGGTCCAGCATGTCCTGGGCGGTGCCGACCGGGCCCTTGATGCCGCGCAGCGGGTAGCGGCCGAGCAGCTCCTCCAGCCGGGCATGGGCGACGAGCAGCTCGTCGGCGGCGGTCGCGAACCGCTTGCCCAGAGTGGTGGCCTGTGCGGCGACATTGTGGGAGCGGCCGGCCATGACCAGCTCGCCGTACTCGCCGGCCAGCTTGCCCAGCCGGGCCAGCACGGCCACGGTCCGGTCCCGCATCAGTTCCAGGGAGAGGCGGATCTGGAGCTGCTCGACGTTCTCCGTCAGGTCACGGGAGGTCATGCCCTTGTGGACCTGCTCGTGCCCGGCGAGGTCGTTGAACTCCTCGATACGGGCCTTCACGTCGTGCCGGGTGACCTTCTCCCGCTCGGCGATGGAGGCGAGGTCGACGGTGTCGAGGACGCGCTCGTAGTCGGCGAGCGCCTGCTCCGGCACCTCGATGCCGAGGTCCTTCTGCGCCCGCAGCACGGCGAGCCAGAGCTGACGCTCCAGCTTCACCTTCTGCTCGGGCGACCAGAGCGTGGCGAGCTCGGCGGAGGCGTACCGTCCGGCGAGGACGTTCGGGATGCGGGGCTTGGCGGGCGCTGAAGTCACGTGTCCAGATTCTACTGGCGATTCGTGCAGGCCAGCGCCACGCCCCGGTTCGGCGGAAGCTACGAGACGCCCGTCACTCGACGTTGTCGAGGAGGTACGGCACAAGCTCCGGGCGTTTGGCGGGGCGGCCGTCGCCCGAGGAACGGCCCGTCAGCCTGCGGCCTATCCACGGCAGCAGGTGCTGCCGGGTGAAGCGGACGTCGGCGATGCGGCGGTCGAGCCAGCGCGGCGGCGCCGCCGGGGGCAGCGGCGTGTGCCAGTCGGGGTCCTCCGGCTCGTACCCGAGGGTCTGCCACACCGCCTCCGCGACCCGACGGTGCCCCTCAGCGGTCAGATGCAGCCGGTCCACGTCCCACAGCCGCGGGTCGCCCAGTGCCGGGGCGCCGTACAGGTCGACCACGAGGGCGTCGTGCCGCGCGGCCAGCTCCTCCACGCACGCGAACAGCTCCTCCATCCGGGGCCGGAACCGCTCGAGGACGGGCCCCTGACGGCCGGGGCTGCGCATCAGCACCAGCTGTTTGCAGGACGGCGCGAGACGCTCCACGGCCTCCGTCAGCAGGCCCTTGACCCGGCCCATGTCGCACTTGGGCCGCAGCGTGTCGTTGAGACCGCCGACCAGCGTGATCACATCGGCGCCCATCTCGGCGGCCACGCCCACCTGCTCGTCGACGATCTGTCCGATGAGCTTGCCGCGCACGGCCAGGTTCGCGTACCGGAACCCGGGTGTGCGGGCGGCCATCCGGGCGGCGAGAAGGTCGGCCCAGCCGCGGTAGGAGCCGTCGGGGAGAAGGTCCGACATGCCTTCGGTGAACGAGTCGCCGACGGCGACCAGGCTGGTGTGGGCGGGGTTCGTCTGCATGGCGCCCCTGATGCTATCCGACCCTCCATACCCGGCGGTCGGTCGGCCCAGGAGGCGGCCCCGCGCCTCCCTGGCCTGCGCCTTTCGGGCCGGAAATCTTCGGGCCTGATGCCTCCCGGCCGTAGGCCTTCGGGCCCGAGCGCCCAGGGCCCGGAACCCTCCGGACGCGGGCCCGAGGGCCGGATGCCTTCGGGCCTGCGGCATCCGGCCCGGCGCGCCCGTCAGCTCGCCGGCTGGCCGAACAGCTCCCGCAGGACGTCCTCCATCGTCACCAGCCCGGCCAGCCGCCCGTCGGTGCCGAGGACGGCCGCCAGGTGGGTGCGGCTGCCCCGCATCGCGGTGAGGACGTCGTCCATGGGGGTCGTCTCGCGGACCTGCGCGATCCGGCGCATGTCCCGCAGCCGGAAGGGCACGTCCCGCGGTGCGGCGTCCAGCGCGTCCTTGACATGGAGATACCCCACGATCCGGCGGCCCTCGTCGACCACCGGGAAACGGGAGAACCCGGAGTCGGCCGACAGCCGCTCCAGCTCCTCCGGCGTGACGCCCACACGCGCGTACACCACCCGCTCCAGCGGCAGCACGACGTCCCGCACCGGCCGCCGGCCCAGCTCCAACGCGTCGTTCAGCCGTTCACGGGCCCGCTCGTCGATCAGTCCGGCCTCGCCCGCGTCCCGGACGATCTGCGCAAGCTCGGCGTCCGAGAACGTCGCCGTCACCTCGCTTTTCGTCTCGATCCGCAGCAGTCTGAGCAGCCCGTCGGCGAACGCGTTCACCGCGAAGATCACCGGCTTGAGCGCCCGGGACAGCGCGACCAGCGGCGGGCCCAGCATCAGCGCGCTGCTCACCGGCTCGGCCAGCGCGATGTTCTTCGGCACCATCTCGCCGAGCAGCATGTGCAGATACGTGGCGAGGGTCAGCGCGATCACGAAGGACACCGCGTGCCCGGCACCCTCGGGCACGCCGACCGCGTGGAACACCGGCTCCAGCAGATGCGCGATGGCCGGCTCGGCGACCACGCCGAGGACCAGCGTGCACAGCGTGATGCCGAGCTGGGCGGCGGCGAGCAGTGCCGACACGTGCTCCAGCCCCCACAGCACGCTCCTGGCCCGCCGGTCCCCGGCCTCCGCGTGCGGCTCGATCTGCGAGCGCCGTACGGAGATCAGCGCGAACTCGGCGCCGACGAAGAAGGCGTTGACGACCAGCGTCGCCAGACCGATCAGCAGCTGTACGGCGGTCATCGGCCGGCCCTCCTCGTGTCCTCGTCCGGCCGGCCGTCGTCCTGCGGGGCGTGCAGCAGGACCCGTGCGGCCCGGCGGCCGGAGGCGTCGACGACGTCCATGCGCCACCCGGCGACGGTCACCGTGTCCCCGACGGCCGGGATGCGGCCCAGTTCGGCGGCGACCAGCCCGGCCAGCGTCTCGTACGGCCCCTCCGGCGCCTTCAGACCGACGCGGGCGAGCTGGTCGACACGGGCTGCGCCGTCCGCGGAGTACACGGCCCGACCGTCCTCGTCGGTGCCGGCCGGGGCGAGGTCGGGCGTCTCGTGCGGATCGTGCTCGTCGCGGACCTCGCCGACGACCTCCTCCACGATGTCCTCCAGCGTGGCCACGCCGGCCGTGCCGCCGTACTCGTCGATGACGACGGCCATGGTGCGCCGCCCGGACAGCCGGTCCAGCAGCCGGTCCACGGTGAGCGACTCGGGGACCAGCAGCGGCTCGCGCATCAGCTCGGCGACCGGGGTGCGCGGGCGCTGTTCGGCGGACAGGGTGAGGACGTCCTTGATGTGCGCGGTGCCGACGACGGTGTCCAGGCCGCCCCGGTAGACCGGGAACCGGGACAGGCCCGTCGCGCGTGTCGCGTTGGCCACGTCCTCGCAGGTCGCCTGCTCGTCCAGCGCGATGACCTGCACGCGCGGTGTCATCACGTTCTCCGCGGTCAGGTCGGCGAGGTTCAGTGTCCGTACGAACAGTTCGGCGGTGTCGGCCTCCAGGGCGCCCTCCTTCGCGGAGTGCCGGGCCAGCGCGGCCAGCTCCTGCGGGCCTCGCGCGGACGCCAGCTCCTCGGCGGGTTCGACGCCGAGACGCCGTACGAGACGGTTCGCGGTGTTGTTCAGGTGGGTGATGAACGGGCGGAAGACGGCGCTGAAACCGCGCTGCGCGTTGCCAACCGTCCGGGCCACGGCGAGGGGCGAGGAGATCGCCCAGTTCTTCGGCACCAGCTCGCCGACGACCATCAGGAACACCGTCGACAGGCCCGTCCCCAGCACGAGCGCCACCGAACTCGCCGTCGACGGCGAGGCACCGAGCGCCTCCAGCGGGCCCGCGATGAGCTTCGCGATCGACGGCTCGGCGAGCATGCCGACCACCAGATTGGTGACGGTGATCCCGAGCTGCGCCCCGGAAAGCTGGAAGGTCAGGTTCCGTACGGCCTTCAGCGCGCCGGCGGCACCGCGCTCGCCGCGATCCACCGCCCGCTCGAGCTCGCTGCGCTCGACCGTGGTCAGGGAGAACTCCGCGGCCACGAAGGCACCGCAGGCGAGCGACAGCAGGATCGCCACCAGCAGCAGGAGCACTTCGGTCATGGGGTCACCTCGGTCCCATGATCGGACAGGACGGGGTGGGCCGCGCGGTGCCGCGGACCGGGAGGTTCGCCCATCGGGGGACGCTCACAGCCTTTCATCGGGGAGCGGGTACCCTCCGATGGTAAAGGACAGGCAAAGAAGGTGGGGTGGCCGGGCCCCGCCCCGGGCGGGACCCGGCCGGGATCAGACGAGCGGCTTCACCCAGCGCCGCCAATGCTCCTCCGGCGCGTACCCGGCGGCCCGCCACGCATGGTGCGCCCGCTCGTTGTCCACCAGCACCATCGCGTCCCCACGCCGCCCGCCGAGCCGTACGAACCGCTCCTCGGCGGCGGCCAGCAGTGCCGTCGCCACGCCCTGGCGGCGGTGGTCCGGATGCACGGCCAGCCGGTACAGATGGCAGCGCCAGCCGTCGAAGCCCGCGATGACCGTGCCCACCAACTCTCCGCCCCGCTCGGCCAGGATCAGGGCCTCGGCGTCCCGCTCCACCAGCCGCTCCACACCGGCCCGGTCGTCGCTGATGCTCGTGCCCTCGGCGGCCTCCTTCCAGAACGCCAGCACGGTGTCGAGGTCGTCGGGCGTCGCAGCCCGTATCCGCAGTTCAGACATACGGTGATCACACCACGCGCCGAGTGCCGGGACCGCCAATTCCACGATACGGACGGGAGGCGCGCGGCCACCCGGCCAGGGCAGGCCCTCGGGCGCCCTGGCCTCCGGTCCCGACCTCGTACGGCGCGTGCGGCCAAGTGCTCGACCGAGCGGGCCATGCGCCGTCCGGTCCCGAGCTCGTACGGCGCGCGCCCTCCAGTCGGCCCGAGCGTGTCCCGGCCTCCGGTCCCGACCCGCCGGGCAGATGGCCCTCACTCGTGCGCGATGGCCGCCAGCACGTTCATCCGGGACGCCCGAAGCGCCGGCAGCAGCGCCGCCGCCACGCCGACGACCGCCGAGCCGATCACCACCGCCACGATCGTCCCCCAGGGCACGGCCAGTTCCTTCATGCCCTGCAACGCCAGGACCCGCTGTGTGCACACCCCCCACAGCAGACCCAGCGCCAGCCCCAGCACCGCGCCGAACACCGCGATCACCACCGACTCCAGCCGGATCATCCGGCGCAACTGCCGCCGGGACAGCCCGATCGCCCGCAGCAGCCCGATCTCCCGGGTGCGCTCGACGACCGACAGGGCGAGCGTGTTCACCACACCGAGAACCGCGATGACGATCGCCAGCCCGAGCAGCGCGTACACCAGGTACAGCAGGACCGAGATCTGGTCGTGCACCAGATCCTTGTAGTCGGCCAGATCCCGCACCTGCACCTGCGGATACGGCTTCAGCGTGCGCTCCAGAGCCCCCCTCAGCGTGTCGGCGGCGACGCCCGGCGCGGCGTTCACGTACAGCGCGGAGTCCTGACCCCCGGGGATGTACCGCTCCACCGTGGACAGCCCCATGAACAGCCCGCCCTGGGTGCCGAACCCGTCCGCCTGGTCCAGGTCGGTGAGCGCGCCCACCGTCAGCCGCGCCGTACGGCCGCCGGGGAACTCGACCGGCAGGACACTGCCGGTCCGCACCCCGTGGTCCCTGGCGAAGCCGGCGTCCATGCCGAGGCGGCCGGGGGCGAGCGCGGCGGCCGAGCCTCCGGCGGTGTAGGTGACATGGGCGACCTCGTCCAGCCGCGGGTCGTAACCGGCCGCGGTGGTCTCCACCCGCTTGCCGTCCGGCAGCCGCAGAGCCAGCGGCGCGAACCGCTGCCGTACGACCAGGCCCACCCCGTCGGTGCCGCGCACCTTGTCCGTGATCTCCTGCGGGAACGGCGTGAAGTTGGCGTTCTGCAGGACGAAGTCCGCCCCCAGCGTCCGGTCGATCTGCTCGTCGAACGACCGCGACATGGAGGCGCTGGCCACCGACATCCCGCCGACCAGCGCGAGCCCCACCATCAGCGCGGCGGCGGTGGCCCCGGTCCGCCGCGGATTGCGCAGCGCGTTGCGCTGGCTCATCCGCCCGACCGGACCGAACAGCGCCGGGAAGGCCGCGCCCAGCACCCGGATCACGGGCCGGACCAGCAGCGGGCCCGCGACCACGGTGGCGATCAGCGTCAGCACCACGCCGAGCCCCAGCAGCGAGGCCGCCGTCGCCGTTTGGCCCGAAGCTGCACAGCCCGCCAGCGCCGCCGCTCCCGCCGCCCCGACGATCCCGCCCGCCACCGCACGCGCCCGCAGGGGCCGCCCCACGTCCGCGATCTCCGCGTCCTGCAACGCCGCCATCGGCGACACCGCCGCCGCGCGCCGTGCGGGGAGATAGGCCGCGACGAACGTGACGCCCACGCCGACGACGTACGCCGTGACCGGGGTCGCCCAGCCGACGACCATCTCCGCCGTCCTCAGATTCATGCCGAACACGCTCATCAGCCGGATCAGCCCGACCGCCAGACCGATCCCGGCCGCCAGGCCCACTGTGGACCCGGCCACGCCCAGCAGCACCGCCTCCGTCAGCACCGACCGCCGTACCTGCCGCCGGTCGGCCCCGAGCGCGCGCAGCAGGCCCAGCTCACGGGTGCGCTGGGCGACGAGCATCGCGAAGGTGTTGACGATCAGGAACACTCCGACCAGCACGGCGATCCCGGCGAACCCCAGCATCACGTACTTGATCACGTCGAGGAACGTGCCGAGCTGCTCGGCGGACGACTTCGCCCGTTCGTCCGCCGTCCGCAGCATGAGGCCGCCGCCGCTGTCGCGACTGTCGCCGAGTGCCGCCGCGATACGCGCCTTCAGCCGGGCGTCGTCGACGCCCGGCGCGGCCGTGGCCGAGACGGCGGTCGCCCGGTCGGCGGCGCCCAGCAGCTTGCGTGCCGCCACCGACGGGTCCAGGTAGACCAGGGCCGCGCCCGGGTTGGTGGTGGTGAAGGTGGCGATGCCGACGATCCGGACCCGGAAGGAGCCGGGCCGGGCCAGCACCGTGAGCGTGTCGCCGATCCGCAGATGCTTCTTGCCGGCGGTGTCGGCGTCCAGCAGGGCCTCGCCGTCGCCGTGCGGTGCGTGACCCGAGGTGAGCCGTACGGGGCTGCGGTCGGTGGGGTGCCAGTCGCGGGCGATGGTGGGCGCACCGGTGGTCGAGCCGACGAGGCGGTTGCGGGAGTCGACCAGCGTGATGTCGTCCACGGACACATCGGCGTGGGCGGACGCGACGCCGTCCACGGCCGCGATCCGCGCCGCCAGCGAGGCGGGCAGCGTGCGCACGGCACCCGACGGCAGCTGCGAGGACAGATCGTCCTTCGGCTCCACCGTCACATCGGCGGCGGTGGAGGCGAAGAGCCGGTCGAAGGTGCGGGAGACCGTGTCGGAGAAGATCAGACTGCCCGCCACGAACGCCACGGACAGGACGACGGCCAGCGCGGACAGCAGCAGCCGGCCCTTGTGGGCGAGGAAACTGCGCAGGGTCGCCTTGAGCACCGGTCAGTCGCCCTCCGCCTCACCGCGGACGCGGTCCGCCGGGTCGCCGTCCGCTCGGTCGTTGTCCGTCCGGTGGCCGGGCGTTCCGTCGATGAGGGCTCGGGTGCTGTCCGTCGTGGGATCTGGCCGGACGTCCGCGTCGGCTGCGCCGGGTTCCGTCCCGCCCACGGCGTTCTCCTCCCCGGCGTCGGCGGCGGGGGTACGGGCGGTGCCGTCCGGCCGCCCTCGGACCACGTCGAACCTCTTCATCCGCTCCAGCACCGCCTCCGCCGTCGGGTGCGGCATCTCGTCGACGATCCGGCCGTCCGCGAGGAAGAGCACCAGATCGGAGCAGGCGGCGGCGACCGGGTCATGGGTGACCATCACCACCGTCTGCCCCAGATCGTCGACCGCCGAGCGGAGAAAGCCGAGGACCTCCAGACCGGCCCGCGAGTCGAGATTCCCGGTCGGCTCGTCCGCGAAGATCAGCTCGGGCCGGGAGGCCAGCGCCCGCGCGCACGCCACCCGCTGCTGCTGTCCGCCGGACAGCTGAGAGGGCCGGTGCGCGAGCCGGTCGCGCAGCCCGAGCGAGTCGATGACCTGCTCCAGCCACGCCGGATCGGGCCTGCGGCCCGCGATGTCCATGGGCAGGGTGATGTTCTCCAGCGCGGTCAGCGTGGGGATCAGGTTGAACGACTGGAACATGAACCCGATCCGGTCCCGCCGCAGCCCCGTCAGCTCCCGGTCCCTCAGCCCCGTGATCTCCGTGTCCCCCAGCCACACCTGACCCGCCGAGACGGAGTCCAGCCCGGCCAGACAGTGCATCAGCGTCGACTTGCCCGACCCCGACGGCCCCATCACGGCTGTGAACCGGCCGCGGGCGATGTCGACATCCACCGCGTCCAGCGCCAGCACGGTCGTCTCGCCCTGGCCGTACGCCTTCGTCAGGCCACGGGCGCGGGCCGCGGTCCCGCCCACCGGGGGCGCGGTCGGGGCGGGCCGAGCTGCGGGTGAGGACAAGGCTGCCTCCTGGCTCCGTACGTCTCGAGAACTCGGGAACTCGAGACCTGTGTCGGACGTCATGCGGACCGGAGCGCCGCCGATCCGGGCATCGCGCGGACTCCGTGTACCGCCCGAGAGTAGTGTGACGGCGGCCACAGCCGGTATCGGTCCGGGGGACGAGTCGCCGGGCAGTCGCCGTACGTTACCCCTTGCCGCTGCTAGCGTCACGGCGCTAGCGTCGTCGGTATGGCGAAGACCCAGCTGAACGTGCGCGTGGACGAAGACACCGCCCGCGCCGCCCGCGAACGTGCCCTGGCCCGCGGCATGAGCGTCAACCGCTACATCGAGGAGCTGGTCAGAAAGGACGCCGGGGAAGCGGGACGCACCTTCGTCGACGCCGCCGCCGACTTCATGAAGAGCTACGAGTCCGTCTTCGCCGAGGAGTTCGGCACGAGCGGCGACGCCGTCCGCGGGGAAGGCCGTCGCTGAGCCCTTGAACGACCTCACGATCGACCTCGCCTGGCTGCTGATGCTCGCCGAACAGCGGACCCCGGGAGACCCGCAGGTCACCGACTGGGGAGCGCTCGTCGCCGCGGTCGCCCGTCATCGCGCGGAGATATTCGGCGTGCCCGTGTACGACAGCCCGCACAGCCGTGCCGCCGCGCTGCTCCAGCAGCTCATCCACGTGCCCGCGCTGGAGCGCTCCAACGCGCTGTTCGCCTCCGCCGTCGCGTACGCCTACCTCGTCGCCAGCGGGCTCAAGGTCGCCACCTCGCCCGAGCAGGTCCGGGACCTGGCCCGGATGGCCAAGAGCGGAGAGGCGTCCGTGTACGACATCGCCGAGGAACTGCGACGCTGGTGCGTGTGAGCCTGAAGCCCGGCGTGCGGCGCCGGCCGTGGCGGCGCGTGCCGCCTCACGTGTCCTGCCTCGGGCGCCAGGCCGAGCCCAGCACACAGTAGGAGTCCGGCAGCACCGGACCCGACTCCGGCACCGTCAGCCGCCGGTACGGGCCCAGCTCGAAGCCCGCCGAGCGCAGGGCGTCCACCGGGTCGCGGCTCAGATGGCAGCCGCCCGCCATCAGCGGCCAGAGCGTCGCGTCCAGGGCACGCTGCGTGGCCCGCATCGCCGGCCCGCCGCCGCGACCGTGCTCGAAGAAGCGCACCTCGCCGCCCGGCCGCAGCACCCGCCGTACCTCGGCCAGCGCCCGCCTCACGTCCCGCACACTGCACAGCACCAGCGACAGCACCGCCGCGTCGAACGCCTCGCTCTTGACCGGCAGCGCCTCGGCGGCACCCGGCGCGACATCGACCGGCACGTCGGAGCGGAGCGCGGCCTCCACCGCCAGCTTGCGCAGATTGCGTTCCGGTTCGATCGCGACCACCTCCGCCACGGTGGGCGGGTAGTGGGCGAAGTTCAGGCCGTTGCCGACGCCGATCTCGACCACGCGGCCGGAGAGGCCGGTGAGAAGACGGGCACGGAGGCCGGCGATGCCGAGGCGGGTCTCGGCGCGGACGCTGGCGCGGGCGTAGAAGCGGGCGAAGAGGGGGTGGTGGACGACGTCCCCCCGCTGTGTCCTGCCGGACGGGGTGGTGCCTGTCGATGGCATGGGGACCTCCTTGCGGAGACGGGGCTGGTTGGATTTTGCCCGGTTGGGGGCGGGGG
>NZ_JALLGL010000230.1 GCF_023072675.1 Streptomyces sp. XM83C
CCACCCCCACAACATCACCCCCCTCACCGAAACCACCTGACCGCCCCACAACACAAAAAACGAGCCGGCACACAACCGACCCGTCCCGACCCGAACACCCGACACGCCCCACCACAGCGACGCAACGTCAACCACCGCACGAACAAGCGCCGTTGAACCCCCGCAAACAAATAGCTACCCAACGGTAAGCCATAGGCTCACACCATGCGCCGAGCAAAAATCGTCTGCACCCTGGGCCCCGCCACCGACAGCTACGACCAGATCAAAGCCCTCGTCGAAGCCGGAATGGACGTAGCCCGCCTCAACCTCAGCCACGGCACCCGCACCGAACACGAAGAGCGCTACCACCACGTCCGCAAAGCAGCCGACGAAACCGGACGCAGCGTCGGCATCCTCGCAGACCTCCAGGGCCCAAAAATCCGACTCGGACACTTCACCGAAGGCCCCGTACTCCTCGAACCCGGCGACACCTTCATCATCACCACCGAAGAAAACGCCGAAGGCAACCGCACCCAATGCGGCACCACCTACAAAAACCTCCCCACCGACCTCATCCCCGGCGAACACATCCTCATCGACGACGGCAAAGTCACCCTCCAAGTCACCCACATCGACGGCCCCCGCATCCACACCCACGTCATCGAAGGCGGCATCGTCTCCGACCACAAAGGCCTCAACCTCCCCGGCACCACCACCACCATCCCCACCCTCACCCCCAAAGACGAACAAGACCTCCGCTGGGCCCTCAACACCGGCATCGACATCATCGCCCTCTCCTTCGTCCGATCAGGCAACGACATCCAACACGTCCACCACATCATGGAGGAAACAGGACGCCACCTCCCCGTCATCGCCAAGATCGAAAAACCCCAAGCCGTCAACAACCTCAACGACATCATCGCCAAATTCGACGGCATCATGATCGCCCGCGGCGACCTCGGCGTCGAAATGCCCCTCGAACAAGTCCCCATCGTCCAAAAAAACGCCATCAAACTCGCCAAACGCAACGCCAAACCCGTCATCGTCGCCACCCAAATGCTCGACTCCATGATCGAGAGCCCCCGCCCCACCCGCGCAGAAGCCTCAGACGTCGCCAACGCCGTCATCGACGGCACCGACGCCGTCATGCTCTCCGGCGAAACCAGCCTCGGCACCTACGCCACCGAAACCGTCCACACCATGGCCAAAATCATCGAAGCCGCCGAAGAAGACATCCTCACCCAAGGACTCCCCACCCTCACCGAAAACACCAAACCCCGCACCCAAGGCGGAGCCGTCGCCCGCGCCGCCGCCGAAATCGGCGACTTCCTCAACGCCCGCTTCCTCATCGCCTTCACCCAATCCGGCGACACCGCCCGCCGCCTCTCCCGCTACCGCTCCCCGATCCCGCTCCTCGCCTTCACCCCCGAACCCGCCACCCGCTCCCAACTCAGCCTCACCTGGGGCGTCGAAACCTTCCTCGGACCACACGTCGACTCCACCGACGCCATGGTCGACCAGGTCGACGAGCACCTCCTCAAGCACGGCCGCTGCCGACGCGGAGACACCGTCGTCATCACCGCCGGCTCACCCCCCGGCCTCCCCGGCACCACCAACCTCGTCCGCGTCCACCACATCGGCGAGGACGACAGCCCCCGATAGACCGTCAGAACTTCGGCCCCACATGCGCGTCCAACAACGCCACGGACGCCTTCCGGGCCACCGACACGTTGAACGGGACGCCACCGCGCGTGCAGTACGTCCACTCGACGCCCAGCACATCGAGGGTGTCGGTGAAAAGCTTCCTGATGTCGTCCGACTTGTTGGTGAAGAAGTAGCGCGGATACTCGTACCGCTTGCGCACCCCGCCGACGAGCCGCGTCGCCCAGTTCGTGATCCGACACCCGTCGGAGTGAATCAGCCCCCGGACGAACTCCCAGGGGTGGGCGTCCACGACGGCCTGCTGCCAGGGCTCCAGAACGATCTTCCGGTCGTGCTTCTTCCCGGGGCCGTGTTGGGGGAAGAGACACGGCCAGTGCGCGTAGTAGCTCGCGACGGCTGTGCAACCGACGGCCTGCACGCGGTACGGCTTCCTGCTCGGGCTCACTGCTTCCATGGCTGCTGCGCACGCCTCGATGAGACACGGCCAGGCGTCGGCGCAGGCGATACGGAGGCAGTAGCCGGACCTCGCCGTCGCTGATGCAGCCGTCGCCCAGATAGAGGCCGAGCAGATAGCTGTAGGCCTGCTGGTCCTCGGGCGGCTCCGCAGTGGGGCCGCACTGCGGGCAGGGCGCCCACTGCATGCGTGGCGACGGTTCCATCCGGGTCTGCCATGATCGGATCGCGGCACGAGAAATGCCGGGTTCCTTGCTGACCGAGTTGAGACTGCGGCCCTGTGCCAGCAGGCTCAGCGCATGCTTACGTGTGCTGAGGTCGTACATGTGACCACGGTGCGCAATCGAGGGCACCCGTGGGCGGGAACAGCGGAGGATCACGCGAACGTGATCCTCCGCAAACGCGTGACCTTCAAATGTGAGGAAAAGTACCCCGGGTCGGATTCGAACCGACGCTGGATGGTGTTTGAGACCATTGCCTCTACCGCTGGGCTACCGGGGCTCCCTTTGAAAGCAAGGTCGGCGGTCACCCCGCCGTGCACCCACCTTACCGCAGCTGGGTAGGCTCTTGTCAGCAGCACCCTGCCCCGAACAAGGAGCCTCAGTGACCGCCCCCGAGTCGCCCCAGCCCGCAGACGTTGCCGACGACGACAAGTCGCACGTGCCCCCGCTGACGACCCGCGTCGTCATCGCCGAGGACGAGGCCCTGATCCGGCTCGACCTCAAAGAGATGCTGGAGGAGGAGGGCTATTCGGTCGTCGGCGAGGCCGGTGACGGCGAGCAGGCCGTGGAGCTGGCGCGGGAGCACAGGCCGGATCTGGTGATCCTGGATGTGAAGATGCCGAAGCTGGATGGCATCTCGGCGGCGGAGAAGATCGCTGAGGAGCGTATCGCGCCGGTGTTGATGTTGACGGCGTTCTCGCAGCGTGACCTGGTGGAGCGGGCGCGGGATGCGGGTGCGATGGCGTATCTGGTGAAGCCGTTCAGCAAGAGTGATGTGGTTCCGGCGATCGAGATGGCTGTGTCTCGGTTCACGGAGTTGAAGGAGCTGGAGAAGGAGGTCGCGGATCTCAGTCAGCGTCTGGAGACTCGGAAGCTGGTGGATCGGGCGAAGTCGATTCTTCAGACGGAGTACGGGCTGACGGAGCCGGCGGCGTTCCGGTGGATTCAGAAGACGTCGATGGATCGTCGTATGTCGATGCAGCAGGTGGCGGAGGCGGTCATTCAGGACGCGGAGGAGAAGAAGGCGGCGAAGGGCGGCTGAGTCTGCTTTTTGTTGTTGTCGGCGTGGTGAAGGCCGCCGCCCCCGGTGTCGGGGGTGGCGGCCTTTTGGTCGGTGGGTCGGTGGGTCAGTCTTCGCCGAGGTAGGCCTTGCGGACGGATTCGTCGTGGAGGAGGTCTTGTCCGGTGCCGGAGAGGACGACGTTGCCGACTTCCATGACGTGGCCCTGGTCGGCGAGGGAGAGTGCCGCTTGGGCGTTCTGTTCGACGAGCAGGATGGTGGTGCCTTGGGCCTTGAGTTCGGCGATGGTTGCCATGATCTTCTGCATCATGATCGGGGAGAGGCCCATGGAGGGTTCGTCGAGCATGAGCAGTTTGGGTTGGGACATGAGGGCGCGGCCCATGGCGAGCATTTGTTGTTCGCCGCCGGAGAGGGTGCCTGCGGCTTGATTGCGGCGTTCGCCGAGGATCGGGAAGAGGTCGTAGGCGCGTTGGATGTCTTTTTCGATGCCTTCTTTGTCTTTGCGGAGGAAGGCGCCGAGTTGGAGGTTTTCGTAGATCGTCAGCCGGGGGAAGATGTGCCGTCCCTCCGGGGAGTGGGCGAGGCCCAGGGAGACGATCTTGTGGGCGGGGACTCCGTTGAGGGGTTTGCCGTCGAAGGTGATTTTTCCGCTGGTGGGCTTGAGGAGTCCGGAGAGGGTGCGGAGGGTGGTTGTTTTTCCGGCGCCGTTGGTGCCGATGAGGGTGACGACCTGGCCGGCTTCGACGGTGAAGGAGATGCCTTTGACGGCTTCGATCTTGCCGTAGGAGACCCGGAGGTCCTCGACTTCGAGGAGTGCGGTCACTTGGCCTCTCCCTTGGTGCTGGTGGTGCTGGGTACGTCGTCCGTGGTGGTGGAGTCGGCGGTGTCGGCGGTTTCCTCGGGGGTGTTGCCGGTTTCGGGGGCGGAGGTGTTTTTGTTTGCCTCGCGGGTGCTGTCGACCTGGTCGGTCTGGTCGGTCTGGTCGGTTTCGTCGGTCTGTCCGGCCGCTGCGGCGGCTTCGGCTTCGGCGACTTCGGCGGCTTCTTCTTCTCCGGGTTCGCCTTGGAAGGGCTCGCCGAGGTAGGCGGCGACGACGCGTTCGTCGGCCTGGACGACGTCGGAGGTGCCTTCGACGAGTTTCTGGCCTTGGACGAGGACGGCGACGCGGTCGCAGAGGTTGAAGACGAAGCGCATGTCGTGCTCGATGAGGAGGACGGCGATGCCTTTGTCGCGGATGGCGAAGACGAGTTCCTCGGTGGCCCGGGTTTCCTGCGGGTTCATGCCGGCGGTGGGCTCGTCGAGGAGGAGGAGGCCGGGTTCGCTGGCGAGGGCGCGGGCGATCTCGAGTTTGCGTTGTTCGCCGTAGGGGAGGTTGCGGGCGAGGTGGTCGCGCTTGTGGGCGAGGCCGATGAACTCGAGGAGTTCCATGGCTCGTTCTTCGCTGGCTTTTTCGGCTTTCTTGAAGCCGGGGCCGCGGAGGAGGGCGGACCAGAGGCCTTCTTTGGTGCGGGTGTGGCGGCCGACGAGGACGTTTTCCAGGACGGTCATGTTGGCGAAGAGCCTGATGTTCTGGAAGGTGCGTGCGATGCCGGCTTTGGTGACGAGGTGTGGTTTGGGCGGCAGGACGGTGCCTTTGTAGGTGACTGTTCCCTCGGTGGGGACGTACAGCCCGGTGAGGCAGTTGAAGAAGGTTGTCTTGCCGGCGCCGTTGGGGCCGATGAGGCCGACGATTTCGCCGGCGTTGACGGTGAAGTCGACGGAGCGGACGGCGGTGAGGCCGCCGAAGCGCATGGTGACGTCGCGTGCTTCGAGTACGGGTGTGGTCATTTTTGGTTACGCCCCCGCCTTGGTGACGGCCGGTTCGTCGGTCAGCGTTGTGGTGTCTGGTACGTCGAGTTGGCCGGTTTCGTGGAATTCGAGTTGGCGGCGGCGGTTGGCCACGATGCCTTCGGGGCGGAAGCGCATGAGGAGGATGAGCGCGATGCCGAAGGCGAGGAGTGACTTGTCCTGGAGGAAGACGAGCTTTTCCGGGATGAGGTAGAGGAGTGCCGCGCCGAGGAGGGGGCCTGCGACGGTGCCCATGCCGCCGAGGACGACTGCGGCGAGCAGGAAGGCGGAGTTGGGTGGGGTGGATCCGGCGAACTGGTAGGGCGTCGGTACGACGCTGTAGGTGACGTGGGCGCTGACGGTGCCGGCGAGGCCGGCGAGGGAGGCGCCGAGTGCGAAGGCGATGAGTTTGACGCGGAAGCCGTTGATGCCCATGGCGGTGGCGGCGGTTTCGTCTTCGCGGATGGCGATCCAGGAGCGGCCGATGCGGGAGTCGGCGGCTCGGGTGTAGACGAGGACGACGATGGCCATGATGAGGACCATCAGGAGGTAGTAGTTGGCGAATCGGCCGAGGGTGAGGCCGCCGATGTTGTGGGATTCGCCGAGGTTGAAGCCGAAGAGGTTGAGGTCGGGGATGGCGGCGATGCCGTTGGGGCCGTTGGTGATGTCGGGGCCGGAGACGCCGTCCATGTTGTTGACGGCGATGCGGAAGATTTCTCCGAAGCCGAGGGTGACGATGGCGAGGTAGTCGCCGCGGAGTCGGAGTGTGGGGGCGCCGATGAGGACGCCGAAGATGAGGGATGCGGCGGCGCCGGTGAGGGCGGCGGCCCAGAAGGGGAAGTGGACGCCGGAGAAGGTGGAGAATTCGGAGCCGGATACGAGGGCGGCGGTGTAGGCGCCGACGCCGAGGAAGGCGACGTATCCGAGGTCGAGGAGGCCGGCGAGGCCGACGACGATGTTCAGGCCGAGGGCGACGGTGCCGAAGATGAGGATGTTGACGCCGATGTTGGCGTAGTGGTCGTCGCTTTGGGTGAAGGGGAAGGCGATGGCCGCGGCGAAGCCCATGGCGAGGGTGAAGCTGCGGTTGTGGGCGACGATGCGGGAGATGCGGTCGAGGAGGCCCGCGGTGTGCAGGGCCCACATGGTGAAGGCGACGAGGATGAGGTAGCCGATGAAGAGTTCGCCGTATTCGGTGTCGATGCCGTAGGTGAAGACGCCGAGGCCGACGATGGTGATGACGGTGATGAGGGCGCGTTCGAGCCAGGGGGTGATGGGTGTCGGGGCGGGGATCTTTTCGGCTTTGGCGATGTATGCCTTGAGGTCGGTTTTGGTGTCGCCGGTTAGTTCTTGTGGGAGGGCGAGGGCGCCGAGGAGGGGGAGGAGGGAGGCGATGGCTGCGATCCAGCCGCCGGGTTCGAGGTTGACGAAGCCGCCGAGTTCGACGCTGATGGCGATGACGGTGAACCAGGTGGTGGCGAAGCCGCCGAGGGCGGTGAGGAACTGCGGGGCGTTGTTTCCGGCGGGCAGGAGCCAGCGCAGTCCGCGGATGCCGTAGCCGGCGAGGGCGTGGAGGGTGGTGAGGATGCCGGCGGTGAAGGTGAGCCATTGGAGCCCGCCGGGGTAGCCGTCGATGGTGAGGTCGCCGGGGAATTCGGCGGTCCAGGTCCATGCGAGGAAGGCTGAGGCCGCGGTGGCGGGCATTTCGGGTGTGGTCTTGGTGTCGGTCATGTGGATCACGCCCTGTCCGCGACGCGTTCGCCGAGCAGGCCTTGGGGCCTGACGAGCAGCACGATGATGAGCAGGCAGAAGGCCCAGACGTCCTTCCATGAGCCGCCGCCGAAGAGTTCCATGCCGGGGATGTCGTCGATGTAGGCGGAGGCGAGGGTTTCGGCGATGCCGAGGACGATGCCGCCGAGCATGGCGCCGTAGATGTTGCCGATGCCGCCGAGGACGGCTGCGGTGAAGGCCTTGAGGCCCATGAGGAAGCCCATGCGGTAGTCGACGTTGCCGTACTTGAGGCCGTAGGCGAGGGCGGCGACTGCGGCGAAGAATCCGCCGATGGCGAAGGCGATGACGATGATGCGGTTGGTGTCGATGCCCATGAGCTGTGCGGTGTCGGGGTCTTGGGCGGTGGCTTGCATGGCGCGGCCGGTGCGGCTCTTGCGGACGAAGATGGCGAGGGCGGCCATGCAGATGATGGCGGCGGCGATGAGGAAGATGTCGGCGTCCTTGATGGTGATGGAGCCGATGTCGTGGGTGGTGTCGAGGCCGGGGAAGGCGCGGGCTTTGTCGGCTTCGGGGTAGAAGTTGCGGACGACTTCCTGGAGGGCCAGGGAGAGGCCGATTGCGGTGATGAGGGGTGCCAGGCGTGGGGCTCCGCGCAGGGGGCGGTAGGCGAAGCGTTCGGCTCCGACGGCGATGAGGACGGCGACGATGGCGCCGCCGAGCAGCATGAGGGGTACTGCGGCTGCCATGGGTGTGCCGTCGGGGAGGATGTAGAAGTAGACGGTGAGTGCGCCGAATGCGCCGGTCATGAAGATTTCGCCGTGTGCGAAGTTGATGAGCTGGACGATGCCGTACACCATCGTGTAGCCGATGGCGATGAGCCCGTACATCGAGCCTAGGAGCAGCCCGTTGGCCAGCTGCTGCGGCAGGGTGTTCACCGCGTGGCCTCCATGTCGCTGAGGGTTGGGTTGTGCACAGTGGGTGCCGGTCGTCTGGGTGTGGAAACGGGCCGCGCGGTCGGGGTCCTCCTCCCGCGCGGCCCGGGTGTGGTGTGCTGGGGGTGGATCAGTTGACGGTGCCGGTCTTGGCGGCCTTCCACGCGCCCTTTTCGACGGCGTACACGGTGAGCTGCTTGTTGGTGGTGTCGCCGTATTCGTCGAAGGCGACCTTGCCGGTGAGGCCGTCGAAGTTGGACTTCTGGACCTCGTCGACGACCTTGGAGCGGAGGTCGTTGATGTCGGTGGGGAGCTTGCCGCCGTTGGCGTCCTTGACGGCCTTCACTGCGCGGATGATGGCGGTGGTGGCGTCGTAGGCGTAGGCGCCGTAGGCGCCGTAGTCGCCCTTGTAGCCCTTGGACTTGTAGGTCTCGATGAAGGTCTTGGCGGCGGGGAGGGTGTCGGCGGGGACGCCGATGGCGGTGGCGAGGTCGCCTTCGGAGCTGGTGCCGGCGGTTTCGATGTAGGTGCTGGCGAACATGCCGTCGCCGCCGAAGAGGGGGATGTTGACGCCGGCGCCCTTGAGTTGCTTGGTGATGAGGGAGGACTCGTCGTACTGGCCGCCGTAGTAGAGGATGTCGGCGCCGGAGTTCTTGATCTTGGTGACGAGGGAGCCGAAGTCCTTGTCGCCGGTGTTGATGTGGTCGGTCTGGGCGACGGTGCCGCCGAGCTTCTTGAACTCTTCGGTGAAGATCTTGGCGAGGCCGGCGCCGTAGGTCTGCTTGTCGTCGACGACGAAGGCCTTCTTCTTCTTGAGGTCGTTGTAGGCGTAGGCGGCGGCGAACTTGCCCTGGAGGGCGTCGGTGGTGGCGGTGCGGAAGTACGTCTTGTACGGCCGCTTCTTGTTGGTCTGCCAGTCCTTGCCCTGGGTGAGTTCGGGGTTGGTGTTGGAGGGGGAGATCTGGACCATGTTGGCGGAGGCGAAGACCTGCTGCATGGTCTGGGCGACGCCGGAGTTGAGGGGGCCGACGGCGCCGACGACGGTCTTGTCGCCGGTGAGGGCGGTGGCGTTGGACTGGCCGGTGGCGGGTTGGGCCTTGTCGTCGAGGGCCTTCAGTTTGAAGGTGACGCCGGGGACGAGGTTGTTCTTGTTGGCGTCGTCGACGGCGATCTGGGCGCCGTACTGGATTCCGAGACCGGTGGTGGAGTTCTCGCCGGACAGGGGGGCGTCGACGCCGATGGTCAGGGTCGTGGTGCTGCCGCCGTCACTCGAACCACCGCCGTTGTCGTCTCGGGAGCCGCAGGCGGTGAGAGTCAGAGCTCCGGTCGTGAGAACGGAGGTAAGAATCACCAAGGAACGCTGTCGCACAATCAGTCCTTTCCGCAGGCTCGGCCGCCCTGTGTTGTGGGCGGCGGATGCCGCGCCGGTACCGAACTCCCGATGGAGCGGTGACTGGGCGTGACTCTAAGCGGGAGGATTGGCGGGGAGGAGGGTCTGACGAAGGCTGTGACTCTCTTGTTATGACACGACGTAATGCAGAGCGGTACAGCGTGGGGGGAACAGCGGAATTCAAGCCGATTCGCCCAGTCCGCATTGTGAGAACGTGCAGGACGGGCGGCGGGTGGGTTCAGGTGTCTCGGCGGTTTTGGTAATGACGGTTTTCGTTGCTGCAGGCTACTGGCGGGGCGTCCGGAAGATCACGTACGTGGGGGCAGGGGGCACCAAAAGTCCGATCTTTTATTGCGTGGGTATTACGCAGGGTTACAGGCAGGAAATGGAATGCGACGTTCCTTGACGCTTTTCGGTATTCCGTGACATGCGCGCTGATGGTGATCTTGCGGGGGAGAAACTGCCTTTGTCCAGATAGGTGAA
This sequence comes from Streptomyces sp. XM83C, assembly GCF_023072675.1. Lineage (GTDB taxonomy): Bacteria > Actinomycetota > Actinomycetes > Streptomycetales > Streptomycetaceae > Streptomyces > Streptomyces thermocoprophilus. The sequence goes on from NZ_JALLGL010000230.1 coordinate 9,697, forward strand.
GGCGGGCCGGCTGTCGCGATCGGACCCCTTTGCGGTGGGGTGCGTGGGTGTTCCGGCTCGGGCCGGGAGCGGGGCGGGAATCGGGCGCCGCTGTTTCCCGGCGCTCAATTCGCTTGCCGGGAGCGGGGGTTGAGGTGTGCCCGGCGAGGCCCGTGCCGGCCGTCGAAGGGGCGTGGCCGGTGGCAGGGGCGTCCGTGGGGGCTGCGCCGGGGGTGCCCGTCGGGGT
>NZ_JALLGL010000231.1 GCF_023072675.1 Streptomyces sp. XM83C
CCCCCGCACCGCCCCCGCGCCCCGCCGGTGCCGTTCGGTCGCAGCCCGTGGCGCCGGCCGCGCGGCCCGTGCTGTCGGTCGACGGGATCGCCGTGGCGACCGAGGAGAACCCCCGTTACAGCGACGCCCGCGGCCTACAGGGCGCCGACGACGGCACCGGCCTGTTCGGCGGGTGGGACTCCGCCGGCCGGGAGGCAGGGGACGGGCTGCTCACCGCGTATCTCACCTCGGTCGCCGAGCACAGCGGGCTGCCGCTCGGGCGGCTGCGGATGCTCATGCCGCCCTCCGACGGCGGGCCGGGCCCCGTCGAGGAGGCGCTGCGCCGGCTCGGCCCGCCGCCCGTCCCGCAGCCGTTCGCGCTGGTGCAGTCGGCGGCCGACCGGGACACCCTCAGCGCCGAACTGCCGCGCCTGATGCAGGAACTGGGCTGGCCGTTGACGGAGGACATGGGGCTCACGCACCTCGGCGACCTCGGCGGCGCGGCCGTGGTGGACCTGGTGTCGTGGTGGGCGGACCCGGCGGCCGGCGCGACCGTGGTCGTCGCCGACCAGCCGCTGTTCGCCCTCGCCGGGCGGCTGCCGCGCAGGCTGACCGCCGTGGCGCTGCGCTTCGGCGGCGGGGAGGGCCCCCTGCACGTCCTCGACCAGGGCGAGGACCGTCCGGTGCCCGACGCCGACCGCGTCTTCGCGGGCCCCGGCGCGTGCGGCGGCTGGCCCGGCCTGTACCGCGCACTCGTCAGCGACGACCCGCGGCCCGGCGACCGGATCCTCGTACGGTGCGGCGCCGGTGAGCGCCACGCCTGGGTCCTGTTGCGCCGGACCGCCGCACCCTTCGGGAGACCGTCATGATCACACCTGTCGTACGGCATTTCACGGAGGCGGACATCCCGCTGCGCAGCGCCCTGCTGCGGGAAGGACGCTTCCAGGCGAACCTCACCGACTTCGCGGTGGTCTCCAGCGACGAGGCGCTGGAGGCGAACCAGCGGCGCACGATCGAGGAGGAGCACGCGGTCAAGCGCATGTACACCGTGTGCCGTCCCGACGGGCGGACTATCGGCTTCGCGTGGATCACGTCGATCGACTGGCGGGCGCAGTCCTGCGAGCTGTCGTTCGGTGTGCTGCCGCGCTACCGGGGCGGGCACGGCGCCGCCGCCGTAGCCGCGATGCACCGGTACGTGCGGGAGGAGCTGAACATGCGGGCCGTGATCAACCAGGTGCTCGTGCACAACACGATGCTGGTGTCCGCCGCCGATCTCGCCGCGCAGGCCCAGGTGCGGTGCGCCTACGACTCGTTCACCGCCGGCGAGTGGCGGGACTCCTGCTACTGGTCGCAGGACGCGGCCGGCTACGAGCGGTCCGTGGCCGAGCACGAGGAGCGGCGCCGCGCCATCGCGGAACGCATCCGCGCCGCGTCGGGCGGCGCGTCATGAGGATCGGGGTCGATCTGCTGAGCATCTCCCGGTTCAGCCGGGTCGCCGGGCATCCGCGCTGCCGGACCCTGGTGTTCACCGACGCCGAGCTGGCGGAGGCCGACGGACTGTCCGGTGAGCGGCGCGCGGAGCGGCTCGCCGGACGGTTCTGCGCCAAGGAGGCCACGGCCAAGGTGCTCGGCCGGGGGCTGGGGCAGGGGCTCGTGTGGCGGGACATCGAGATCACCGCGGGCCGCTGGGGGGCGCCCGAGGTGACCCTGCGGGGCGGTGCGCGCAGGATCGCCGAGGAGGCGGGTATCGGCCGTATCGAGATGTCTTTGACGCACCACGGGGACCTCGTCGTGTGTGTGGCTGCCGCACCCGCATCTGCCTGACCTGTGCATGATTACTCCACATTTGCCTCACCCTGTGAGCGTCACGCGAGGACAAGCGACGGTTTTTTATTGAAATTTAATGCGGCCTCACACACTGTAGAAGTAGGGTGACGTGCGGTTTTTCGACATGTGGGTGGTGTGCCCCGCGTCCGAAAACGCCGTCTTCTGGGGGGAGGCCGATGCGATTCCGTCTGCTCGGGCCGTTGGAAGTTGCAGGCCCGGACGGCACAGTCCTGATCACTGCCGAACGGCAGCGGATCATCCTGGCCCTGCTGCTGATGGAGGCCAACCGGGTCGTACCGACCGAACGGCTCGTCGACGCCGTCTGGGGTGACGAACCCCCCTCCACGGCCCGTGGGCAGATCCAGATCTGTGTGTCCATGGTCCGGTCGAACCTGGCCAAGGTCGGGCTGAAGGACGTGATCCGCACCCAGGCGCCGGGCTATGTGGCGGAGGTGGCCGACGACGACCTCGATCTACGCGTGTTCGACCGTCTGGCGCTGGCCGGCCGGGCCGCCGCCGAGGCCGGTGACCACGCCGCCGCGACAGCCGCGTTCGCCGAGGCCCTCGCCCTGTGGCGGGGCGACCTGCACATAGACTCCGGCGCCGACCGCACCACCCTCCAGGGGCCGACCGCACGCCTCAACGAGCAGCGGCTGGCCGTGGTGGAGCAGTGGGTGGACTCGCAGCTCGCGCTCGGCCTGCACCAGCAGCTCGTCGAACAGCTGATGGACCTGGTCGTGCAGAACCCGCTCCGCGAGCATCTGCGCGCCCAGCTGATGCTGGCGCTGTACCGGTCCGGCCGGCAGGCCGAGGCGCTGGAGGCCTACCGCAACGGACGCCAGGTCCTCATCGACGAACTGGGCATCGAACCGGGGGAGGAACTGCGGCGGCTGGAGGAGGCGATCCTCTCCGGCGAACTCGACAGCGCCGCCCCGCCCGCCCCGCCCGCGGCCCGCCCGGCGGCGCCCGGACCGGTCTCCGGCCCCCCGGTCGTGCCGCGGCTGCTGCCGGGCACCATCGCCGACTTCACCGGCCGTGACAGCCTCGTCGCCTCCCTGCGGGCCGGCCTGGACACCGACGCCGACACGCACGGCCTGCGGATCGTCTCCATCACCGGCAAGGGCGGCGTCGGCAAGACCACCCTGGCCGTGCACGTGGCGCAGCTGCTGGCCAAACGGTTCCCCGACGGGCAACTGTTCGCGAAGCTGCGCGGGCCCGCGTCCCAGCCCGTGCCGCCCGGCCAGATCCTGGAGCGCTTCCTGCGCGGCTTCGGCATCCCCGGCGGGGCCATCCCGGCCGGGCTGGAGGAACGCGCGGAACTCTTCCGCAACCAGGTCGCCGGCCGCCGCGTGCTCATCGTGCTCGACGACGCCGTCGACGAGGCGCAGGTGCGCTGGCTGCTGCCCGGCTCGCCCAGCTGCCCGGTGATGGTCACCAGCCGGTCCCGGCTGACGGGCCTCGAGGGCACGCACGGCGTCCAGGTCGACGTGTTCACCACCGAGCAGGCGCTACAGATGCTCGACCGCATCCTCGGCGCCGACCGGGTCCGCGCGGATCTGCCCCGGGCGCTGGAACTGGTCGACCTGTGCGGCGGTCTGGCGCTCGCCCTGCGCGTCGCGGCGGCCAGGCTCGCGGCCCGCCCGCACTGGACGCTCGGCCACATGGTGGCCCGCCTGCACGACGAGCGGCGCCGGCTGAACGAGCTGTCCCACGGCGGCATGGGCGTCCGCAGCAGTCTCGCGCTGGCCTACCACGGGCTGCCGTCCGAGGCGCAGCGGCTGTTCCGCCGGCTGTCGATGCTGGAGGCCACCGAGTTCTCCTCCTGGGTGGCGGCGCCCCTGCTCGACCTGGACGTGAGCACCGCCGAGGACACCCTGGAACTGCTGGTCGACGCCCAGCTCGTCGACGTGGAGCTGGTGGACGGCCGACACGCCCGCTACCGCATGCACGACCTGGTGCGGGTGTACGCCCAGGAGTGCCTGTCCGACGCGGAGAGCACCCCGCAGCGGTCCGCGGTGCTGGAGCGGGTGCTGAGCACCTGGCTGTATCTGCTGGAGGAGGCCCACCGCCGGGTCTACCTGGGGGACCACGCCCTGCACGGCGAGGCGGTGCGGCGCCCGCTGGACGCGTGGGTGGTGGACCGTGAACTGCGCGACCCCATGGGCTGGTTCGACGCCGAGCGGACCAGCCTCATCACCGCCGTGCGGCAGGCCGCGGCGGCCGGACTCGACGAGCTGTGCTGGTGTCTGGCGCTGACGCTGGTCACGATGTTCGAGAACTACAACTACTTCGACGACTGGCGCACCACGCACGAGATCGCGCTGGAGGTCACCCGCCGCAACGGCAACCGGCGCGGACAGGCCGCGATGCTGTACTCGCTCGGCTCGCTGCACATGTTCGAGTACCGGCTGGACGAGGCCCGCAGCCGGCTGGAGGCGGCGTGCGACCTGTTCCAGTCGGTGGGCGACCGGCACGGGCAGGCGCTGGCGATCCGCAACCTCGCCTTAGCGGACCAGGTCCAGGGCCGCTCCGAGCAGGCGATGAGCGGCTACGAGCACGCGCTCGCGATGCTCGACGAGACCGACGACCCGACCACCGAGGCCCATGTCCTGAACAACATGGCACAGATCCATCTGGAGCAGGGCCGCATGGCCGAGGCCCGGGGCAGCCTCCAGCGGGCGCTCGTCGTACTGGAACGTTCCGGCGGCTTCCGTATACGCGCGCAGATCCTGTGCCGGCTGGGCGAGGCGCACCTGGAGACAGGCGATCTGGCAGCGGCGGAGGAGGCGTTCGGCCGGGCCATGGAGAGCATCCGTGCCGTCGGCGACCCGGTCGGCGAGGTCTACGCGCTGCGCGGTCTCGCCGTCACCCGGCAGCGGCAGGGCGCGTACGAGGAGGCCGCGGGGATGCTGGAACGCGCCATGGACATCGCCGAGCGGGCGCAGGAGCGGCTGGCCGTCGGCCGTATCCGGCTGGCGCTCGGTGAACTCGCCGCCGAACGGGGCGACTCGGCGCGGGCGAGCGAGCATCTGACGCGGGCGCTGCGTGTCTTCGAGGGCGTCAACGCCACGAAGTGGCGTGACCGTGCCCGCCATGTGCTTCAGCGCCTCACCGCCGAGCCGGTGGCCTGACCCCGGGCCCGCCGTGGACCGTCGTGGAGGGGCCTGGCCCAGGCCGGGCCCGCCGCGGACCGTCGTGGAGTGGCCCGGGTCTCCGCAGCGGAACGTCCGAGCGTCGGTGGAGGGGAAGCGTCGTGGAACCTTCGTAGGCCCGTTGAAAGGGCTTTGGTAGCGCTCCCTTAGCGGACTGGGCGACGTTGTGGGCTCGGGCGCGACCCGGCATCCGGCCAGGGCGCGGCCCGAGGGAAGAGGGCCCGATACGCCGTGAGGTTGGACGTTTCCGTCACCGACGGGACCACCGGTCACCCCGTGGACGGCCTGCCCGTCCGGCTGGAGCGGTTCGGCCTGGACCGCTGGCAGCAGGTGTGGAACGGCATCACCGACGGGGAGGGCCGTTCCGGCTGCACCGTCGACCGGGAGGACGCGCAGCGGCCCCTCCAGCTGACGCTGGAGACGGACCGCTACTTCGCCACGCTCGGGGTGCGGCCGTTCTACAGCCGTATCACCGTGTCGTTCGCCCTCGGCGGGACCCTCGACCGGCACGAGGTGCCCATCGTCATCAATCCCGGCGGCTACACCGTTCATTCGGTGCGCATTTAGCGCCTGATAGCGAACTGGTAGGGCGTTGAGAAGGCCCGCCGATAGAACTCTTCCCGCAACCGCACGGACATCTGTTTCACGCCGATCGACCCCACGAAGGAGAAGACGTGTTCTCGCTTTTCGCCTCTCTGTTCGGCTACGGCGACGCCTCCCTCGACGACATCATGTGGACCTGATCCGGGTATCGGCCGCGGAGCAGCGCCGGGACAGCGCGCCGTGACGATCTCCGTCCGCGTCCTCGACACCACCGGCGGCCGGCCGGTGTCCGGCCTGCCGGTCTCCCTGTACCGGCGGAGCGACAGCGGCACCTGGTCCCGCCTGGCCCGCGTCCGCACCGACGCCCGGGGCCACGTCAGGTCGTTCACGGACCGGCCGCTGCCCGGCGGGAGCTACCGGCTCGTCTTCGCCACCGGCGACCACTTCGGCGACCAGGGGGCGGACGCCCTCTACACCGAGATCATCCTGACCTTGCAGTACCCGGGGGACGCGGCACGTCTGCACGTCCCGCTCTTTCTGAGCCCTTTCTCGCACTCGACGTGCCGCGGAAACCCCCGTTCCACGCCCCACCCTGCCTTGACGACGTAATTCCACGGGACGCGAGGTGTGCACGCGCCCGGACGAAGTTTCAGTACGCCAGGAAATCAGACGGCGGCGAAACGCCCTCTTCGGTGGTGTTCTCGCGCGGCGAAGCCTGAGGTGACGCTCTCCATGGATGCATCGATGAATCCTTCCCAGGACCGGCTCGTGCGCAGCGAGCCCCACAACGAGCCCGTCGCGGTCGTCGGCATCGCCTGCCGGCTGCCCGGCGCCGACGGCCCCGCCGCCTACTGGGGCCTGCTGAGCGAGGGCCGCGACGCCGTCACCGAGGCCCCGGAGGACCGCTGGCCCGCGGGGACCGCCGTGCCGTACCGGCGGGCCGGATTCATCGAGGACGTCGACGCGTTCGACGCGGCGTTCTTCGACATCTCCCCGTTCGAGGCCGCCGCCATGGACCCCCAGCAGCGGCTCACCCTGGAGCTGGCCTGGCAGGCGCTGGAGGACGCCCGGCTCGACCCGGCCCGGCTGCGCGGGAGCGCCACCGGTGTCTTCGTCGGCGCCATCAACAGCGACTACGCCACCCTGCACGACCGGCAGGGCGAGGACCACGCCGACGCCTGGACCCTCACCGGCATCCAGCGCGGCATCATCGCCAACCGGGTGTCGTACGCGCTCGGGCTGCGCGGCCCCAGCCTCACCCTGGACTCCGGCCAGTCGTCGTCCCTGGTCGCCGTGGAGGCGGCCTGCGAGAGCCTGCGCCGCGGGGAGAGCGGCATCGCCCTCGCGGCCGGCGTCAACCTGAACCTGCTGCCCGACACCTCCGACACCATCGGCCGGTTCGGCGCGCTCTCCCCCGACGGCCGCTGCCACGCCTTCGACAGCCGCGCCAACGGCTATGTGCGGGGCGAGGGCGGTGCCGTCGTCGTGCTGAAGCCGCTGTCCGCCGCCCTCGCCGACGGCGACCGGGTGTACAGCGTGATCCTCGGCGGCGCCGTCAACAACGACGGCGGCGGCGAGGGGCTGACCGTACCGAGCGCCCGCGCCCAGGAGGACGTCGTCCGCCTCGCCTGCGCCCGCGCCGGCGTCGCCCCCGCCGAGGTGCAGTACGTCGAACTGCACGGCACCGGCACCCCGGTGGGCGACCCGGTGGAGGCCGCCGCGCTGGGCGCCGCGCTCGGCGCCGGCCGCGACGAGGAGCACCGGCTGCTCGTCGGCTCCGCGAAGACCAACATCGGCCACCTGGAGGGCGCGGCCGGTATCGCCGGGCTGCTCAAGGTGGTCCTCAGCATCCGGCACCGGCGGCTCGCGCCCAGCCTGCACTTCCGCACCCCGCACCCCGACATCCCGATGGACCGGCTCGGGCTGCGCATGACCACCGAGGCCCGTGACTGGCCCGACCCCGGCCGCCGGCTGGTGGCGGGCGTCAGCTCGTTCGGCATGGGCGGCACCAACTGCCATCTGATCCTCGCCGAGCCGCCCGCGCAGGCCGCGGCACCCACGGCCACCGCCGGCACCCGGCAGACCACCGACGGCACCGACGCCACCGCGGCCCCCTGGATCCTGTCCGCCCGCTCCACGGCCGCCCTGCACGGCCAGGCCCGCGCCCTCGCCCGGCACCTCGACGAGCACCCGCACACCGCGCCCGACGACATCGCGCGCTCGCTGGTGGAGACCCGCGCCGAGTTCGAGCACCGTGCCGTCGTCCTCGGCACCGGCCGCGACCGGCGCCTCGCCGCGCTGCGCGCCCTCGGCGAGGGCCGCGCCGACAGCGACGTCGTCACCGGCACGGCCGTCACCGGACGTACCGCGCTCGTCTTCCCCGGGCAGGGCTCCGAGTGGCCGGAGATGGCCGCAGAACTGCTCGACCGAGCGCCCGTGTTCACCGCGCGGATCACCGAATGCGCCGAGGCCCTCGCGCCGTTCGTCGACTACGCGCTCCTCGACGTGCTGCGCCGCGCCCCCGGCGCCCCCGGCCTGGACCGGCTGGACGTCGTACAGCCCGCCCTGTGGGCCGTGATGGTGGCGCTCGCCGAGGAATGGCGGGCGCGGGGTGTCGAGCCGTACGCGGTGATCGGGCACTCCCAGGGCGAGATCGCCGCGGCCACCGTGGCCGGCGCGCTGTCCCTGCCCGACGCCGCGCGTGTCGTCGCGCTGCGCGCCCGCGCGGTCGCCCGGCTCGGCGGGCGCGGCGGGCGCGGCGGCGGCATGCTGTCGGTGGCCGCGCCCCGCGAGACCGTCCTGAACGTGCTGGACGGGCGGGTGCCGCAGGCCACCGTCGCCGTGGAGAACGGACCGGGCGCGGTCGTCCTGTCCGGCCCGGTCGACGCGCTCACCGAGGCGGCCCGGCTGCTGGAGGAGGCAGGGGAGCGCACCAAGCTGCTGCCCATCGACTACGCCTCCCACTCGGCGGCCGTCGAGGAGCTGCGCGAGGAGATCCTCGACGTGCTCGCGCCGGTACGGCCGCGCTCCACCAACACCCTGTTCGTGTCCACCGTCACCGGCGAGCCCGTCGACACGGCCACGCTGGACGCCGCGTACTGGTACCGCAACCTGCGGCAGACCGTGGAGTTCGCGCGGGCCACCCGGTCCGCGCTGGACCACGGCTGCCGGGTGTTCGTCGAGTGCAGCCCGCACCCGGTGCTCGTCACCGGCATCGAGGAGTCCGCCGAGCGGGCCGGGGTCGCCACCGCCGCCACGGGCACGCTGCGCCGCGGCGAGGGAGGACCGGACCGGCTGCGGGCGGCGCTCGCGGAGGCGTATGTGCGCGGCGCCGGCATCGACCGGGCCGTCCTCGCCCCCACGCCCGGCGCGGCGCTCACCGACCTGCCGCCGTACGCCTTCGACCGGCAGCGGTACTGGCTGCCCGGCGCCGACGGCAGCACGGCCGGCCGTACGGAGTCGGAGGCGCCGGTGCCCGCGCCGGTGCGGTCCGCCGAGGAGCTGCTGCGGCTCGTGCTGGAGACCGCCGCCCTCATCCGTGGCACCGACAGCGACGCGGTCGGCCCCGACGGGACGTTCAAGGAGCTGGGCCTGGACTCGCTGGGCACGGTGGAGCTGCGTCGCCGGCTGACCGGGGCGACCGGTCTGCCGCTGCCGACGACCGTGGTGTTCGACCATCCGACACCCCGGCGGCTCGCCGACCATCTGCACGCCCGGCTGCGCACGGCCGCGTCCGCCGCACCGGCCGCGCCCGCCGCCCGCGCCACGACCGGTGCGGTCGGGGGCACGGCGGCCGACGCGGACGACGCGGTGGCGATCGTCGCCATGGGCTGCCGCTACCCGGGCGGTGTCGGTTCCCCCGAGGAGCTGTGGCGTCTCGTCCTGGACGGCATCGACGCGACCAGCGAGTTCCCCACCAACCGGGGCTGGGATCTGACGGCCCTGTTCGGCTCCGACGGCTCCGGTACGACGACCACGCGGCGCGGCGGATTCCTGCACGACGCCGACGAGTTCGACGCGTCGTTCTTCGGCATCAGCCCGCGTGAGGCACTCGCGATGGACCCGCAGCAGCGGCTGCTGCTGGAGACCACCTGGGAGACCCTGGAGCGTGCCGGACTCGACCCCGAAGGGCTGCGCGGCTCCGACACGGGTGTCTTCGTCGGTGTCATGGCCAGCGACTACGGCCCCCGCCTCGACCGTCCCGTCGACGGGACGGACGGTCATCTGCTGACCGGTTCCCAGACGAGCGTCGCCTCCGGCCGGGTCGCCTACACGTTCGGGTTCAACGGGCCCGCCCTGTCCGTGGACACCGCCTGCTCGTCGTCGCTGGTCGCGCTGCATCTGGCGGTGCAGGCACTGCGGCGCGGCGAGTGCTCCATGGCGCTGGCCGGCG
>NZ_JALLGL010000232.1 GCF_023072675.1 Streptomyces sp. XM83C
CCCGCAGCTCCCGTACCGCCCCCCGGCGCGCCGCCCACCACGCCTGCACCGCCGCCACCGCCACCGTCACCGTGACGACCGCGAGCGCCGGGAGGGCGAGGGACCACGGGTCGGTGGCGAGGGCGGCGCCCGCGCCTGCCGAGGCGGGGGACGTGGCCAGGGCGATCGTCGCGAGGTCCACGCCGGGTGACAGGAGCCGGATCGTGGCCCATCCGGTGAGTGTGCCGCCCGCCGCCGCGAGGACGGACTGCGGCAGCGACTCCAGCACCAGCAGGCGCCGCGACTCACGCCGGGTGAGGCCCATCGTGCGGAGCCGGGCGAGCAGCGCCGCCCGCTCGGGAGCGGCCCGCAGCAGCGACAGCAGCAGGGCGAGGACGGCGTACCCGGCGCCCGCGACCACCGCGGCGGCGTACACGTCCTCGACGCCGGACTGGAGCGGCGAGTCGACGTACCGGGCGCGTTCCGTGGCCCGCAGTTGGACACCGAGCGCCGGCGCGGGCCCGGTCGCCCGGCGCAGCGCCCCGGCGGTGAGGCCGTCGCCGGTGATCAGCAGGGCCGTCGGCCGGGCGGCCTCGCCGCTCAGCCCGGCGCGGTCCACGACGAGGAACTCGGCGCCCGGCACGGCCGGGGTGCTGTCCTGTACGGCGGTGATGCGGACGGTGGTCTCGCTGCCGTCCTCCAGCCGGACGCGGAACGGCCGTTCGCCGTAGGCGGCGGCGACCGCCGGCGAGGCGAGCGCGGGCAGCGGGGCGCCGGTGTCCCGCGGCCGGCGCAGCGCGTCGGCGTCGACGGCGCCGCTGCCGGTGCGGGCGGCCAGCGCGGCGTAGGGGGCGGGGTCCACGCCGGCCACGGTCACCGGGGAGCTGCCCTCCAGCGGCTGCGCCTGGTAGGCGAGGCTGACCTCGGTGACGTCCCGGACGCCTCCCGTGTGCCGTACCCGGTCCGCGGCTCCGGCGGGCAGCACACCGCCGGACGCCTCGACGCGGGCGTCCGCGCCGACGGCGAGCAGGGCCGCCCGGTCGCGGGCGCCGTCCACCCCGGCGAGGACCGAGCCGCCGAACGCCGCCGTCGTGAGCGCCGTGAGCAGCGCCAGCAGGGGCAGTACGGCGGAGGCGGAGCTGCGTCCCGCGCGGGCCAGCGCGAGCGGGCCGACGACGCCGCGCAGCCGGCGGGCGGGCCGGGCGAGCCCCCGCAGCGGCAGCGGATACAGCCGGACCAGCACCAGCGCGGCGATCACCCCGACCAGCACCGGCGCCGCCGCGACGAGCGCGCCGCCCGAGCCGCCCTGCCGGCGCAGCACCACGACCGCGCCCACGGCGAGGACGAGCAGGGTGAGTTCGGCGACGGTACGCCGCCGAGAGGGCCGTACGGCCGTGATGTCCTGCCGGCCCGTGTGCACGCGGACGGCACGGTGCGCGGCCAGCGCCCGCAGCGGCAGCGCGGCACAGGCGCCCGCGGTGACCGCGCCGGCGGCGACCAGCGCGGGCACGAGCCGGCCGTCGGGGACGGTGAGCAGCGCGACGGCCAGGCCGGCCGCCCCCGCCGGCACGGCGACGACCGCCGTCTCCGCCAGCAGCCGCCCGGTCAGGCCGCGCAGGGAGGCACCGCGGGCCCGCAGCAGGGCGAGTTCGGTACGGCGGCGGTCGGCGGCGAGCCCGCCCGCCATCGCGAGGACCACCGCGGCGACCGTGCCCGCGCCGGTCGCGGCGACGGCCGTGAGGGGGCGCAGGCCGGAACGCAGGTCGTCGTAGGAGGCGAGGACCTGGTCGAGTTCGGTGACGACACCGGCGTCCCAGTCGGCGATCTCGCGGATCTTCCGCAGCCCCGGCCCGCTCTCCAGGTACGCCACCGACGACCGCAGGCCCGCCACCTCGGTGCTGTGCAGGGCGCCGGGCGCGGGGGCGATGCTCCAGTGGCGTTCCTTCGGCACCGGCAGGCCCAGCAGCGCGGGGCCGGCCTCGGGCGCGAGGAGCAGCGCGCCCACCCAGTACACGTCGCTCGGCGAGCCGCCCGCCTGGCGGGTCAGCGACGGGGTGCGCAGCACGGGCTGGGCGGACCACCACGACCCGGTGGGGGTGCGCGGGGTGACGACGCCGGTGACGCGGACGGTGAGCTGCCCGGCCGGCCGCGGGCTCGGCAGATGCAGCACCGAACCCGGCCTGATCCGCAGCGCTTTCGCGGTCTCCGCGCTGACCGCGGCCTCCACCTCGGGCACGTCCGCGCCGACCGTGGCCGGGGCGCGCGGCAGCCGGCCGGTCGTCGCGCCGACGTGCCCGGCCAGATCGTGCTGCGCGGCGACGATCATCCGGGCGGGCAGACCGGCCGGCCGAGGCAGCCACGGGTCGGGCACGGCGAGCGGGGTGGTGGTGCGCACGCCGTACGCGGACTGGCCGGGGTCGGCGACGAGGGGTGCGCGGACCTGCCCGAGGATCCTCCGGTACTGCGCGGCGAGCGGGCCCGGCCGCATCGACTGCTCCGCCGCCCCCTCCTCCTGGCCGGGCTCGGCACTCGCGGGCGGGGCGTACACCTGCACGGTCGTACGGTCGGGGCGGGCCTGGGCGACGGCGTGCACGAGACCGGTGTCCTCGTACCGGTCCACGGCACGCGGCAGCGCGGCGGCCAGAGACGCGGTCACCGCGACGAGCAGCGCCAGCGCCCACGCCGCCCCCGGCGCGGCCCGCAGCCGCGTCCGGACCCAGGGCGCGGGCACCCGGCGCCCGCGCGGCTGCCGGGTGCGGCGGGCGGGGGTACGGGTGCGGTCGGGTGGCGTCATGTCAGTGCCCTCCCGGTCGTGCGGTGGCCGTGCCGGGGGTCCGGGGTGGTGTGCTCGTACGGCGATGGGGTCGGTGCGTACGCGGTGGTGTGCCCGTACGGCGACGGGGTCGGTGCGTACGCGGTGAGGGGGCCGGGCACGGGGGCTCCGGCGTGCGTGTGGCTCCTGGGGGCGGGGGTCCGGTGCCCGAATGGCTTCTGGGGTGCGGAGGCTGACGTCATGTCACTCGCCTCCCTGTTCCCGCAGGGCCCGTGCCGGGTCCACCTGGCGGCGGGACAGTACGGCGGTGACGGCGAGCGGCAGTGCGGCCACCGCCGCGAGCACGGCCACCACCCGGCCGGCGGGCAGGACGACCAGGACGTCGGGGACCGGGCGGGTCGCCTCCGAGGTCAGCACGATCAGCGGGATCACCGTCCGGGTCAGCAGTACACCGAGCGCGGCGCCGACGGCGAGGGCGAGCGCGACGAGCAGGCCGTGTTCGGCGGCGATCATGCGGGCGAGGCGGCGACGCGGTGCGCCCAGGGCGCGCAGCACGGCGAGTTCGGCGTCGCGTTCCCGCAGCGCGCCCGCGGTGCTCACGGCGAACCCGACCGCGGCGAGCGCCGCCGCCACCCCGGCCGCCGCGGTGAACGCGGTCTCCGGGCCCGCGCCGAACGGGTCGTCGCGCAGTTGCCGGGCCAGCTCGTCGCGCACCAGCACCTGCCCGGCCTCCATGTCCGGCCAGGCCCGTACGGCCGCCGCCACCCCGGCCGGGTCCGCGGTGCGCAGCCACCACTCGCTCGGCGTGACGGCGGCGCCGTATCTCTCCTGGAGGAAACGGTTGACCGCCCGCAGGTCCACCAGCAGGGCACCGCCCGAGTCGGAGGCGGCGGGCACGCCGGGGACGCCCGCGGTGGTCGGCAGTTCACGGACCGCGCCGACGATGCGTACCGGCACGGTCTCCCCGCCGAACGTGGCGTCCACACGCTGCCCGATGTGAGCGCCCGCCGAGGCGAGGAACCGGTCCGTGGCCACGCCGGTCACGGCAGCGGCCCCATCGGTCCCGCCGGACTCGCCGGTCTCGTCGGTCCCGCCGGACACGCCGGTCGCGTCGGCCCCCGTGCCCCGCCCCGCGTGCAGGCGGACCGTCAGCGTGCCGCTGGCCCACGTGTCGTCGGCGGGCAGGAAGCCGGTGCCGTACTCGACCGTCGGCGGCGCGGCGGACAGCAGCCGGGCCCGGGTCGGGTCGCCCGTGCCGTCCGGGGCGGAGGTGTTGCTGTCGAGCTGGGAGGCGGCCGTCCAGGCGGCGGGCAGCGGCAGGGCGCGCGTGGTGCCGTCGGGGCCGGCGGCGGTGAGCGCGCCGAGGGTGAACCGGTGCCGCTCGCCGTGGCCGACGGGCAGCGGCAGCACCAGCTGCACGCCGGTCACGGTGAGCGGCCCGTGCAGGCCCCGCATCGCCGGGCTGAGGGTGTGCGGGCGGCCGTCGGCGGGGAGCCGGCCCGCGGGCAGGTCGTACGGCACACCCCAGCGGTCCTGCACCGTCAGCGTCACATCCGCCGCGGCCGGCGAGGCGCCGCCCGGCCCGCGCAGGGTGGCGGTGAGCCGCAGCGACACGGTCCCGGCGGGTACGGCGGCCCCCACCGCGGCGCCCCTCGGGGCGAGCCCGGACACGAGCGGTCGTACCGGCCCGTCGGCGAGGTCGGGGCGCATCAGCAGCGCGTCGGCGGCGCCCGCGGTGTCCACGGCGAGCGCGGTCGCCTCCCGGTTGCCGGACAGCGGCAGCGTCGTACGCGCCACGGGCGCCACCGCGTCCACGTGCGGTACGGCCGCGAGCCGCTCGGTGCGGGCCGGGCCGCCCTGCCCGGCGGACGTGACCCGTACGGCCGTCCCGGCGCGGAAGTCCGCCTGGTCCTCCTGCGAGCGGTCCCAGGAGGCGCCCTGCGCGACGGCGAGCATGCCCAGCGCGACCGCCGGCACCAGCAGCAGCAACGGACCGGCCTGCCGTGCCGGGCGGCGGCTGAACTGCCAGCCCGCCAGCGCCGACGTCAGCCCGCGCCCGCCCGCCGCCCGGCGCTCCGCGAGCCGCGCCACCAGCGGCAGCAGACGCAGCGTCACCACCGTGCCCGCGAGCAGCGCCAGCGCCGGCGCGGCCACCAGCACCGGGTCCACACCGAGATCGCCGCCGCTGTCGGCGCCGACGGCGCCGCGGCTGTCGAGCTGCCAGTACGCCACCCCCGCCACCGCCAGCAGGGCGACGTCCGCCCCGGCCCGCACCGCCGCCGGCAGCGGGCGGGCCCGCCCGGCACGCCACCCGCTGCGGGTCAGCACCGGCACCGTCACCGCGAGCGCGCAGCCCAGCGCCGTCGCCACCGCGACCAGCCACACACCCGCCCCGCCCAGCGCCGGCACCTGCGGACGCAGCCCGATCCGGTCGAGGGTGCCCCGCCCCGCCAGCAGCCGGGTCAGCGGCCCGGCGAGCAGCGGCGCGCACAGCACGGCCGGTGCGGCGAGCAGCAGCGCCTCGAGCGCTGCCAGGCCCGCGATCCGCGCCCGGGACGCTCCGCGGGCCCGCAGCAGCCGGGTCTCCGCGGCGCGCTCGGCGGTCAGCAGCCGCGCCACCAGCAGCAGCGCGCACGCCGCGAGCAGCACCAGCTGCAACGCCACGATCAGCAGTGTGGAGCGGGCGACCAGCAGGGACCGTTCGACACGGTCCAGTACGTCCGGCAGGCTCGTCGACGCGGCCGTCGTACCGCTCAGTGCGGGCAGCCCCCGCAGCGGCGCCCCGCCGGTGAGGGACGTCTCCCGCAGCGCGTCGAGGCGGCCGGTGGTCAGCGTGGAGAAGTCCGCCGAGGCCAGCCACCCGGACTGGCCCGCGCTCACCCGGCCACCGGTCAGCGTCGCCGGGGCCGCGAGGAGCGGGCCGTACGTCGTGAAACCGGACTGCTTCACCCCGCGCCCGGCGAGATCGTCCAGCCGCCAGTACGGGGCGGAGGTGTCCGCGGGACGGTACACACCGGTGATCATCACGCGCACGGGCTGACCGCCCAGCCGGTCGACAAGGGTCACCCGCGCCCCGGCCGCGAGGTGCAGCTGCTCGGCGGCCACCCGGTGCAGTGCCACCTCCACCTCGGCCGTGCCGGGCGCGGCGGGGCGCGGCGCGCGGCCCGACACGATCCGCACCTGGCCGGGGTCGAGGGCCGCGAAGTGGGTGAGGTCGGGGTCACCGGACGGGGGAGTGCCCGGCAGCGCGTACGGCCCGGACCGCAGCAGCGTCCGCACGGTCACCGGCAGCCCGTCGAACGTCCTGCGGGCCTCACTGCGTACGGCACGGTCGGCGGCGGCGCGCTGCTCGGCCGTCACGTCCGCCTTGACGATCAGCGCGGTGTCGCCGGCGTTGCGCGGGTCGGCCAGCGCGTGCCGCAGGGCCGCGTCGCCGATCGCGCCCGTGAACGCGGTGAGCGTGGCGAGGACGACCGTCGTCAGCAGGACGGTGAGGAACGCGGCGGCCAGCAGCAGGCGGTGCGCCCGCGCCCGCAGCACGACGAGACGCGCCAGTCCCCCGAACCCCGTCACACGGCCCCCAGCCGTCGTCCCCGCACGAGACCCCTACGACGCGCGTACGCCGTCCACGCACCGTCCGTTGCGTTCCCCGGTACGCCGGGGCCCGAGTCCGCGGCACGGTGTGCGTACGACCCCGGTACGTCTTCGGTACGTCCCCCGTGGGTCTGCCTGTCCAGACCTGGGGGCGATGGTGTCAGAGGACGAGGGGCGGAGGTAAGCGGTCGTGGACCGGCCTTGACCGGATCGTGATCGGATTCCGGGGTCGGATGACCGGATTCCGGCACACCGTGGAGCCGGAGCCGGAGCCGGAGCCGGAGCCGGAGCCGGAGCCGGAGCCGGAGCCGGAGCCGGAGCCGGAGCCGGAGCCCGTGCGTGGCCGGGGAACGGGCGGAGGGGGCGCCGGAGCCGGGGCGGACGGCGGAGTCCGGGTCAGCCCGCGGTGTTCACCATCGACGCCGCCGCGTACGTCAGGTACTTCCACAGCGTCTGCTCGTGCTCCTCGGGCAGCCCCAGCTCGTCGACCGCGACCCGCATGTGCTTCAGCCACGCGTCGTGGGCGGCCTGGTCGACCCGGAACGGGGCGTGGCGCATCCGCAGCCGCGGGTGGCCGCGACGCTCGCTGTAGGTGGTGGGGCCGCCCCAGTACTGCATGAGGAACAGCGCCAGCCGCTCCTCGGCGGGGCCCAGGTCCTCCTCCGGGTACATCGGCCGCAGGAGCGGGTCCTCGGCGACGCCCTGGTAGAAACGGTGGACGAGTCGGCGGAAGGTCTCCTCCCCGCCGACCTGCTCGTAGAAGGTCTGCTCCTGAAGCGTGCCGCGCCGAATCTCATTCACGCCCCCCATGCTCTCAGACGCGGAGACGGAGGACTTCCGGCTTAGGTCCCTGGACGAGCCGCCCCGCGCCCCCGCGGGCGCGGTCGACCGGACAGCCGCCGGGCCGCACAGTGGAGGCATGGCTGCGGACACCGCCGGGCAGGAGCTGGACCGCGTCGCCGCCGAGGCGCGCGCCGAGCTGGTCCGCGAGATCGAGGCGAGCGGCGCCTTCGCCGCCGACCCGGCATGGCGGGCGGCGTTCGCCGAGGTCCCGCGCCACCTGTTCGTGCCGTACTACTACGTCACCGGCACCGCCGGGTACGAGCGCCGCTGGGGCGGTCACCCCGACCCCGCCGCCCGCGAACGCTGGGTGCGTGGCGCCTACGAGGACACCCCGCTGGCCACCCGTATCCGTGACGGCGAGCTGCTGTCCTCCAGCAGCCAGCCGTCCCTCATGGCGCTGATGCTCGCCGCGCTGGACGTCGAGGACGGGCACCGGGTCCTGGAGATCGGCGCCGGCACCGGCTACAACGCGGCTCTGCTGGCGTACCGGCTCGGCGACGACAAGGTCACCACCGTCGATCTCGACCCGGAGATCACCGAGGCCGCCCGCCGGCATCTCGAAGCCGCCGGGTTCCGTCCGGTCGTCGTCACCGGCGACGGGGCGCGCGGCGTGCCCGAGCACGCCCCGTACGACCGGATCATCGCCACCTGCACCCTGCACAGCGTGCCGCCCGCCTGGCTCGGCCAGTGCCGGCCCGGCGGCCGGATCCTGACGCCGTTCGCCACCGGCCTGGCGGCGCTGACGGTACGCGACGCCGCCCACGCGGAGGGACGGTTCCTGGCGACGCCCGCGTACTTCGTGCCGCTGCGCGGCGGGCACGGGCCCGAACGGGAGCCCCCGCATCTGGCGGGACTGCCGCGCCGGGCCCGCGACAGCGACCGGTTCCGTTTTCTGCTGGCGCTGACCCGCGGCAGCCTCGACCCGGAGGAGGCGCACGCCCTGTGGGAACGCGAGGGCATGCCGCCGCGCGAGCGGTACGGCCTGACCGTCGCCGACGGGCGCGGGTGGGCGTGGCTGGACGACCCGGAGGGGCCGTACGTGTGGCCCCTGCCGGAGGAGGGGTAGCGGGGCGGCGACCGCGGGGCCGCCGCCCGCCGTGCTCAGCCGCGCCGAATGGTGATCGTCGTCCAGGCGCCGACGTGCACCCGGTCGCCGTCCTGCAACGGCACCGGCACGAACGGCTGGATCGGCTCATCGGAGCCGTTGACCGTGGTGCCGTTCGTCGAGTTCTGGTCGACGACCGCCCAGCTGCCGTCCGGCTGCTGCACCAGCACCGCGTGCTGATGCGAGACGCCCGGGTCCTCCGGCGGCACCGACAGGTCGATGTCGGGCGTCTCACCGGTGGAGTGCCGGCGGCGGCCGATGGTCACCTGGTTGCCGGTCAGCTGCCGCTGCTGCTCCGGCGAGTACGCGGGCAGGTTCAGGCCCGCGGCCTCGGGCCCGGAGCGCTGCATCATCGCCATGAAGTACTCGCGGTCGGGGCCGATCGTCGCCGTCCACGTGACAGGGCCCTGCTGCTGTTGCGGGAACCCGGGGTGCGGAGCGGGCGGCGCCTGCGTGGCACCGGGCTGCGGGTAGCCGTAACCACCGGGCGCACCGGGGCCACCGGGCGCACCGGGGCCACCGGGCGCACCGGGGCCACCGGGGCCACCGGGCGCACCGGGACCGCCGTGGCCGCCCGGTCCGCCGGGGGTGTTCGACGGCGGGCTGATCACCCAGTCGTCCTGACCGCCACCGAACGACGGGCCGTTCGGGCCACCAGGACCGCCCGGCCCACCGGGACCGCCGGGACCACCCGGACCCGCGGGGCCGTTCGGCCCGGCCGGCTGGTGGAACGCCTGAGGCGCGCCCGAGGTAGCCCCCGGACCGGCGGGCGGCGTCGGACCGGGCGGCGGGGGAACGGGCCGTGACGGGTCGCCACCGAACGACGGGGCACCGCCCTGACCGCCCGGACCACCCGGGCCGCCCGGCCCACCGGGGCCGCCGTAGGGGCCGGGACCACCGGACGTGGCGGGGCCGCCGGGCCCGCCGTACGGGCCGGGGCCGCCAGGACCACCAGGACCGCCGGGCCCGCCGGCACCCGGGAACGCACCCGGACCGCCGGGAGCCCCCGGACCACCAGGGCCACCGGGACCGCCCGGACCGCCGAACGGGCCGGGACCACCGCCGGGGTGACCCTGACCCGGACCACCTGGGCCACCGGGACCCGACGGCTCCCCGCCGAACGGGTTCGGCGGGATCGGCTCGGCCGGCCGGTTGACCTGGCTCGGCCGCGACTGCTGGTAGTCGAAGGCGTCACCGCCGTACGAAGGACCGCCCTGCGGACCGGGCCCCTGCGGACCCGGCGCCTGCGGGAAGCGCGGACCCGGACCCGCGCCCGGACCGGGCGCCGTCGCCGACGGGCGCGGCGCGGCCGGGGTGTACGTGGTCGCCGTGTTGGTGAGGAAGTTCCACCGGCACTCCTCGCAGAAGGGCGCACCGCCCTCACGGGGCGTACGGCACTGCGGGCACAGCTCCGGTTCGGGCTGCGCGCCGCCCGGGCGGCCCGCTCCGGCGCCCGGCGCGGGCGGCGGGAAGC
>NZ_JALLGL010000233.1 GCF_023072675.1 Streptomyces sp. XM83C
CCCGTCCGGCGTCCCGCGCCCGCCCCTCACCGGTGCGACGCACCCCACCCCGTTCCCCGCATTGATCTGTACATGACCCTGATGGCGCGTCAGACTGTGCGCCCAGCGGATCCACGCACCACCGCAACCGAACTGTGCCACCCCCCACTTCAGGAGTCGCCCATGCCGCTGCGTTCCGCCGGCCGCCGGTTCCGCCCGGCCCTGACCGCCCTGATCGCCGCAGCCACCGCCACCGTCCTCGCCCTGACCGCCGCCCCGCCCGCCGCGGCGGCCGGCACCTGGACCGAGGTCGGTTCCGACCGTGCCGACCCGCTCACCGAGAGCCAGGGCCTGACCTCGGTGGAGGTCCCGGCCGGCAGCCCCAACCGCTACACCGGCATCGGCACCGTTCCGCTCGGCCTCGCGTTCCGCGGCTGGAACCACGTCGGCGACCCCGACGCCTCCTACGACGGCCACTACATCGAGCCGTACCAGCGCGACTCGGGCGGCGCGAAGATGTACCGCGTCCAGGCCCCCGACGGCACCTGGTCGGAGTACGTGCACGCGCTCTCGCCCGGCGAGGCCCTCAACAACTCGTGGGTCGCGATCACCCCCGACGGCCAGTGGATGCTGTCCGGCGAGTGGGGCACGATGACCCGCCTGCTGGTCTTCCCCACTCCCGGTGTCAACCCGGCCACCTCGCCCTCCGCGAACCTCCCCCAGGTGGCCGAGGTCCGCCTCGACCACGCCGTGCGCGATGTGCAGGGCTGCGACTTCGAGACCGCGACCCGGCTGCTGTGCTCCTCCGACGACCCCGAGGGCAGCCTGTTCGGCATGACCAAGCCGCTGCTGCAGATCGACCTGTCGGCCGCACCGGACGGCACCGACGTCACCGGGCACGTCACCGCGCTGCGGCAACTGCCGCTGCGCAGCGGCTGCTCGGGCGGCTTCGAGGCGGAGGGCATCGACTACGACCGCCGTACCGGCACCCTGCGCGTCATCGTGATCTCGCCCGGCTTCTGCGTCCTGACCGACAGCAAGACCTACCGCTTCACCCGAGGCTGACCGCACGGCCGTCCCGTGTCCCCCGTCCGCTCCGGGGGGACGGCACCGTCCGTACCGGCCGTCGCCGCTGGCCCGCGGCGACGGCCGGTGCTTTTCTTGGGGGTGGGGGAGCGGCGGCGCGGGGAACCCGCACGGCTGCGGCGCCCCACGGAAGGAGCGATCACGATGGCCAGCGAGCGACTGCACGACGAGTCCGTCTCCGTCGAGCTCAGCGGATACAGCAAGGAAGACGCCCGGATCGTGTTCGACGCGCTGTGCGCGTGCTTCGAGTCGGACCGAGGTGCCGAGGACGTGCCCGCGCAGCTGCACGAGACCCGGCCCATGGTGTGGCTCGGCACCTTCGAGGTCACCGATTCCCACACCTGCCCTCCGCCGGCCCGGCTGTCGTCCGCCGTCGAGGCCGACGCGCAGGGCAGTTACTGGGCCATCGACCGGCTGCGTACGACCCTGGACGGTCTGTTCACGGTCCGCGACCTCGCCCACGCCTCCGGCGACCAGGAACGCGAGCTGCACGTCCGTCTCGAGAACAGGTGACGCCCCGGACCCTCCGCGGGCCCTGACGGCCCCACGGCCCGACCCCACGGCCGCCTCGGCCCCGCCGGGAGGCCGTGGAGCCGTGACGGTCGCCACCCCATTGTGCAACTAGTTGCACAATGGGGTGCGGGTCCTCTACAACCTCAGGTAGAGGACACCGCGACGGAGGGCCCCATGAGCCGTTACCCCCACCTGCTGAGCCCGCTCGACCTGGGCTTCACCACGCTGCCCAACCGCGTCCTGATGGGCTCGATGCACGTCGGCCTGGAGGAGGCCGAGCGCGGCTTCGAGCGCATGGCCGCGTTCTATGCCGAGCGGGCCCGCGGCGGGGTCGGCCTCATCGTCACCGGAGGCATCGCCCCCAACGACGAGGGGCGCCCCTACCCCGGCGGCGCCAAGCTCACCACCGAGGCCGAGGCCGAGCAGCACCGGCAGATCACCGACGCCGTCCACCGCGAGGGCGGCCGGATCGCCATGCAGATCCTGCACTTCGGCCGGTACGCCTACCACCCCGACCTCGTCGCGCCCAGCCCGATGCAGGCGCCGATCAGCCCCTTCGCGCCGCGCGAGCTGACCGACGCCGAGGTCGAACGCACCATCGACGACTACGCCCGGGCCGCCCGCCTCGCCCAGCACGCCGGCTACGACGGCGTGGAGATCATGGGCTCCGAGGGATACCTCATCAACGAGTTCATCGCCGCGCAGACCAACCGGCGCACCGACCGGTGGGGCGGCTCGTACGAGAACCGTATGCGGTTCCCCGTCGAGATCGTCCGCCGCGTCCGCGAGGCCGTCGGCGAGAACTTCATCGTCGTCTACCGCCTGTCCATGCTGGACCTCGTCCCCGGCGGCTCCACCCTCGACGAGGTGATCACCCTCGGCAAGGCCGTCGAGGCGGCCGGCGCGACCATCATCAACACCGGCATCGGCTGGCACGAGGCCCGCATCCCCACCATCGCCACCTCCGTGCCGCGCGGCGCCTACACCTTCGTCACCAAGAAGCTGATGGGCGAGGTGAACATCCCGCTCGTCACCACCAACCGCATCAACACCCCCGACCTCGCCGAGCAGCTCCTCGCGGACGGTGTCGCCGACATGGTGTCCATGGCCCGGCCCATGCTCGCCGACCCCGAGTTCGTCAAGAAGGCCGCCGAGGGCCGGCCCGAGGCCATCAACACGTGCATCGGCTGCAACCAGGCCTGCCTCGACCACACCTTCAGCGGGCAGATCACCTCCTGCCTGGTCAACCCGCGCGCCTGCCACGAGACGGAACTGGTCCTCGCCCCGACCCGGCTGAAGAAGCGTGTCGCCGTCGTCGGCGCCGGACCCGCCGGCCTCGCCTGCGCGGTCTCCGCCGCCGAACGCGGCCACGACGTCACCCTGTTCGACGCGGCGAGCGAGATCGGCGGCCAGCTCAACGTCGCCCGCAAGGTGCCCGGCAAGCAGGAGTTCGACGAGACCCTGCGCTACTTCCGCCACCGCATCGACACCCTCGGCATCGAGGTCCGCCTGAACACCCGGGTCACCACCGCCGACCTCGACGGCTACGAGGAGATCGTCGTCGCCACCGGGGTCACCCCCCGCACCCCCGACATCCCCGGCGTGGACCACCCCAAGGTCGTCGGCTACCTCGACGTCCTCGCGGGCGGCGCCCCCGTCGGTGAGCGCGTCGCCGTGCTCGGCGCCGGCGGCATCGGCTTCGACGTCGCCGAATACCTCACCGACGGCGGCGACGACGCCCACGCGGACCCGGAGACGTACTTCCGCCACTGGGGCGTCGACCTCGACTACCGGGCGCCCGGCGGCCTCGCCGCGCCCGAGCGGCCCGCGCCGCCCCGCCGGGTGCATCTGCTGCAGCGCAAGACCAGCAAGGTCGGCGCCGGCCTCGGCAAGACCACCGGCTGGATCCACCGCACCGAGCTGAGGCACCGCGGCGTCACCATGATCCCCGGCGTGCGCTACGACGCCATCGACGACGCCGGTCTGCACATCACCGTCGACGGGCGGAGCACCGTCCTGGAGGTGGACACCGTCGTCCTGTGCACCGGCCAGGAACCCCGCCGCGACCTGTACGAGGAGCTGCTCGCCGCAGGCCGCGAGCCGCACCTGATCGGCGGCGCCGACGTGGCCGCGGAACTGGACGCCAAGCGGGCCATCAAGCAGGGCACCGAACTCGCGGCGGCCCTGTAGGAGAGACGGGCCGGCGGCGGGCGCTCCCTAGGATGAGGCCCATGTCACTCCCGCACGCGATCCTCACCGCCCTGCTGGAAAAGCCGTCCTCGGGACTGGAACTGACCCGCCGGTTCGACAAGTCGATCGGCTACTTCTGGTCCGCGACGCACCAGCAGATCTATCGCGAGCTGGGGAAACTGGAGGCCGAGGGCCTCATCCGGGCGCTGCCCGCCGAGCAGCCCGCCCGCGGGCAGCGCAAGAGCTACGAGGTCCTGCCCGCGGGCCGCGCCGAACTCGCCCGCTGGACGGCCGCCGCGCAGGACCCCAAGCCGATGCGGGACACGCTGCTGCTGCGGCTGCGTGCCGCGGCGGTCGTCGGCACCGCCGGGATCGAGGCCGATCTGCGGCGCCATCTGGAGCTGCACGAACGGCAGCTGGCGGAGTACCGGGAGATCGAGAAGCGGGACTTCCCGCCGGGCCGGGACAGCCCGCAGGACCGGCTGCACCACCTGATCCTGCGGGCGGGCATCGACCTGGAGACCTTCTGGACGCAGTGGCTCGCCCACGCCCTTCAGGAGTTCACGGCCCTTCCCGCCGGCGGCCCGGCCCCCGGCGTCACAGACGGTGAGGCTTCGAACGGCGGCGCAGGAACCACGCCCCGGCGATGACTCCGGTGCCCACCAGGGCGGCGCCGACGCCCATGGTCACCGGGCCGTAGTCGCGGGCCGCGCCGCCCAGGCCGCCCATCACGCCGCGCGACGGCGACACCGTCGGGCGCGGCGTGGGCGTGGCGGGCGCGGAGACGATCACGGACTGGGTGCCCGCGGTTTGCTGGTCGGAGCAGATCACGATCACCGTGTACGTGCCGGGGCCGACGTCGGACCAGGCGGCCGACTGGCTCACCCCCGTCCCGGACAGGGCGACCTGGCGGCCCTGGGCGAAGCTCGACTGGCTGCTGTTGAGCAGCGACGCCGTGCCCCAGTTGCCGTTGATCTGCGTGCAGGCGCTGGTGACCACCGACACGGTCGAGCCGGTGGTGCTGACGGAGATGCCCGAGCCCCGGGCGGCGGCCGGTCCCGCGGCGGTCAGCGCCAGCGGGAACGCGGCGGCGGCAGCCACGGTCAGGCCGGTGCGGCGAAGAAGAGCGGAGTTGCGCATGGGGTGTCCTCCGGCGGCACGGTTGGCGGTACATCCCTTGCGCCGCCGAGGTCGGGAACGCCCGTGCTGCCTCAAGCGCAGCCAATGCGCCGCCCGCCCGATCCGCACCCGGAGCGCCCCCGGCCAGGTGACGCGTTCCACCGGACGGCCCAGGCCCGCCGCTCACCGGCCGGTCGTCACCGCGCGCTGCGGGGTCCATCCGCCCCAGGTGCCGTCGGGCAGCCGGGCCCGCAGCCGCACCCGGTGGCTCTCGCCCGCGTTCCGGCCGATGTAGAAGCTGTACGACGCCTCGTCCCGGGGCGCGGTGCCGCCCCACACGATGGAGGTGGCGGTACGGCCGTCCAGCTCCAGCTGGTACTCCGTCACCGTCCCGTCGGTGCGCGGCGGCACCCACGTCAGGTCCAGATACCAGGCGCCGTCGGCGTGACGGGCGGCGGCGCGGAAGCCGGTCGGCGCGGTCGCCGTGCCGTCGTCGGTGCCGGGCGTGGCGATGCGCAGCGGCCCGGCCGCCGGTGAGAGGTTGTCGGCCGCGTCCCGCGCCCTGACCGTGAAGACGTACGCGGTGCCCGGCCGCAGCCCGGTGAG
This sequence comes from Streptomyces sp. XM83C, assembly GCF_023072675.1. Lineage (GTDB taxonomy): Bacteria > Actinomycetota > Actinomycetes > Streptomycetales > Streptomycetaceae > Streptomyces > Streptomyces thermocoprophilus. The sequence continues at coordinate 5,494 of NZ_JALLGL010000233.1, forward strand.
CACGGTCGCGGTCTGCCCGCCGCCGACGCTGTGGACGCGGACGCCGCCCTGGTAGACGTCGTACGACACCACCGCGCGGTCGTCCTGCGCGGCGGACCAGGACAGCTGGACGGCGCGGCTGCCGGCCGCGCGGCCGGTGAGCGTGCCGGGGCGGGTGGGGGCCGAGCGGTCCTCCGCCGTCGTCGGCGGGGTGGTGGCCCGCACCTCGCGGCTGGGCGGGCCGAGGCGGCCCTCGCGGTCCCGGGCGCGCACGGTGAACACGTACGCCGTCCCCGGCGCGAGCCGTGTCACGTCGGTCATGCGGTCGTCGCCGGGGACCTCCGCGACCTTGGTGCCGTCCCGGTACACCTCGTAGCCGCGCACGCCGTCGGCGGCGGACACCGCGTTCCACATCACGTGGACGCTGGTGGCGCTGCCCGCGACGGCGGTGACGCCGTCCGGAGCACCCGGCTGCCGGCCGTCGTCCCCGTCCGACGGTCCCGCCCAGCCGCAGCCCGCGGCCAGCAGCAGGCATCCGCACCCCAGCAGAACGCGTCGCACGAGCGGCCTCCCCGACCCCGACGGACGTGCATTGGTACGGACCAATATGCGCGCACTGACGGGAGCACATCAAGAGGTGGGCGGCTGTGCGCCCACGCCCGGCGGATGCCGCCGGGGGACCGGCATTGGTGAGCACCCGGAGAAGTTACGTATGCTGGCTCTCCTCACGGCTGAACTGCCCAAGAGGGCTGGGCAGTTCATGCCGTCGGCGCGGACCGCTGTCGTCGCTGTCCCCGCGCCTTCGCGGGCGGCCCGGGGGCCGGAGCCGAGGCAGGCCCGGCCCCCAGGCCCCTGTCGGACCCCCGCGGCCGTGCACCGGACGGCCCCCTCGAAGTGGCCGGACCCTGGGACCCGCCCCAGATTGGGCTGAGTGTCCGTCACCGTCCCCACGAGAGGGTTCCCGCCGTGCGAGTCCACTCGCTGACCCTGGCCGCGGCCGGCCTGCTCCTCATGACCCCCGCCGCACCCCCCGCCGCCGGGACACACGGCCTGCCCGCAGGCGGTCCGGAGGGCACGGCCGCCGTCCGCAGGGAGGGCGACGTCAGCGCCGCCGACCTGCTCGCCCGGGTACGTGAGTGCACGCGGATCTCCCACGGCCTGTACCGCACCGACGCGGGCGCCGCGCCGACCGTCCCGGTGTGCGGCACCGCTCAGGCCGTCCACTGGACCGCCGACATGGACATCGACTGCGACGGCAGACCCGGGCCCGTCTGCAACTCCCGTACCGACCCGCTGTTCTCCGACAGCACCGCCTTCACCCAGTCCGACGGCCGCTATCTCAGCGCCGAGACCCTGCCGTACATCGTGATCCCCGCCGCGAGCCCCCTGTGGGACCCCCGCGCCGACGGGGTCCGCGGCGGCGCCGTCGCCGCGGTCGTCTTCCGCGACCGGGTGCAGTACGCCGTCGTCGGCGACACCGGCCCCCGCGACATCATCGGCGAGGCCTCCTACGCCACCGCCGAGGCCCTCGGCATCCGCCCGGACCCGCGCGGCGGCGGAGCCCCCTCCGGGGTCACCTACATCGTTTTCAAGGACTCCCAGGTCAAACCCATCGAGGACCACGCCGAGGCGGTGGCGGTGGGGGAGCGGCTGGCCCGCCTCTTCGTACGCGGCGGCTGAACCGCCCCCCTTGAAGGTCCGCTCAGGTGAACCGCCCCCCTGAAGGTCCGCTCAGGCCTTCCGGTACCCGTACGCCTCCGTCGCCGCCGCCTCCACCGCCGCCAGGTCGGCACCGGCCGCGGCCGTGACGACCGCCGCCACGGCACCCTCGACGAACGGCGCGTCCACCAGCCGCGTACCGGCGGGCAGTTCGTCGCCCTCGGCGAGCAGCGCCTTCACCGTCAGTACGGCACTGCCCAGATCCGTGAGCACGGCGACGCCCGCTCCCCGGTCCACGGAGGCCGCCGCCGCGGCGATCAGCTCCGCGCTGGTGCCCAGGCCCCCGCCCTCCGTGCCGCCCGCCGCGGCCACCGGCACGTCCGTGCCGCCGCCCGCGAGTCCCCGCGCCAGCTCGGCCACCGACTCGGCGACCTGCGCGCTGTGCGACACCAGCACGATCCCGACCCGCCCGCTCTCACTCACCGGCGGCCTCCGCGAGAGCGGCGAGGAGCAGCGCGGAGGAGGTGGCGCCCGGGTCCTGATGGCCGATGCTGCGCTCCCCGAGATAGCTGGCGCGTCCCTTGCGCGCCTGCATCGGCGTGGTCGCCAGCGCGCCCTGCTCGGCGGCGGCCCGTGCCGCGGCGAACCCCTCGCCGAGCGCCTCCACCGCGGGCAGCAGCGCGTCCACCATGGTCTTGTCGCCGGGCGCCGCACCGCCGAGCGTCATCACCGCGTCCACGCCGGCCCGCAGCGCCGCCGCCAGCTCCTCCCGCCCGACCTCGGCGGCATCGCCGAGGGCCTTGCCGGTGCGGCGCAGCAGCGTCCCGTACAGCGGCCCGGACGCGCCGCCCACCGTCGAGATGAGCTGTCTCGCCGCGAGCAGCAGCACCGCGCCCGGCGTGCCGGGCGGTTCCTTCTCCAGCGCGGCGGCCACCGCCGTGAAGCCGCGCTGGAGATTGCTGCCGTGGTCGGCGTCCCCGATCGGCGAGTCGAGAGCGGTGAGCCGGTCCGCCTCGCGGTCCACGGACACGGCGGTGGCCGCCATCCAGCGGCGGAAGAAATCGGCGTCGAGCACGGGACCTCCTGGTCCGGTAGCGGTCTTGCGGTACGGCTGACACGGCTCCCGCCGGTCACATCCCCCAGCGCAGCGCGGGCGTCTTCACCGGAGCGTCCCACAGCCGCAGCAGCTCCTCGTCGACCTGACACAGGGTCACCGAGGCGCCCGCCATGTCGAGCGAGGTGACGTAGTTGCCGACGAGGGTGCGGGCGACGGCGACTCCGCGCTCGGCGAGCACGCGCTGCACCTCCGCGTTGAAGCCGTACAGCTCCAGCAGCGGGGTCGCGCCCATGCCGTTGACCAGGACCAGCACCGGGTTGCGCGGGTTCAGGTCCTCCAGCACGGCGTGCACCGCGAAGTCGGCGATCTCCCCGGACGTCATCATCGGCCGCCGCTCCCGCCCCGGCTCGCCGTGGATGCCGATGCCCAGCTCCAGCTCGCCGGGCGGCAGATCGAAGGTGGGGCTGCCCTTGGCGGGCGTCGTGCACGCGCTGAGCGCCACGCCGAAGCTGCGGGCGTTGTCGTTGACCTGCCGGGCGACGGCCGCCACCCGGTCGAGCGGCTGCCCCTCCTCGGCGGCGGCACCGGCGATCTTCTCCACGAACAGCGTGGCGCCGGTGCCGCGCCGGCCCGCCGTGTAGAGGCTGTCGGTGACCGCCACGTCATCGTTCACCAGCACCTTCGCCACCTGGACGCCCTCGTCCTCGGCGAGTTCGGCGGCCATGTCGAAGTTCAGCACGTCACCGGTGTAGTTCTTCACCACGAACAGCACGCCCGCCCCGCTGTCCACGGCCGCGGCGGCCCGCACCATCTGGTCGGGCACCGGCGAGGTGAACACCTCTCCGGGGCACGCGGCCGACAGCATGCCCGGCCCCACGAACCCTCCGTGCAGCGGCTCGTGCCCCGAACCGCCGCCCGACACCAGCGCCACCTTCCCGGCCACGGGCGCGTCCCGGCGGACGATCACCCGGTTCTCCACATCGACGGTCAGCTCGGGATGCGCGGCGGCGATGCCCCGCAGGGCGTCGGCCACGACGGTCTCCGGGACGTTGATCAGCATCCTCATGGACAGCTACCTCCTGAACGGGCCGGCGGGCGGCCCGTGACGGGTGTCGGGACGGGCACGGTCACGGAAGGCGGAGCCGGGGTTTCCTCTCCGTGCGCAGGGGCGGTCGGTGGTGACGGTCGGGACCGGTGGCCGTGGCCGGCCGCGCGGCGGTCGCGGGCCGACCGGGGCGGAGGCCCGGGACCGGCGCGTACGGTGTCGGCACCGGCCCGGTGCGGCTGCGGGACGCTACGGCCCGCCGGGCGGTTCGGGCGATCGGTCGTGACATGGCTGCGGCTCCTGCTGACCGCAGTATCGGCCCTGCGGCAGGGAAGGTCACGCCGTCGGTACGGCCGAACGGCGCCACACGCGGCGGCCGGGACGGCCAAGGGCGCGGCATCGCCGCTCATGGGACGGCCGGGCAACGCGGCACTGCCGGTCACGGGTCGGCCGGACCCGGCCGGGTCGGGGGCGGCGCGGCCGGCGCGGATCGGGTGGGGCTCGGCCCGCCCGCACCCGTCCCGGC
>NZ_JALLGL010000234.1 GCF_023072675.1 Streptomyces sp. XM83C
GCCTGAGGCCGGGCGGAGTTCCGCCGCACGACGCCGGGCGCAGCCCGGAGGGCGTCCGGGCTCCAGCCGGTCCGAGGGTGCGGAAGCGCCGATGAGGGGCGGGCCGCCCGAGGCCGGGCAGAGCCAGGGGCCGCGGGTCGGGGCGGCTCCTGGCTCTGCCCGTGGCCCCGCGGGTCAGCCGGTCCCCGGGTCCCGCGGGCCCGCTCCCGGAGTGCGCCACACCGCCGAGCCCTGACCCTGGCCCTGGCCCTGGCCCGGCCCCCAGCCCTGGCCCCTGCCCTGCTCGTGGTCCTGCCGCACGGACGGCCGGCCCGAGGCACCCTGCCCCACGGTCGTCCGGCCGTCGGCGGAGGCGGAGCCCGCACCGGCGGCGGCCGTGGCACCGCCCGCATCCCCGGCGACACCGGCCGTCCCGCCGGCCTCGGCCGCGCCCGCCTCCTCCGCCGCCGTACCGGAGACGCGGTCGCCCGGATGGCGCAGGGAGACGAAGAAGGCGATGGCGAGGGCGACGGCCATGCCGTAGAAGACCCACTGGTTGGCCTCGGCGAAGTCCATGCGGATCGCGGACATGGCGTCCCGCATGGTCGTCGCGAGGGGCCCGTCGCCGCTGGGGGTGCTGGTGTCGGGGTGCCCGGTGATCGCCTCGGCGACGTCCCGAGCCGCCTCACGGGCGGTGCCCTCATTCAGTCCGCGCGCCCGGAGGGTGTCCGTGACCTGCTCGGTCATGCGGTGCGTCAGCATCGTGCCGTACACGGCCAGGCCGATGCTCGCCGCGTAGTTGCGGACGGTCTGCGTGATGCCGGTGACCTCGCCGTAGGAGGCGCCGATCGCACGGTTGACGGCGTCGGTCGAGGCGGGCGCCAGCAGGAAGCCGATACCGGCGCCGGCGAGGGCGATGTAAGGCCACTGGTCGTGCATGGACAGGTCGGTGAGCTTGCCCGCCCACAGCGCGAAGCCGACCGTGCCGATCACGCAGCCCATCTTGAGCGCGGGCCGCACGCCCTGCTTGTCGAGGATGCGACCGCCCCACTGGGAGGCGACGGCGAAACCGGCGAAGAAGTACAGCAGATACAGCGCGGCCTGGTTGGGGGAGGCGCTCAACGAGATCTGCGCGTACACCGACGCGAAGAAGAACAGCGGGACGAACGCCAGCATCGCGAAGAACAGCACCAGGGTGTCCACGGTGAAGCCCCGGTCCCGGAAGACGGCGAGCTTGATCAGGGGATGCCGGGTGCGCAGTTGCAGACGGCAGAAGACACCCAGCAGCACCAGCCCGCCGACGATGCACGCCCAGGTCGCCGCCGAGTCCCAGCCCCAGGCGGAGGCCTGCTGGAAGCCGAGCACGCTCAGCCCCATGCCGAGCGCCACGAGCACCGCGCCGGGCACGTCCAGCGATTCGTCGGCGCGAGGGCGGTCCTTGATACGGGCCATGGCGGTGAGGGCGAGCGCGACGATCGCGACGGGCACGTTCACCCAGAAGATCGCCCGCCACGTCCAGCCCGTCAGCCAGCCGCCGAGGAGCGGGCCGATGGCGGTGAGGGCGCCGGTGAGGCCGAAGAACAGGGCGAGGGCGCGTCCGCGCCGCTCGACGGGGAACACCTCGACGACGACGGCGAGCGCGGCCGGGAACAGCAGCGCGGCGCCCAGTCCTTGGGTGGCGCGGAAGACGATGAGCCAGGTCAGTGCGTAGTCGTCGGCGGGGACGCAGCCGCACAGCACCGACGAGACGACGAAGACGAGCGTGCCCGCCACGACGACGCGACGGGGGCCGAACAGATCGGCGAGACGCCCGCCGAGGGCGAAGAACGCCGCGAGGGCGAGCAGATAGGCGTTGACCACCCACTGCATGCCGGAGCTGGTCAGATCGAGTTCGGAGACGATGTCGGGGGCCGCGATCGACACGATCGTCTGGTCGATGAAGGTCATCGCCACGGCGAACATCATGGCCGCGAGTGCCACCGCCTGGGAGGCCGCCCGCGACGCGCCGGGCGCGTCCCCGTTCCGTCCCGTTGTGGTTCGGGTCACCCGATCAGTCTGCGCCCACGTGCACTACGTCGCATCCGCAGCGCCGTCGTGGCGCTGCCGCAGCTCTTGTACGACGCCGAAGGCGGCGGCGGTGGCGGGGACCGCGAGGAGCATGCCGAGGATGCCGGCGACAGAGGCGCCCGCGGTGATGGCGAGCATGACGACAGCGGGGTGCATCTGCACCGTGCGGCTCTGGACGAGCGGCTGGAGCACATGCCCTTCCAGCATCTGCACGGCGATGACGACGCCGAGCGCCCACAGGGCGATGACGAACCCGCGGTCGGCGAGCGCGACGAGCACGGCAAGGGCGCCGGAGAGGAAGGCGCCGAGGTAGGGGATGTAGGCGCCGACGAAGACGAGCGCGCCGAGTCCGACGGCGCCGGGGACGCGCAGGACGAGCAGGCCGACCGTGATGCACAGGGCGTCGATGAACGCGATGAGGGTGGTGCCGCGCATGAATCCCTCGACGGCGCGGAAGGCGCGCCGCGCGATGGCCTCCAGCAGGTCCGCGGAGCCGCGGGGGGCGACGGCGCGCAGGGCGTGGGTGGCCTTGTCGGCGTCCCGCAGGAAGAAGAAGACCAGCAGCAGGGCGAGTACGGCCATGGCGATGGTCTCGGCGACGACGCTGACCCCGCTGATCACCCCGGAGGCGGCGGTGCCGCCGAACTTGGAGAGCAGCTCGCGGGCGTTGGAGGCGACGTCGTGCAGGGACGTGCCGGCCGCCCCGAAGTGGGCGGCGATGTCGTCGGCGGCGTGCTTCAGGGAGGTGACGATCTGTTCGCCGCTGCCGACGAGCGCGGCGACGACGATGTAGACGGCGCCGCCGACGACGGCGACGACGACCACGCAGGTCACGGCGGCGGCGACGGACCGGTTGACCTTGGCTTTGACCAGCCGCCTATGGAACGGCCCGAGCAGTGCCGTGCCGAGCAGCGCGAGCAGCACCGGCGTGACCGCCGTACGCAGCTCCGCGCACAACTGGACGCCGACCCAGCCGACTCCGGCGGCGAGCAGCAGGACGACGCACCAGGCGGCGAAGCGGCGGACGGCCTCGGGAAGCAACTGCACGCGGTCCAGCCGACCACGCGCCGGGCGGCCTGTCCCGCCAGGACAGGCCGCCCGGGTGACGTCGCGTCAGACGCGCGATGCCGGAAGGCGCGGGAGGCCGCCCGTCAGGCCTCCGGCCCCGCCTCGGTCATGCCGTGCACGGCCGGGACGGTGCCGAGGCGGCCCTTCTGGAAGTCCTCGAAGGCCTGCATCAGCTCTTCCTTGGTGTTCATGACGAACGGGCCGTAGTGGGCCATGGGCTCCCGGATGGGCTGCCCGCCGAGGAGGACGACCTCCAGGTCGGGGGTGTGGGAGTCCTGCTTCTCGTCGGCGCGGACGGTCAGCGAACCGCCGTTGCCGAAGACGGCCGTCTGCCCCAGGTGGATCGGACGCCGCTCGGCGCCGACCGTGCCCTTGCCGGCCAGCACGTACGCCAGACCGTTGAAGTCCTCCCGCCACGGCAGCGTGATCTCGGCGCCCGCCGCGAGCGTCGCGTGGATCATCGTGATCGGCGTGTGCGTGATGCCGGGGCCCTGGTGCCCGTCCAGTTCACCGGCGATGACCCGCAGCAGCGCGCCCCCGTCGGGGGAGGTGAGCAACTGGACGCTGCCGGCGCGGATGTCCTGGTAGCGGGGGTTCATCATCTTGTCCTTGGCCGGGAGGTTCACCCACAGTTGCAGGCCGTGGAAGAGGCCGCCCGAGACGACCAGATGCTCCGGCGGCGCCTCGATGTGCAGCAGGCCGGAGCCCGCCGTCATCCACTGGGTGTCGCCGTTGGTGATGGTGCCGCCACCGCCGTTGGAGTCCTGGTGGTCGAAGACGCCGTCGATGATGTAGGTGACGGTCTCGAAGCCGCGGTGGGGGTGCCAGGGGGTGCCCTTGGGCTCGCCCGGCGCGTACTCCACCTCGCCCATCTGGTCCATCATGATGAACGGGTCGAGGTAGCGGTAGTTGATGCCGGCGAAGGCCCGGCGGACCGGGAACCCCTCGCCCTCGAAACCGCTCGGCGCGGTCGTGACGGCGAGCACGGGACGGGCCACCGCATCGGCGGGAGCGGTCACACGGGGCAGCGTCAACGGGTTCTCGACGGTCACTGCAGGCATGGGATACCTCCTCGGTCTCCGCCCAGTTTAGTTGAGCGTTGAACTTCTGGCCACCTCAACGAGGAGGGGTGCCGATGCATTCCCGACCCCGGCCGCGCCCCCTCCCACGGCTCGTCCGGCGCGCCCGCGCCGGCGCGTCCGGCTCGCCGACCAGGACCGACGGGGCGTACGCACCGTCTTGGACCAGGCGGCAACCCTAGGGGCGGAGGGCGGGCGGAAGGAGGTCTTCCGACCCGATTGTGACGAGGAGTACACCTTCGAAGACGCAGAGTGAACGTCTCCGGGCGTGTGAACGCCGAGCAGGGCCCGAGGGGCGGTCGGGTTCAGCCGCACAGTGAGCGCGTCAGCGCACGTACGACACTCGGACCGGACAGTCGATGCGTCAGCCGTACATCCGGCGCATCGCGAAATCGACCATCTGTTCGACGGCCTTGGCGTCGAACACCATGCGGTGCTCGCCCTCCATGTCGAGGACGAAGCCGTACCCGGTCGGCAGGAGGTCGATGACCTCGGCGCCCGTGATCACGAAGTACTTGGACTCCTTGCCCGCGTACCGGCGCAGCTCCTTCAGCGAGGTGAACATGGGGATCACCGGCTGCTGAGTGTTGTGCAGGGCGAGGAAGCCGGGGGTGTCGCCGCGCGGGCAGTACACCTTGGACGTGGCGAAGATCTGCTGGAAGTCCTCGGCGGACATCTGACCGGTGGTGAAGGCGCGCACCGCGTCCGCGAGCGAGGGCGGGGACGGCTCGGGATACAGCGGCGGCTGCTGCCCGTAGCCGCCGGCCATCGGCTGCTGGGGTGCGGCGTACTGCTGCTGAGCACCGACGTTGTGTTCGTAGCCGTACATGGGGAGAAGCGTACCGAGCCGGGACGTCGCCCGTCCGGCCTCCTGCACGGCCTTCCGTCCGGCCTCTGCACGACCTTCCGTCCGGCCCCTGTGCAGCTTTCCGTCCGGCCCCTGTGCAGCTTTCCGTCCGGGTTCCCGTCCGGCGTGCGCAGGCCTGCGGGAGCGTTGCGTCCCGCTTGAGACGCGTCACAGATGACGGGCTCGGGGTTGCAAGATATTACCGGCGGGTAGCATCATCGTAGCTACTGATTGGTACGTGAACTAGCGCGAGGATCCAGTGCCTCGCCGATCTCTCTACGGACCGGGAGCCGTCGCCATGGGGCACTACAAGTCGAATCTCCGCGACATCGAGTTCAACCTCTTCGAAGTACTCGGCCGTGACAAGGTCTACGGCTCGGGTCCGTTCGAGGAGATGGACGTCGACACCGCGAAGAGCGTGCTGGAGGAGCTGACCCGCCTCTCCGAGAACGAGCTGGCGGAGTCCTTCGCCGACGCCGACCGCAACCCGCCGGTCTTCGACCCCGAGACCAACACGGCACCGGTCCCGGAGTCCTTCAAGAAGAGCTACCGCGCCTTCATGGAGTCCGAGTACTGGCGTCTCGGCCTGCCCGAGGAGATCGGCGGCACCACCTCGCCCCGCTCCCTGATCTGGGCCTACGCCGAGCTGATCCTGGGCGCCAACCCGGCCGTGTGGATGTACTCCTCCGGCCCCGCGTTCGCCGGCATCCTCTTCGAGGAGGGCAACGAGGTCCAGAAGCACATCGCCAAGATCGCCGTCGAGAAGCAGTGGGGCTCCACCATGGTCCTCACCGAGCCCGACGCGGGCTCCGACGTGGGCGCCGGCCGCACCAAGGCGATCCAGCAGGAGGACGGCTCCTGGCACATCGAGGGCGTGAAGCGCTTCATCACCTCCGGTGAGCACGACATGGAGGAGAACATCCTCCACTACGTCCTCGCCCGCCCCGAGGGCGCCGGCCCCGGCACCAAGGGCCTGTCCCTCTTCCTCGTCCCGAAGTACCTCTTCGACTTCGAGACCGGCGAGCTGGGCGAGCGCAACGGCGTCTACGCCACCAACGTCGAGCACAAGATGGGCCTGAAGGCCTCCAACACGTGCGAGATGACCTTCGGCGACAAGCACCCCGCCAAGGGCTGGCTAATCGGCGACAAGCACGACGGCATCCGCCAGATGTTCCGCATCATCGAGTTCGCCCGCATGATGGTCGGCACGAAGGCGATCTCCACGCTGTCCACGGGCTACCTCAACGCGCTGGAGTACGCCAAGGAGCGCGTCCAGGGTCCCGACCTGGCGAACTTCATGGACAAGACCGCGCCCAAGGTCACCATCACCCACCACCCCGACGTGCGCCGCTCGCTGATGACGCAGAAGGCGTACGCGGAGGGCATGCGCGCCCTCGTCCTCTACACGGCCTCGATCCAGGACGCCATCCAGATCAAGGAGGCCAACGGTGAGGACGCGAGCGCCGAGCACGCGCTGAACGACCTGCTGCTGCCGATCGTCAAGGGCTACGGCTCCGAGAAGGGCTACGAGCAGCTCGCCCAGTCGCTTCAGACCTTCGGCGGCTCCGGCTTCCTCCAGGAGTACCCGATCGAGCAGTACATCCGGGACTCCAAGATCGACACCCTGTACGAGGGCACCACCGCCATCCAGGGCCAGGACTTCTTCTTCCGGAAGATCGTCCGCAACCAGGGCGCGGCGCTGAACTCCCTCGCCGAGGACATCAAGAAGTTCCTCGCCCTCGGCACCGGCGGCGAGGAGCTGGCCGGCGCCCGCGAGCACCTCGCCAAGGCCGCCGTCGAGCTGGAGGCCATCGTCGGCCTCATGCTGACCGACCTGGCCGCCACCGAGCAGGACACCAAGAACATCTACAAGGTGGGCCTGAACACCACCCGCCTGCTCATGGCCTCCGGTGACGTCGTCGTCGGCTACCTGCTCCTCAAGGGCGCGGCCGTCGCCGCCGAGAAGCTGCCGAACGCCACCGCCAAGGACAAGGCCTTCTACACCGGCAAGATCGCCGCGGCGAAGTTCTTCGCCGCCAACGTCCTGCCCGGCGTCACCTGCGCCCGCAAGGTCGCCGAGGGCGTCGACCTGGAGCTGATGGAGCTGGACGAGGCCGCGTTCTAGTACTGGCCACGGCGGGTCCGGTCCTGAGCGGCTGGTCCGATCCAGGGCCGGACCTGACCGAGCCGATCCGATTCAGGGTCACCTCTGACCGAGCTGGTCCGGTTTCGGGCCGGTACTGATCCGGTGCCGGTCCGGAGATCCGGTCCGGTGCCGGTCCGGAGGGCCGGTCCGGTCCTCGGCCCCGTACTCGTCCGGTCCTCGCTCGGTCCTCGTCCGGCCGCCCGTCGGGTCGCCGGTCCGGTCACCCGTCGGTCCCTCCACACTCTTCTCACGAGGGCCCGCTCCCGCCGCCGGGAGCGGGCCCTCGTCCGTCGTTAAGGTGAACCCATGAGCGAACCAGCCCGCTTCGACCGCGGCCACACCGACGACCTCATGACCTTCCTGGCGGCAAGCCCGTCGCCGTACCACGCCGTGGCGAACGCCGCGCAGCGGCTGGAGAAGGCAGGGTTCCGGCAGGTCGCCGAGACGGACGCCTGGGACGGCACCAGTGGCGGCAAGTACGTGCTGCGCGGCGGCGCGATCGTGGCCTGGTACGTCCCCGAGGGCGCCGCCCCCCACACGCCGTACCGCATCATCGGCGCCCACACCGACTCCCCCAACCTGCGCGTCAAGCCGCTCCCCGACGCCGGGGCGCACGGCTGGCGGCAAGTCGCCGTCGAGATCTACGGCGGACCCCTGCTGAACTCCTGGCTCGACCGCGACCTGGGCCTCGCCGGGCGGCTCACCCTGCGCGACGGCACCACCCGCCTCGTCGACGTCGACCGGCCCCTGCTGCGCGTGCCGCAGCTCGCCATCCACCTCGACCGGTCCGTCACCGCCGAGGGCCTCAAGCTCGACAAGCAGCGCCATCTACAGCCCGTGTGGGGGCTCGGCGACACCGTGCGCGACGGTGATCTGATCGCCTTCCTGGAGGAGGAGGCCGGGCTGCCGTCCGGCGAGGTCACCGGCTGGGACCTCATGGTCCACTCCGTCGAACCGCCCGCGCTCCTCGGCCGCGACCGGGAGCTGGTCGCCGGACCGCGCATGGACAACCTGCTGTCCGTGCACGCCGCCGTCGCCGCGCTCGCCGCCGTCGCCGGCAGCGGGCAGGACCTGCCGTACATCCCCGTCCTCGCCGCCTTCGACCACGAGGAGAACGGCTCCCAGTCCGACACCGGCGCCGACGGGCCGCTCCTCGGCGACGTCCTCACCCGCTCCGTGTTCGCGCGCGGAGGCACGTACGAGGACCGGGCGCGGGCCTTCGCCGGCACGGTGTGCCTGTCCTCCGACACCGGGCACGCCGTCCACCCCAACTACGCCGAACGCCACGACCCCACCCACCACCCGCGCGTCAACGGCGGGCCCATCCTCAAAGTCAACGTCAACAACCGGTACGCCACGGACGGTTCGGGACGCGCGATCTGGGCCGCCGCCTGCGAGAAGGCCGGGGTGCCGTTCCAGGCGTTCGTCTCCAACAACTCCATGCCGTGCGGCACGACCATCGGGCCCATCACCGCGGCCCGGCACGGCATCCGCACCGTCGACATCGGCGTGGCGATCCTGTCCATGCACAGCGCGCGGGAGTTGTGCGGCGTGGACGACCCGCATCTGCTGGCGAACGCGCTGGTGGCGTTTCTGGAGGGGTAGTCAGCGCGGCCCGTTCCCGCCCCACTTGGCGGGCCTCGTTTTGGCATGGGGCATGATCCCTGACCGGCCGGGTACCCGGTCCGTCCGCACTGCTCACGACGGACCGGACAGGGAGGCGACTGCCATGGGCCTCGGCGGATGCATCGTTCTCATCGCCGTGGGAGCCATTCTCACGTTCGCGACCGACTGGCACATGGAGGGAGTCAACCTCACGCTCGTCGGGGTCATCTTGATGGCCGTCGGGCTGATCGGCGTCGCCACGTTCAGCGGCATCGCCCGGCGACGTCGGGTGGTGGTGCCGCCTGCGGCGGCGGTGGTGGAGGACGGGCGCGACCGGGACGGCTACGGCGCCTGAGCCGACCGCGCCGCTGTTCGTGGCGGGGCCATCGTTTCCACCTGCGGGCCGGTGGGGGGTTCTCGCGCAGTTCCCCGCGCGCCTTGGGGTGCCTGGTCTTTCGTTTCCACCTGCGGGCCGGTGGGGGGTTCTCGCGCAGTTCCCCGCGCCCCTTTGGGGTGCCCGGCCTTTCGTTTCCACCTGCGGGCCGGTGGGGGGTTCTCGCGCAGTTCCCCGCGCCCCTTTGGGGTGCCCGGCCTTTCGTTTCCACCTGCGGGCCGGTGGGAGGTTCTCGCGCAGTTCCCCGCGCCCCTTTGGGGTGCCCGGCCTTTCGTTTCCACCTGCGGCCCGGTGGGAGGTTCTCGCGCAGTTCCCCGCGCCCCTGAGTGCCTGCGGCGGCCTGTGTCCGTTGATGCGTGGTTGCGGTTGCGCCTACGGGCGGTGGGTGGGTCGGGTGCGCGCCGGGGGGTGTCCGTCCTCGGTGCGACGCTCTGTTTATCAGATTCGTGCCGGGCGTTTTCGCCGCACGCTGCGGGCGGGCACCCCCCGACACGCCCCCTCCCGCCGCACGGCGGCTGCGGGCCGTCGACGGCCGAGGCCCACAGGCGACGCAGCGGCGGGGCTCGGGTG
>NZ_JALLGL010000235.1 GCF_023072675.1 Streptomyces sp. XM83C
ACGTGTGCAGCGTAGTCCGGTGGGCTAGGAGATTGGTATAAGAGACAGGTGCGCGGCGGCGGATGACCAGCGCCATCAGCGCTGCCGCCGCGCACAGCGCGCCGGAGGCGTACCAGACGACGTCGTAGCTGCCGAAGGTGTCGCGGGCGATGCCGCCGAGCCAGGCGACGGCCGCCGCGCCGACCTGGTGGGAGGCGAGGACCCAGCCGAAGACGATGGCGCTGTCCTCGCCGTACTGCTCGCGGCACAGGGCGAGGGTGGGCGGGACGGTGGCGACCCAGTCGAGGCCGTAGAAGACGATGAAGAAGATCATCGGCGGGTGGACGCTGGGCGCGAGCAGCATCGGCAGGAACAGCAGGGAGATGCCGCGCAGCGCGTAGTAGACGGCGAGGAGGCGGCGGGCTTCGAAGCGGTCGGTGAACCAGCCGGAGGCGATGGTGCCGACGACGTCGAAGACGCCGATGACGGCGAGCAGCGAGGCGGCGGCGGTGACGGGCATGCCGTGGTCGTGGGCGGCGGGCACGAAGTGGGTCTGGATGAGGCCGTTGGTGGAGGCGCCGCAGATGGCGAAGGTGCCGGCGAGCAGCCAGAAGGGTCCGGTGCGTACGGCGGACAGCAGGACGCCGACGGCGCGGCGGGCGGCGCCGGGCACGGGGGCGGGCTTGGGTACGAAGGTGCGGGAGCCGTAGGGGGCGAGGCCCACGTCGGCGGGGTGGTCGCGGAGCAGCAGCCAGACGAAGGGGACGACGGCGAGCGCGGCGAGCGCGACGGTGACGGCGGCGGGCCGCCAGTCGTGCTTCTCGACCATCCAGGACAGCAGCGGCAGGAAGATGAGCTGGCCGGAGGCGGACGCGGCGGTGAGGATGCCGCTGACGAGGCCTCGGCGCCGGGTGAACCACCGGTTGGTGACGGTCGCGGCGAACGCGAGTGCCATGGAGCCGGAGCCGAGGCCGACGAGGACGCCCCAGCACAGCAGGAGCTGCCAGGGTGCCGTCATCCACACGGTGAGGCCGGAGCCGAGGGCGATGATCGTGAGGGCGGCGGCGACGACGCGGCGGATGCCGAACCGGTCCATGAGGGCGGCGGCGAACGGGGCAGTGAGGCCGTACAGCGCGAGGTTCACGGAGACGGCGGCGCCGATGGTGCCGCGGGACCAGCCGTACTCCTGGTGCAGCGGGTCGATGAGCAGGCCGGGCAGGGAACGGAAGGCTGCCGCGCCGATGATCGTGACGAACGTGACGGCGGCGACGAACCACGCGCGGTGGACACGGGTCCGCCGCTTCGGGGCGGCGGCGGTGGTGGGAGCGGCATCGGTTGTCTCAGTCACGCGTTCGAGCTTCGGGTCCGGGCCCGGCATGATCGAGTGGCCCGAAGGACAGCATTCGCTAGGATCGGGCCAAGGCTGTCGTGTGGCGGCCGTGGGGAGGTGGCGTGATGACGACGGTGGTCGACGGGGGCGGGGGGTTCCGTCCGCATCGGGTGGCGGTGCTGGCGCTGGACGGGCTGCTGCCGTTCGAACTCGGTATCCCTCATCGGATCTTCGGTCGTCCGCGGGACGCGCAGCGACGGCGGCTGTACGAGGTGGTGACGTGTTCGGTGCGTCCGCCGGGCCCGGTGGAGACGGACGCCGACTTCGCGATCGACGTACGACACGGCCCGGAGGCGCTGGCGACGGCGGACACGGTGATCGTCCCGGCGTCGTACGAGCTGGGCCCGGTGTACGAGGAGGGTGTGCTGACGGAGGAGCTGGCGGCTGCGTTCGCGCTGATCCGGCCGGGCACGCGGCTCGCGTCGATCTGCACGGGTGCGTACGTCCTGGCGGCTGCGGGTGTGCTGGACGGGCGTCCGGCGACGACGCACTGGGCGGACGCCGACCGGTTCCAGCGGATGTTCCCCCGGGTCAGGGTCGATCCGGAGGTGCTGTTCATCGACGACGGTGATGTGCTGACGTCGGCGGGTGTCGCGGCCGGTATCGATCTGTGCCTGCACATGGTGCGCGCAGATCACGGTACGGCCGTCGCGAACGAGGTGGCCCGCCGTACGGTCGTGCCTCCGCACCGGGACGGCGGGCAGGCGCAGTACATCGAGCGTCCGGTGCCCGATCCGCAGCAGGCGACGACGACCGCGGCGCGGGCGTGGGCGCTGGGCCGGCTGCACGAGCCGATCCAGTTGCGGGACATGGCCGCGCAGGTGTCCCTGTCGGTACGGACGTTCACGCGTCGCTTCCGTGAGGAGACCGGGGTCAGTCCCGGCCAGTGGCTCACCCAGCAGCGGGTCGAACGGGCCCGGCATCTGCTGGAGTCGACGGATCTGTCGGTGGACCAGGTGGCCAGGCAGGCGGGGTTCGGCACGGCGCAGTCGATGCGGCAGCATCTACAGGCGGCGCTGGGGGTGACACCGACGGCGTACCGGCGGACTTTCCGGGCGGGCAGCACGGTGTGAGGCGGCCCCTCCTGCGGGCTCCGTCCGCGTGTTCCACGGGGCTCCGTCCGCGTGCGTACCTGCGCGTGACGCATCCACAGCCTGTGGACAGTGGGGCAGCAGTACGGCCGGCGGTGCGTCGCTCCGTCCCGAGCACGGGGCCACGCACCGCCGGCCGACTCCGGCGCACCCGCCCCGACTTCCCTTCGCCCTGAGCGCCCCGTCAAGGGAACCGACGCCGTCCGCGACCCACACTCGCCGAGGACCCGTCATCCGGGGCCTCGCCGTCCCCTCGCGGCGAATCGCTGCCCACAAGCGTGATCAAACGGACACGCCACGTCAACAAACGGAAGGGAAAATGTTACTTATCGCCTGTTTTGTCGCGGACGCGCACGGAAGCACACGCCGGGCGCACAGCCTGCCGGGACCGTGGAAGCGAGCGCTTGCCGCCGTCGCGGCCGGCGCTTTCTGCGCCCGTGCCCCTCATCGGGCGCCGGGCGCACGGCTCCGACGCCGGGACACCGACGGCCACGGCACAGCAACCGCTTGCTCGGAGCCGGTGCGTGAGCCCCGGTCACACCGCCTCGTACGCCAGGTCCTCGTACGTCGGCAGTGAAGTGCCGCAGGTCCGGGTGGTGGTGGCGGGTCCGGGGGATGTGCAGCGGTCGAGCTCGCACCAGATGCGCTTGCCCGCGCCCTCGGGGCTCCAGCCCCACCGGTCGGCGAGCCCGTCGACGAGGGCCAGTCCGCGCCCGCCGGTCGCGTCGCCGTCCGCGCAGCGCGGCACGGGCGCGTGTCCGCTGAGGTCGGCGACCTCCAGCCGTACGGTGACCGGTTCGGCGGCGGTGCCCGTGAGGGAGAGCCGGACGACGGCCGGACAGCCGGTGTGCACCACGGCGTTGGTGACCAGTTCGGACACGAGCAGAATCAGGTTCTCGGCCAGCGGTTCGTCCGCCGCTATGCCCGACCCGGCGAGCCGTGAACGGGCCCACCGTCGGGCCCGCCCCACTTCAGCGGGGTCGGGCCGGATCTCCAGCTGCACCTGTAGCACCTGCACCGCTCACACCATCCGAACCGGCGGACACATGGCCGCGCGCCACGCGAGCACCATGACGACGAGGGCCACGATCGTAGCCATTTTCTGCATGGCCAGAACAATGGCCGGAGCCTGGATCACGGAACGTGAAACCCTTGCAGAACAGCTTGGTTGACGTACAGTCACCCCAACAAGCGCTTCGGGCATATTCCAGCGCGAAGGAGTACCCGTGCGGCATACTGTGCGACGCTCATCCAGGGGAGTCGAACAGGCAACACCGGCATGGCTCGTACCGCGAACCACTCGCATCCCACACAAGGTACCGGAGGGCACCCCGACTGCGGGCCGTGACGGGTCTCGTGAAGGACACAACCCGATATCGACGCTCCGTGACTGCGGTATGCCACATTCCGCGACATCGCACGGGCGTACGGACCGCGCATCTTCGGGCCGGCCCGAGCGCGCCGGCCCCCGGCCCGTGCGCAGACAGGCCCGGCGCGTGCCGCCTCACGCCGAAAGCGGCGGTTCCTCCTCGGTGACCGCGTCGGCGAGGTCGTGGTGCACATCGAAGAGCCGGCGCACCCCGAGCGCGCCGAAGACCCGGTTGACGTGGGAGCCCTCCACCGAGCCCCCGTCGGGGAGCACCAGGCGCAGCCGGCCCCGGCAGGAGCGCAGCAGCCGACGGGCGGCGATGAGGACGCCGATGCCACTGGAGTCGCAGAAGTACACCTCGGACAGGTCGAGGACGAGGTCGTGCCTGCCCTGCGCGACCACATCGTGCACCCGCTGCCGCAGCACCGGGGACGTGACCAGGTCCAGCTCTCCCGACACCCGGAGCACGGTCCACCCGCCGCGCTCGCCGTCGGTCACTTTGAACGTCACCACCACGCCTTTCGCTCACCAAGCGGAAGCAGTCCCTACGCTTCCTTGCAGCGCGGCTGCCCACCGGCCGTTCCCCGAAACCCGGGACATAAAACCGCAGACGACCAGCAAGGGGCTTGTTTCAGTCACCCTCGATCCTGTTCGATCAGAGTCAGGTCATATAGCCATCAAATCCGATCAGACGGTGAGAGGGTGGGCGGCTACCCGGGGCGAACGCTCCGGAAGCGCCCCTTACCACCTCCGGCACAACTGGGGGCGCACATTGGCACAAAGGAGCGTGCGTGGTCAGACGTGCCGTCTACATTCGAGGAGACGATGGGCGCACGCTGGACCAGGGCGACGGGCACCGAGAGGGGGCCGAATGGCGAAGAAGGACGCACCGCCCCGCTGGGACCGCAAGATGCAGCAGCGCCTGGCACGCGGTGAGGCCGCCGCCCTCGGCGAGTTGTACGACCGGTTCGCGTCCCTCGTCTACAGCCTCGCCCACCGCGTCCTCGGCGACGAGCAGGCCGCCGACGGCATCACCCGCGAGGTCTTCGCCCACGTCTGGGAACACCCGGAGACGTACGACCCGAAGGCCGGCCCGCTGCGCACCTGGGTCGCCTCGCTGACCCACCGGCTCGCCGTGCAGCGGCTGCGCGCCACCGAGACCGCCGCGCTCGAACAGGGCGGCCGGGGCTCCGCCGAGGACCTCGAACGCCGGGTGCGTCACGCCGCCGTCGCCGCCCGTGCCGACTACATCGTGCAGGCCATGCCCACACCACTGCGGGCCGCGCTGGAGTCGGCGTACTTCCAGCGCCGGGACTACCGGCAGACCGCCGCCGACCTCGGCGTCACCGAGGACGAGGCGCGCCGCCGGCTCCGCCTGGGCCTGCAACTGCTGTCCACCGCCCATGACACACCGGCGCCGGGGGCGCCCCCGGAGTACGGGGGCGCCGCGTGAACGAGGCGAACCGCTCCGCGGAGCCGGACGGCCCCGACGAGGGCCCGGCCGACGAGAACCACGGGAAACCCGGGGAGCACGGAAAACCCGGGGCCGGCGACGGGAAACCCACCGGCGACGACTTCCGGCACGGCACGACAGCGCACGATCGCCCCGCACAGGACGGCACCCCGCACGACGGCCCCGACAGCCCCGGCGGACGCGGCCACGACGGCGGCACCGGCGACGGCGCCGAGGGCGGCACGCCGCCGAACCGCGAGCCGCGCATACCGCTGCCCCGGGCCTCCGTCGAGGACACCGGCCTGCCGCTGCCGCCGCCTCCCGCCCCGGCGCCGCCGCGCCTGGAACACGGCGTGCTGAAGTCGCTGCTCGGTGCGTGGGCGCTGGCGGCGTGCTCCGCGGAGGAGACCGCGGCGGTGGAGGAGCACCTCGGCACCTGCGGCCCCTGCGCCGACGAGGCGCGCCGCCTGCGGGAGGCCGTGGGCCTGTTGCAGCGCCCGGAGAGCCTCGACCTCGATCCGTCGCTGCGCACCCGCGTCCTGGCGAGCTGCCTGGACCGGCGCCCGCCGCGCATCCCGGTGCCGGAGTGGGCGCGGGCGTACGACGCGGAGACCGCGCGTCTGGACGCGCTGCTACAGGACTTCGGGGACTCCGAGTGGCACGCGCCGGTGCGGCTGCGCTGGTTCGCGGACGACGAGGCCACCAGCCGCCGTACGACCGTCGCCGGGGTCATCGCGCATCTCGTGGCCGTCGACGGGCTCGTCGCCCGAGCCATGGGCCTGGAGGACCCGCTGGCTGCCGCCGGTGCCGAGGCCCGCACACCCGGAGCGCGCACGGAGGCGTACTGGCGTGCGTCGCGATTCCCGCCGACGCGTACGGTGCGTGGGCCGTGGCGGGAACAGAACCACGCCATCGTCCGCACGGCGTCCTTCACCGGCAGCAGCGCGGGCGGTATGGGCATCTCGTACGGCGATTTCGAACTGCCGCTGCGGGACGCCCTGCTGGACCGCGCCTTCGAGTGCTGGGTGCACGCCGAGGACATCGCGGAGGCCGTGAACTACCCGTACGACCCGCCGGCCCCACGGCATCTGCGGTCCATGATCGATCTGGCGGCGCGGATGCTGCCGCTGGTCCTCGCCGCGCGCCGTCAGGCCGGGCTCGCCGCGCCCGGTCCGGGGCGGCATCTCGTGGCGGCCGGGGAGCCGGGCCGCAGCCTGCGGCTGGAGATCGAGGGCCGGGGCGGCGGCGAGTGGCTCATCCCGCTCGATTCCCCCGCCGCGGTGGGCTCCGCCGAGCACGAGGTCGCCCATATCGCCCTGGACGGCGTGGAGTTCTGCCGCCTGGCCGCGGGCCACGTCCCGCCGACGGAGGCGGCGGCCGGGCAGGTCGGCGACCGGGAGGCGATCAAGGACGTGCTGTACGCGGCGGCTTCGCTGAGCCGGATGTGACGGACACGGCGATCCGGCCGCCCGCACGCACGGGCAGCCGGTGCGGCGGCACTCGTCGAGGTGGACCACGGGTTCCGGCCGCCCGCGCGCACGGGCGGCCGGTAGGCGGCCTCAGGCGAAGACGACCGTCCGCCGCCCGTTGAGCAGGATGCGGTGCTCCGCGTGCCACTTCACGGCCCGCGCCAGCGCCTGGCACTCCACGTCCCGGCCGATGGCCACCAGGCCCTCGGGGGTGACGTCGTGCCCGACCCGCTCGACCTCCTGCTCGATGATCGGACCCTCGTCGAGGTCGGCGGTCACGTAGTGGGCGGTCGCGCCGATCACCTTCACACCGCGCGCGTGCGCCTGGTGGTAGGGCTTGGCGCCCTTGAAGCTCGGCAGGAAGGAGTGGTGGATGTTGATGATCCGCCCGGCGAGCTGCTTGCACAGGTCGTCGGAGAGGACCTGCATGTAGCGGGCGAGGACGACGAGTTCGACCCGCTCCTCACGGACCAGCTCCAGCAGCCGCGCCTCGGCCTCCGGCTTGGTGTCCTTCGTCACCGGGATGTGGTGGAAGGGAATGTCGTACGAGGCGACCAGCTCGGCGAAGTCGGTGTGGTTGGACACCACGGCGGCGATCTCGACGGGCAGCGCGCCGGTACGGGCGCGGAACAGCAGGTCGTTCAGGCAGTGCCCGAACTTGCTGACCATGAGGATGATGCGCATCTTCTGGTCGGCCCGGTGGATCTGCCAGTCCATGTGGAAGGAGTCGCCGATCGCGGCGAAGCTGGCGCGGAGCTTGTCCACGGTGACCGGCGACTCTGCCGAGAAGTGGACACGCATGAAGAACAGACCCGTGTCGTGGTCGCCGAACTGCTGGCTGTCCTCGATGTTGCAGCCGGTCATGAACAGGTAGCTCGACACGGCGTGCACGATGCCCTGCTTGTCGGGGCAGGACAGCGTCAGGACGTACTGGTCGGCCGGGGCCTCGGCGCGCGGGGACTGCTCGTTCATGCAGGACAGGGTCTCATGTCCGGCCCTGCCGGGGAGCACGCCGTCCGCTACGCGGACCGCGTGAGGATGCGCAGGACCTCCAGGCTGCGGGGCGGCGCATCGGGGTCCTCGCCGTCGCTGACGGCGAGACGTATGTGCGCGTCGCGGGCCGCGCGGACCGCCTCCGGCCACGCCGGGTGGTCGAGGTAGGCGGAGACCGGGGCGTCCGGGCCGACCTGGTGCATGATCCGCAGCACGCGCAGTACGGCGGTGTCGACGAGGGCCGCCTCCTGCGAGTCGCGGAAGATCGTGCCGACGTACTTCTCGGCGGACCAGTGGTCGAGCCAGGTGTCCTCGACGAGCCGGTAGACGGCGTCGGTGACATCCCCGTACCCGTCGACACCGGCCAGCCACACGTCCCGCTGGAACGCGGGGTCGGAGAGCATGTGCAGCGCCGAGCGCACATTGCTGCGCCACCGCCACCACGGCATGTCGTTCACAGGCATGCCGCCCATGGTGGAGGAGCGACGGGCGCGACGGGA
The DNA here is from genome assembly GCF_023072675.1 of Streptomyces sp. XM83C. Taxonomy (GTDB): domain Bacteria; phylum Actinomycetota; class Actinomycetes; order Streptomycetales; family Streptomycetaceae; genus Streptomyces; species Streptomyces thermocoprophilus. Next base: position 8,245 of record NZ_JALLGL010000235.1, read on the forward strand.
AGAGTTCTCCGGAGCTTGCACAGTCATCGATCGTACGATCCCGAGCGAACCACGCGGGACGGACCCCGTTGTTCACCTCCGCGTTGTTCACCTCCGCGTCACCCCTCGTCGACCGCGAGTCACCGGCCGATCGGTCTTGCGGGGGGATCGTGCGGAGCCATGACCGGCAGGCGACGCACGCGAAACACCGTCCGCACCTTCCTCACCACCCCCTCCCGCCTCACGGGTCTCGCCCGCCGCCTCACTGGGGCTCGCGGCTTCACTGGCGGGGGGCTTCGCGGCCGAAGCCCCCCGGTCGCGTCACAGCTGGGTCGGCTGGCGTTCGGTGAGGCCGTACTGGCGGGCGATGGTGTTCCACAGCCCGGACGCCGACTTCTTCTTCTCGCTGGCCGTGCCGCTGGCCTTGTTGCCGGCCTGCGCCTGGTTGGTGGAGTGGGCCTTGCCCTTCTTGCACAGCTTGCCCTTGTTCGCGGCGATCTGGTCGGCCCACGCCGCGTAGTGGTTGTCCGCCGACGCGGACGCCTTCCACGCGTCCCGGAGGGCGCCGGTCAGGGCCGCGTTGTTCGGCAGCTTGTCCACCTGGAGGGTGCCGAGCTTGGTGATCAGGTCGTTGCGCTGCTTGGCGGCGTCCCGCAGGTCGGTGGCGGCCTGGGCGAGGTTGCGGCAGCCCTTCACATCGGCCACCGCCTTGATCACGGCGGCCCTGCTGCTGCCGCTGTCCGCGAGCAGCTTGTCCAGCGCGACCGCCTGCTGCTGCGCCGGGTCGACCGACTCCGAGGGCGACGCCGACGGGGAGGACTGGGTGACGGGTGCGGTGGCGGAGACGTTCGCGCCGGTGTCGTTCTTGTCGTCGCCGCCGGAGCTGCCGAGCAGGGCGCCCGCACCGACGCCGAGCACGGCGATGCCCACGCCGACCGCCGCGAACATGGGCAGCCTGGAGCCGGTACGGCCGCTGCGGCGCCGTTCGTCGCCGCCGTCCTCGTCGCGGCCGGGGCGCGGCGGGAAGAACACGGGCGAAGCGGACTGGCCGGCGGGGCCGTGGCCGGGGGCGTCACCGTCGATGCGGGGCAGTTGCTGGGTGGCGCCGGCGGGGGCTGCGGCGCCGTCGCGGAAGAGGTTCTCGAAGCCGGAGGGCGGCTGTCCGCCGGGCGCCCCGGTGCCGGGCACGGGCACCGGCGGCAGGTACTGGGTGGGTTCCGCGTCGGGGCCCGCTGCCGCCGCCGGCATCGGTCCGGCGCCGGGCTGCGCGCCCTGTCCGAGCAGCTGCGTCGCCTCGGCACCCCGCTCGGGCGGCAGCGCGCCGGGGCCGACCGGGCGGATCTGGTGGGTGGCGGGGTCGGTGGGTGCCCCGTGCGCCGACGGTCCGGCGTGGGCGCCCTGGGGCGGCGTGCCGGGCTGCGGCGCGGCGGGGCCGGGC
>NZ_JALLGL010000236.1 GCF_023072675.1 Streptomyces sp. XM83C
CACCCCGGCACCGGCGCCGCCCCGCCCCGGCCACCGGCCGATCCGGGCGCCCGTGTGCCTGGTCGAACATCAACTCGTGCCGACGGTACAGCCGATGGCTCCTGCCCGGCAGACCCGGGCGGGGCCGGCTCTTCCCCGCCGACGCCAAGAGGGCACTTCTTCCTCGACGGACCAGGAGGAGGGACGGCACCCGCCCGTCCGGGACGGGGCTGACCTCTGTTTCCTCGACGGACCGGGGAGAGGGGCGGTCCGTGTGCCCGCATCCCCCTAAGGTGATCACATGGTCGTACGGGTGTGGGTCGTCAGGGACGGCAGGGCCGTCGCCGAGACCGCCGAGGAGTGGCTCTCGCCGCGCGAGCGGGCGCAGGCCGCCGAGTGGGCGGTGGACGACCGGCGGGAGACGTTCATGGTGTCCCGCGCGCTGCAACGGGCGCTGGGCGCACGGCACTTGGGGGTGTCCGTCGAGCGGGTGGGGATCAGCCGCGCGTGCGCGCACTGCCCCGACCCGGGTCACGGCAAGCCGCACTTCGCCGACGCCCCCGAGCTGGACTACTCCGTCTCCCACACGCGGGGGCTGATCGTGCTGGCCGCCTCGACCGGTACCCGCGTCGGGGTGGACGTGGAGTCAGGCAGCCGGGAGATCGAGCCGGCCGGGATGACCCGGCTGCTCGCCTCGGAGCCGGAGCTGCGGGCGCTGTCCTCCACCGCCACGGCACTGGAACCGCAGGCACTGTTCCGGCTGTGGGCGCGGAAGGAGGCGGTGGTGAAGCTCACCGGGCACGGCATCCTCCAGGTGCCGTTCACCGCCCTGTCCGTGGACGGCCCCACCGCCCGCCTCGACTCTCCGCCGCCCGGCTGGCCCGAAGAACCGGTCCATGTCACCGACCTGCCGCTGGGCGACGGGGTGTTCGCGGCGCTCGCCACGACGTGCGCTGACCCCGAGGTGACCGTCACCGAGCTGAGGCGGGTGGCCGACCTGGCCCTCTGAACCGGGCCGACGGAGCCCGTTCAGGCCGCGCGGGCCGTCACGCCGTCCACGCCAGCACACGCACGTCGTGGTACCGGCCCTGCGCGAACCGGTGCCCTCGCAGGGTGCCCACCGTGCGGAAGCCGTGCGCCTCGAACGCTGAGGTGTCCCGGCCGTCGGGCACCAGGCTCACGAACGACGAGCAGCGCTGGTACGTCCGCAGGAACTCCAGCAGCGCCCCCAGCGCCGGCGCGTCGGCCGCGGTGACCGCCACCTCCGCCTGCCGCGGCTGCTCGGGGTTGACCGCGCAGCCGAGCAGCGTCTCGCCGTACCGGAGGACGACGGCGTCCCGGTGTGCCAGTTCCCGGCCGAGCAGCGCCGCGTTCTGGGTGACGGGGTCGAGCCCGAGGAAGCCGCGCGCCGCCTCGCCCGCGGCGGACAGCTCGGCCGCCGCCTGTGCGGGCGGCAGCAGCCGCAGCGCGGGCTGCTCCGGCTCCGCGTCCGGTGCCCCCTCCAGGGCCGGTGCCGCGTCCGGTGTGCGTTCCGACGGCGGGTCAGTCATCGCTGGCATGAAGAGCACCCCACAGTTGACGGTCCATGGCGCCGCCCGCGACCCACAGGGCCTGCGGCACCGTCGCCTCCCACTGGAGGCCGCACGCTTTCAGCACCGTCTCGGTGCCGTCGTACACGCCGGGTGTGAGCCAGCCGTACAGCCGACGCATCCCGAGCACGCGGAAGCCGTGCCGCAGCGCCGCCTCCAGCACGGGCCGCGGGTCCTCGGCCGCCGAGCGCAGCCCGATCTCCAGGCGGGCATGCCGGTGGATCCAGTCCACGCCGGTGAACCGGACGAACCCGGTGCCCGGTACGACGCACAGCTCGTCCCGGTCGTCCCGCGGCGGCGGCACCCGGCTCGGCTCGGCCAGCGGCGGCCGGTCCACGACGGGCAGGCCCAGCAGTTCACCGGGCAGCCAGTCACCGGTCAGCAGAGCGGCGTCCGCCGCCCTGAACCCCTTCAGCTTCATGACGTGGGCGCCCATATCCGTGAGAAGAAGACGGTGCCGGAGCGGACACCGTCGTGGAGTTCGATGTCACCGAGGGTGCCCTCCTCGGTGAGTCCTGCGGCGCGGGCAGCGGCCAGTCCGCGGGTGTCGTACGCCCCCACGCGCACCGTCACCCGGACGATCTCGCGGCTCCAGCGCAGGCCCCGCAGGACCTCCTCCAGCGCCGCCGGCCACCAGGTGTCGGGTGCCGAGCCGCGCAGCCGCAGGTCGAGCTGGATGTGCGAGCCGTGTTCGCTGCCCACGTCCTCCACCCCGTACAGGCCGACCGGCTCGCCGTCGGCGAGCAGCACCCGGGTGCTGTCGTCGAGCAGCGCGTCGATCTCGGCCTCGGAGCGGGTGTCCGGCTGGGCGGTGCGGAAGTGGAAGTCCGGCTCGGTGAAGAACGCGAGCACCGGCTCCCGGTCCCGCGCCGTGAACGGGCGCGCGGACCACCGGGGGGTGGCGGTCGTGGCGGTTGCGGTCATGGGCCCTTCCTCGGCCGGTCCGTGCAGGGACGCCCGCGTCACAGGTCGCGGGCGATCTGGAGTCGCTGGATGTTGCTGGTGCCGTCCATGAACTCGAAGCCGTAGACGTCCCGGCTCCACTTCTCCAGCAGCGGATGCTCCAGCAGGCCCGCCGGGCCCAGCGCGCCGGCCGCCCAGTGCGCGGTGGCCACGGCGAGGCGGGTGGCGTTCAGCTTGGCCATGGACGGCAGACGCTGGTCGTCGGGGTGCTCGTCCACCGAGGCGGCGGCGTCGTACACGAGCTGCCGGGCGGCCAGCAGCCGGGCGGTCGGCACCTGAGCCGCGGTGAGGCGGGGCCGCAGTTCGCGTACGCATTCCGTGATGGCGAGGGCGGTGCCCACCGCGAGCGCGCCGATGTGCACCCGCATGTAGTTGAAGGTGCGCATGGCGCCCCAGATGCCGCGCCGGGACAGCTTCAGATGGCTGCCGAGGACCATCTCCTCCGGTACGCGCACCCCGTCGAAACGCAGCTCGCTGAGCCGGGCCCCGCGCAGCGCGGTCAACTCCAGGGCACGGCTGGTGAACCCGTCGGCCGGGGTGTGCACCAGGACCGCGCGGATGGCCAGCGGGGACGGGCCGGTGCGGGCGAAGACCGCGCCGATACGGCCCCGGGTGCCGTTGCTGATGTACCGCTTGGTGCCGTACAGCCGGTAGCCGCCGTCGGGATCGCGTTCCAGCCGGGCGCTCAGCATGGTGGCGTCGCTGCCCAGGCCGGGCTCGGTCATCGCGAAGAACGTCCAGGTACGGCCGTCGCCGATGGTGTCGTAGAAGTGGTCCTGCTGCTCCTCGGAGCCCAGGGTGTCCACGGCCACGCCGGCCAGGGACGGGCCGGGGCTCGCGGTGAGCATCGCCGCGTCGCCGCGGGCGAGTTCGACGGTGCCGACCACGCGGGCCAGGCAGGACTCGGTGGCGTAGGCGTCCGCCGGGGTCGGCGCGAGCCGGCCGCGGTACCGCTTCGGGGTGGTGACGGAGCGCACCAGGTCCAGGCCGGGCGCGTCCAGGTGCGGTGCGAGGGCGGTGGGGTCGGCGTCCACGGCGAGGGCGCGGGCCCGCAGGTCGGGCACCGCCTCGGCGACGGTCTCGCGCAGCGCGCGCAGCGTCGGGTCGAGGCCGGTCATCGGCCACCGTCCCGGACGGTCCAGCAGTTCGCGACGAGGTGGGAGACATGGGCGGTGCGGCCCGGTCCGTCGGCCATGAAGCCGCTGGCGCCGAGGAGTTTGGCGGTCTCCCAGTCGAGCGCGGTGATCTGGTCGTGCACGTCGGCGACGGAGGCGGCCGAGTCCGCGCCCACCCTCAGCTGGGCGCGGAGCGCCTCGAGCCCGGTGAGGACGTCGGCGACGGTGCCCAGCACGAGCTGTTTGCGGATGGTGGGCTCACCGCCCGAGGTGCGGCCCGACAGATGTTCGACGGCGTGGTCCAGCAGCCGGCGGGTGGCGCCGAGCCGGGCGGCGGCGACGAGAACGCTCACAGCGGTGAGCGCCTCGGCCCCGGCGGGCGGGGTGTCGGCGCAGCGGACGAAGGAGATGCCCGTCGCCTCGGCGACGCGGTGCGGCACCAGTTCGCGGCCCGGAGCGACCCGCTCGGACGGTACGGCGGTGACCGGGCCGGGGGCCGCGTCGGGGTCGAATCCGTCGAGCGCCGCGGCCAGTCCGACGGCGAGGCCGTCCCGGTGGGCGGCGCGCTCGCACGTGGCGATCAAGTCCGTCATGGGGGTCCTCCGAGAACCTCCTGCGGCCCGGCTGCCCGGCGGTTCCGGCTCAGGTCGGACACGACCTGGGCGGTCTCGGCGGTGGCGGCCCGGCACACGGTCGGTGTGGGAAAGGCGCTGTGGCATGGCGCCGTCGCGGAGGACGGCGCCATGCCACGGTGGATCAGGCAGCCTTCGCGGCGGCCTTCGCGGCGGCCTTGGCAGCGGCCTTGGCAGCGGCCTTCGAAGCAGCCTTGGCGGCAGCCTTCGTCGCGGCCTTGGCAGCGGCCTTCGACGCAGCCTTCGACGCGGCCTTGGTGGCAGCCTTGGTCATGCGATTCACCTCCACAGAAAAACATCTGGACAGAAATGCGCCGTCCGGTGATTTCCGCGCCCAGCGCAGAAATGACGGCCCGCGAAAAAAGGGGCAGGCAACGGCTGACGACGGAAGTCGGAAGTACGGCGCTGTGCAATGCGCCGGTCGCGGAAGTTCCGTGGCCGGTGATGGAAGGCTGACGAACGGGCGGGGACGCTGTCAACGAAAACCCGGTGCCCTCTCCCGGCGTGCCGGTGACATCTTGTCACCGTCCTTTTGGTGACACCGGAATCCGGTAGGTGCGGGCGGTGCCGCCACCTCATCATCGAGGACGGCGATCGTCACGGCCAGGGAGGATCGGATGCCCGCTACCGGAACACCCGGCACCGCACCCACGACCGGACCCGCGCAATTCGGCCCGGAAAAGGCCGGCCGTGCGGGAGCCGGCCAGGAGAACACCAGCGCTGCGAGAGGCGGCCCGGAGGACACCGGCACGCCACGGCCCTCTCCGGCGTCCCGCGAGGTGAGGAGGGCCGAACTGAACCGGGGGCAGCGGTACTTCTGGCTGCACCACCATCAGCTCCCGGCCGACGCACGCCACGACACGCACATCGTGCTCGACCCGCCCCTGCCCGAGGGGCTGGCACCGGCCCGGGTGCGGGCGGCGCTGAACCTGCTGGTGCGCCGCCACGAAGGGATGCGCACCACCTTCCCGGTCGGCGAGGACGGCCTCCCCCGGCAGATCGTGCACGCCCCGGCGCCGCTGCCCGTGCGGGTGGTCGCCGCCGACGGGGGCGGGGCGGTCGCGGAGGCCGTACGGGACTGCTCGCAGCGGGACTTCGACCTTGCCGCGGAGTGGCCCGTACGGGCCTGCCTGGTCACCGTGGACGGGCGGGTGCGGCGGCTGGTCCTCGTGCTGAACCACATCTCCTTCGACGACTGGAGCATCGCGGCGCTCCTGCGCGAGCTGGACGCCCTGCTCACCGCCGCCGCGGCCGGCCGGCCCGCCGCGCTGCCCCCGGTGCTGTGCCAGCCGGCCGACCTGCCCACGACCGGCACGGCACAGGACGGCGCACCGGGCACCGCACAGGACATCGCATCGGGCACGGCACAGGACGGCGCACCGGGCACCGCACGGGACGCCGTGCAGGACACCGCGCCGCGGGGTCCGGCGGACGGGCGGCGCGCGCCGTGGCGGGCCGAGGCCGCGCGGCTGCCGTCGGACCTGTACGCCGCCCGCCGTACGTCCGCAGAGGCGCGCGAGTCGTACAGCGCGACCCTCACCTCGCCCCGCCTGCTGCCCGCCGCACGGGAGGTGGCCGGGCGGCTCCAGGTGTGGCCGTCGGCGGTGCACATGGCCGCGTTCACGGCGCTGACGGCCGTGTACACGGGCAGCCCCGTCGTGCCGTTCTGGCTGTTCTCCAGCCACCGCGGTGACGCGCCCACCATGGACGTACTGACCTGCATGTTCGACCCTCTGCTCACGGCGGTGCGGCTCCCGGACGGCGACGACCCGACGTTCGGCGAGATCGTCCGGGCCACCGCGGACGCCGTGCGCCACGCCCAGGAGCGGCCCCCGCTTGCGTACGACGAGACGCTGGAGCTGCTCGCCGAGGAGGCCGGGCGGCGCGGGCGGCCGGTCCGGGTGGAGACCGAGGTCAACTTCCTGAACTACGCGCCCCGTTCCTGCGGCACGCGGCGCACCCGGTTCGCCCGGAACCCGGAGCCCGTCGCCTGGGCGCGGTCGGGCGCCGACGCCTACTTCCGCGTCCACGAGTGGGCCGACGGCGTCACGCTCGCGCTGCGCGCGTCGGGCGCGGTGCTGTCCGCGCACGCGGTGGAACGCTTCCTGCGCGGCTGCGAGGAGCTGATCACCAAGCAGGCCGACACCGGCGATGACCTGCGGCTGAGCGAACTGGCCGGGCTGTCGGCGCTGCCGGAGCCCGCCGCGGACGCCACTGGCCACGACACGGCCTCCCCCGACACCGCGCTCCCCGGCGCGGCGGTCCCCGGCGCCGCCACGGCCGACACCGGGGCCCCGCGTACGCCCGGACCCGCCGCGCCCGGCGCCGAGGAGGCGCTGCTGCGGGCGGTCGCCGAGGCCGGCGGGCCCGCCGCGCCGGACGCCGGCGCCGGCTATGTCGCCGGGGGCGGCCGGCTGCTGCGGGCGCCCGCCGTGCTCGCCGCGCTGCACGCGGCGGGCTGGAACGGGCTGTCGGTGCGCGACCTCGCAGGGCCGCTGCCGCTGCGGGACCTGGCCGGGCTGCTGGTCGCCCGGTGACATCCAAATGCCGGGAAATAACTGCCACCGGGACGCCGTCCGCATGACGCACCCCGCCGATTAGCCTTGCCGCCACGGGATTCCGGTACGGATTTCTCCGCTGCCCGATCCCGGGCGGGGACGGCCGGACCGGGCACCGGCCTCTCCCGGGTGAATTCCCCCGCCTTTCCGGACGGACATCCCGGTCCCACCACCCAGCCATGCGAAGGACGTGCCATGGAGCAGCAGAAGGTCGCCGAGCACATCAGGATCTCGCTGGAGGCGGTGCTCAATCGAGAGGTCGGTGAACTCACCCCCGAGACCCGTCTCTTCGAGGACCTCGCCCTCGATTCCACCAGTGTCCTGGAACTGCTGATGAGCCTGGAGGACACCATCGGACTGGAGATCGACCCGGAGGAGCTGGACGCCGACGTGTTCCGTTCCTTCGGGAGCCTGTCCGACTACGTGACGGCCCAGATGCGGAAAACGGCGGCGTGACCGGCCGCGCGCCGGCACCGACAGGAGGGCTGCCATGACGATCACCCTGTCCAGGGTGGCGGCGCGGGTGCCGAGCGGACGGGACTCCGTCGACGAGATCCTCGCCCGCCACGACCGGCCCCGGGCCGAACGGCGCCTGTTCACCCGGATCTTCGGGCTGCGCACCAGCCCGTCGCTGGCCGACGGGGAGACCCTGCTGGAGCTGCTGCTGGACGCCGCGGAGGAGGCGCTGGACGGCCGCCGTGCCGCACTGGTGCTGTACGGGCACACGCTGCTGGTCCAGCCCTTCGGGCACCACGACGAGTTCGCCGGGCACCTCCGCGAGCGGCTGGGCCTGCCCGGGGTGCCGGTGTACGGCATCTCCCGCATCAACTGCGCGTCGGTGCTGCGCGGCACGGACCTCGCCGAACGGTTCCTGCGCCGGCCCGGCGCCTCCCCCGACGACCTCGTGCTGGTCCTCGGCGGCGACCAGGGCAGCATGGGAGATCTGTCGCGGATCATCCCCGGGTTCGTGGTGTGCGGGGACGCCGCCGCCGCGGTCGTGATGGGCCGGGACGGCGAACGGCACCGGGGCCGCTACCGCTATCTGGGCGGGGCCGCCGTCCGGGACGCCCGGTTCCACCGCAATCTGCGGATGAGCACCGAGGAGAGCCGGGAGTTCGGCACCGCCTGCGTCGAGGGCATGGCCGGCGTGATCGACGCGGCGGTGCGGCAGGCCGGGCTGGGCCGGGACGACATCGACTGGATCATGCCGCACATGTCCAACGCGTTCGTGTGGCGCGCGGTGAGCGGCGCCCTCGGCATCCCCATGGACCACGTGTACCTCGATCTGCTGCCCGAGCAGGGCCACACCTTCGGGGTGGACGCGCTGATGGCGCTCGCCCACGCCGACCGCACCGGCCGCTTGACGCCGGGTCAGCGGTGTGTGCTCGCCGCGCAGGGCATGGGCGCCTACTTCCAGGCAGCGGTCGTCGAAGTGACGGAGGATGCGGCATGACAGCGACGTACAGCGGCACCGCGCAGAGCCCCGCCGAGGCCGGCGCGACGGCCACGGGACCGCACAGCGGCACATCGGCGGACGCGGCGACCGCGCCGTACCACGACCGCACCGACCGCACCACGGTCCACGCCCCCGGTACGCCCGTACGCCGCTACGGCACCGGTGTGGTCGACGGCGACGACCGGCTGCGCGCGCTGCGGGCGGGCGTCGCCGAGGTCGCGCGGGAGCTGCGCGAGCACGCGCTCGCCATCGACGCCGACCCGGAGGGCGCCGCCCTGCCGTTCGACTCGGCGGCGGTCGCCCTGATCCGCGCCTCGGCGCAGCCGCCCGAGCGGCGCCACGCGTCCGGCGCCGAAGGGCTCCTCGCCGGCTGGCGCGGCACCTGCCTGGAACGGGTGGTCGCCACCCTGGAACTGGCCCGCGGCGACGCGGGCGCCCTGCTCGGCGCGCCGGGACCGGCCCTGTCCGGGATCGTCGTGGACGCGCTGGGCAGCCCCGCGCAGCGCGACCGGTTCCACGACCGGGTCGCCGACGGGCGGACACGGACGTTCTTCGCGATGACGGAGCCGGACCACGGCAGCGACGCCACCGCCCTGGAGACCCGCCTGGAGCGGACACCCGACGGGTACGCGCTGTACGGCCGCAAACGGTACATCGGCAACGCGGCCCGCGGCGGCGTGGGCGTCGTCTTCGCCCGGACCGGGGCGTCCGCGCTGTCGATCCGCGCGGTGCTCGTGGAGCGGCCCGCCGACGGCTGGACGGCTCGCCGGCTGGACACGCTGGGGCTGCGCGGCGCCTGGCTGAGCGAGATCGACTTCGACGGGCTGCCGGTCGCCGAGGAACAGGTGCTCGGCGCTCATCTCCCGGTGTCCCGGCGGGGACTGTGGGGGGCGCTGCGCACCTTCAACAACGTACGTATCCAGGTCGGGGCGATGGCCGTGGGCACCGCGCTGGCCATGCTGGACCGCGTCGGCGAACTCGCCCCCGAAGCGCCCGGCGCCGAGGCGCTGCGCTCCCGTGTCGAGGCGGCACGGGAGCTGGCCTACCGGGCCGCCGCGGAGGTCGACCGCAACCCGGATCCGAGGGCGGCCCCGGCCGTGGCCAAGCTCGCGGGCAGCGCGCTGCCGGTGGCGGTCGGGCAGTGGGCGGCGCGGGTGCTGGGCCCGGCCGGGCTGGTCAGCGACCCGCTGCTGGAGAAGTGGACGCGTGACGCCCGCGGCTTCGAGTTCATGGAGGGCACGAGCAACATGCAGCGACTGCACATCGCCGACGGCCTGCTGCGCCGCGGCCCGCACGGGACGGAGCGCCCCTCGTGACCACGGCACCGCCCGCCCGCCCCGACACCACAGCCCACGGCCGTACGACAC
>NZ_JALLGL010000237.1 GCF_023072675.1 Streptomyces sp. XM83C
GGTAAAAGAGACGGGGGGGGCTCGGGGCTGCCTCGTACGCCTCTCATACGTCGGGACGGGACCGTATCGTCGCAACGTGAGCGTAGGCCGTTTCCACGATGGAACGCAACCGTTTCGTCGTAACGCCTATGCTGGTCCGCATGACGACGAACGCCGACGACGCGGCCGGGCCCGGCCCGCGACCGCGCCGCAGGCGGCCCGCCGGGGCCGCGGTGCTCCGCGAGGACGTGACGAAGGCCATCCGCGCCGCCGTCTTCGAGGAGCTGGCGGCGGTCGGCTACGCCCGGATGTCCATCGAGGGCATCGCACGACGCGCCGGGGTCGGCAAGACGGCGGTGTACCGGCGCTGGCGTTCCAAGCTGCATCTCGTGCTGGACGTGGTGTCGGCGCTCGCCGTGATGGGGCTGCCCGCCCCCGACACGGGCACCCTGGAGGGCGATCTGCGGCTGCTGTACGAGGTCACGGCGCGCTTTCTGCGTCACCCGGTGGCCTCGCAGATCATCCCCGACCTCCAGGCGGAGGCGGCCCGCAACCCGGACATCGCCGAGGCCTTGCAGAAGGCGCTGCGCGAGGGGCAGGACGGGGTCGCGAGCGGCATCGTGGCGGCGGCCCAGCGGCGCGGCGAGATCCGCCCGGACGCCGACGGCCAACTGGCCCTCGACCTCATCTCGGGCCCCCTGTACTGGCGCTCGGTGGTCATCCGCGGCCCCGAGCCGCCCAAGGACTACCTGGAGACCCTGACCCGGGCGACGGCGGCGGCACTGCGGACCCTGTGAGCCGCACCCGCCGATGCCCGTCCCGGCACGGCGGACAACCCCGCGTCCCGGCATCGAGGGTCGCTGTCGGCGGCCGTGCCGTGAAGCGCGGTTGCCGGGCCTGACACGCCTCCGGCCGGCGGGACTGCCTTCCCGAGGCGGGCCCGCGCATCTGAACCCGTACGCCGTGCTTGTCACTCGTGTGGTCGGGCAGATGGCGCGTGCCGACGCGCGGTCACCCCACGATGGCCGTGCGGGCCGTACGGCCACATGAGTGTCGTGCCGGGGGTGGGCCGCAGCCTGGCGTACTGCCAGTTTCAGCTACTGGCCGACCCGAGAGGTGACATTCCATGACCAGAACAGCCGCTGTCGCTCCGGCCGAGAACTCCACCTTCGAGGGCCCCGAACCCGGGCGGATAGTGGTCCAGGACACGCTCATGCAGGACATGGTGCTGGGCGCGGAACTGGTCGTCAGTGCATTCAGCGAGTACCCGGTGGCGACCTTCGAGAACTTCCTGGCGGAAGGCGGAAACGCCCAGAGGGAAGGGCGCGCACACGAGGCCCTGGTCGTGGTGGACCCGAAGGACTCCGACCGGAGACTTCTGCACGTCCGGGGTCCGGGACGGTTCTGGCCACGGCCGGTGCGGCACCGGCCCGCAGCAGCCGGCCGACCTCGTCCGCCGTACCGAACCGTGCAGCCCGACGGGGACGGCAGTACGGGCTACTGCCCCGCCGGAGAGGTGAGCGCCGGGTGCTGTTGCTGGCCGGGGAAGGACGGGGCCGGGCGGGTCGTGCGCCACAGGTGTACGTAGGACAGCGCGGCGGCGGCCAGCAGGAGCGCGTTGCGCGCCACCAGCAGGGCGGTGCCCGGCCAGGTGCCCGCCATGACCTCGTCGTAGCAGACCGGGTAGATCACGGCGCTCAGCGCGGTCGCCGCCGCCACCAGCGCGGTCACCGGCCGCTGCGCGGTGTGCCGGGAGCTGAGGCAGACCGCGGACAGGCCGAGCAGCCAGATCATGTACTGCGGGCTGATCACCCGGCTGGTGACGGTGAACAGCAGCACCACGCACAGCGCGGCGTCGTACGGCGTCGCGGGCGTCCAGCGGCGGGCCCGCGCCCGCCACAGCAGCAGCATCGCGAACGCGCCGGCCGTCAGGGCGAGCGAGGCGTGCGCGACGGATGAGGCGTACGGGCCGGTGAACTCCATCGCCCCGTACCGGTAGCGGACCGTGCCCGGCCAGCCGGCGTGCGAGGCCAGCGAGAGCAGCGCGCCGCCGACCGACTCGATCTGCACGCCCCGCCCGCCCTGGTTGCGCAGGAAGTCCAGCGGGCGGTCGAGGGCGAGGGCCAGTGCGGTGAGCGCGGCCGTGCCGGTCGCCGCCGCACACAGGCAGGCCGTCCGGGCCGCGCGCCCCTTCGGCACGCCCGGCAGGACCAGCACCGGCCACACCTTCACCAGCGCCCCCAGCGCCACGAGCGCGCCGCACGCGCGCGTGGAGCGGGGCAGCGCCAGCAGGGCGAGCACGGCGAGGGCGGTGACCTGGACGTCGTAGCGGGCGAGCGGCACATGGAGGAGCAGGGGGAGCCCGCCGATCCAGTACGCGGCGCCGCGCAGGCTGCGCGTGGGGGTGGTGCCCGCACGGACCAGGGCCGCGGTGATCACGGCGTCCGCGGCGAGGACCAGCACCACGAACGCGTGGACGTAGGCCAGACCCGGCAGCAGCCCCGGCGACAGCAGGACGGGCCCCGCTCCCGGCGGGTACTGCCACAGCGGGTCGCCGACGGGGAAGCCGCCGTGGGACAGCACGCCGTACCAGTGGTGGTACAGCTCCCGCACCTCGCGGGACACCCCGCCCCCTCCGAGGAGCGGGTGGCCGTCCAGGGTCAGCAGCCACAGCATCAGGGCGCGGGTGGCGGACCAGGCGGCGATCAGGAGGGCGACGGGCGCACGGCGGATCATCACGCCGGATCGTAAGCCGGAGAGCTTCTCATTTCCGGCAAGAGGTGATGAATGCCGCCTGTCGTGTTCGAGGGCGCCCGGCCGGCTGCGCGGCTCCTGCGGTCAGCCCGCCTTCGCCGCCGCGTCGAGCCGTTCCGTGAGGCTGTCGAGGCGAGCGCGCAGCTCGTGGATCTCCTCCGCCGTGCAGCCCGTCGCGGCGGCGATACGGCGCGGCACCTCCAGGGCGCGCACCCGCATCGCGTCGCCCTCCTCGGTCAGTCGCACCTCGACGACACGCTCGTCGCGGGCGCTGCGCTCACGCCGGACCAGGCCGGCCGCCTCCAGCCGCTTGAGCAGCGGGGACAGCGTGCCGGAGTCCAGGCGCAGATGCTCGCCGAGCTTCTTGACCGGCAGCTCGCCCTGCTCCCACAGCACGAGCATCACCAGGTACTGGGGGTAGGTGAGGCCGAGGTCCTTGAGGACGACGCGGTAGACGCCGTTGAAGGCGCGGGACGCGGCGTGCAGGGAGAAGCAGATCTGGCGGTCCAGGTGGAGCCACTCCGGAGTCGGTTCGGAGGCGGGCGGGGCGGTGGACGGGGTCGGGGTCATGTCTCCAGGATAGCTCTTGCCCGCCATTCAGTTGTGTCCAATTGAATCGTGTGCTCTACTTGTGGTCGTGCGGCGGCCGGACCGACCGGTCCGCCGGAATCCGACGAGAGGGATGGTTCAGACATGGACGCGCTCTACACCGCAGTCGCCACCGCCACCCATGGACGCGAGGGCCGCACCGTCAGCTCCGACGGCAAGATCGACCTCGCGCTGTCCATGCCGGTGGAGCTGGGCGGCGACGGTCAGGGCACCAACCCCGAGCAGCTCTTCGCCGCCGGGTACGCCGCCTGCTTCGGCAGCGCCCTCGGCCTGGTCGGCCGCCAGGCCAAGGTCGACGTGAGCGACGCCGCCGTCACCGCCGAGGTCGGCATCGGCAAGCAGGGCGAGGGCTTCGGCCTCGCCGTCACCCTCCGCGTCGAGCTGCCCGACGGCGTCGACGAGGTCACCGGCCGCAAGCTGGTCGAGCAGGCCCACCAGGTCTGCCCCTACTCCAACGCCACCCGCGGCAACATCGACGTCGACCTCGTCATCGAGTGACCTTCCGGCCGGCTCACGCACCCGCCGGGTCGGCGGGGCGGCCGGCGGACGTCACCGCGGGACCCGCGCCAGCACCTCGCCCGTCCGCTCGCTCCACGCCACCACCACGGCCTCCTCGGGCAGCCGGTGCTGCCGCGTCAGCAGCAGCCAGCGCACGTGGTAGCGGCGGGCGATCGCGTCGCGCCCGGCGCGGGTCGACGAGGGCGACAGATACGCCCGCACATCGGCCGCGCGCCGCGCCCGCTCCGCCTCGTCCAGCGCCGGGTCCGGCCAGACGGGGACGGCCAGATCGGCGCCGTACCCGGGCAGGGAGCGGACGGCGTAGTAGCCGTCGGCGATGACCGGCTCCCCGGGCCGCACGTACTGCGCCGCCCAGGCGTACGACGGCCAGTGCCGCGGCTGCTCGAACCCGACCGGGTCCAGCGAGCGCGGCACCACCGCCCCGCCCTGCGCCGTCAGGAACCCGGTCAGCGCGGCACCCGCGGCCACTGCGCCGAGCAGCCGCCGCCCCGGTCGCCACGGCCGGGGCGCCGCCAGTTCCACGGCCACCGCGAGCTGTGGCGCCAGCAGCGTCAAGCCCAGCGCACGGCCGTACGTGAAGTGCCCCGAGACACCGCCGTACGCCACCACCAGCACGTCCAGGGCGGCCATCAGCACCAGCGGGTCCCGCCATGCCGAACGCCATGTCCCCGGCCGGTCCGCGACCCCCGCGCGCCGGGCGCGCAGCCACAGCGCCGGAAGGCCGGCCGGCAGTGCCAACCAGCAGTGGGCCGTGAGGCCGTCGTACAGCGGCCGGTGTATCTCGTCGACGCCGCTGTTCCCCACCAGGGTGAACGCGTCGAAGTACGGCCAGACCGCCGCCGTGAGCGCCGCCGCGCCGCCCGTCACCGCCCAGCGCGCCACCACCGCCCACGACCAGCTGCGCTGCCACGCGGCGACGAACGCCACCGCACCCGTCATCGCCGCGACCGAGGTGATCGGGTGGACCAGCAGGACCGTGCCGTACAGGACACCCAGCCCCGCGTACCCGGCCATGCCGCGCCGCCCGTCCGGGCCGACGTACCGCACCCGGCCGGTGTCCCCGGCCCGCTCCGCCGTCAGCGCCCAGGCCCAGAACGTGAGCCCGGTGGCGAACGCCGACGGATAGCCGAGGTTGCCGGTCATCGACAGCAGGCCCATGAACCCGCTCCACCACAGCGGTTCGGTGCCCCACAACAGCGTCATCGCGCAAAGCGCCAGCACCGGCGCCCACGGCCGGGGCGTCAGCGCCCGCACCAGCCGGCCCAGGCCGGTCAGCAGCACCAGCAGGTTCACCGGCCCGGCGAGCCGCACCACCTCCCAGCCGCCCAGCCCCGTCAGCCGCGCGAACACGCCCTGTGCGACCGCGTACGGCGAGTAGTAGGGGCTGCCCGTGCCGGGCAGGTCCGCCGTCGGATGGCGCGGGTGCAGCAGGCTGTCCTTCAGCCGCTCCACCACGGCCGCGTGCTGCCCGGCGTCACAGCACAGCGGCACCCGCCAGTAGGCGAGCGTCATCACCAGCCAGAAGAGAAGCCCGAAGACCTGATACGGCGTCGGCCGCCAGGCACGGCCCCCGCGCAGGGCCGTGGAGCCGTGCGTCGCGCGGCGGGCGGGCAGACCGGTGACCGTCATCATCGGGCACCAACCACAAGGCGAGGCATTTGCCGTATATGCCCGGTGTGATTATCGGTCTTTCCTTGTCTCACTCAGCCGGAGTACGCCTCCCGGACGTCCAGGGCCCCGGCACCACGTTCCCGGCACCACATGCCTCGTACCCCTGACCCCGTATCACCCGCCCCGGACCCGCCCCGGACACGACGGCGGGGGCGGCCCGGAACCGGCCCGGACCGCCCCCGCGCACGGGGCCAGGGTGCGCTACTTCACCGCGCCCGCCATGACGCCGGACACGAACTGCCGCTGGAAGGCGAAGAACACCACCAGCGGGACCACCATCGAGATGAACGCGCCGGGCGCGAGCACATCGACGTTGTTGCCGAACTGCCGTACCTGCGTCTGCAACGCGACCGTGATCGGCTGAGTGCCCGCCTTGGTGAACACCAGCGCGACCAGCATGTCGTTCCACACCCACAGGAACTGGAAGATGCCCAGCGAGGCGATCGCCGGCCCGCCCAGCGGCATCACGACCCGCGCGAACAGCCGCAGTTCACCCGCGCCGTCCAGCCGGGCCGCCTCCAGCAGCTCCCGGGGGATCTCCGCGAAGAAGTTCCGCAACAGGAACACCGCGAACGGCAGACCGAACCCGACGTGGAACAGCACCACGCCGAAGACCGTGCCGAACAGGCCGAGCTTCCCGAACAGTTCCGCGATCGGGATCAGCGCCACCTGCACCGGCACCACCAGCAGCCCCACCACCAGAAGGAACCACCAGTCACGGCCGGGGAACTCCATCCACGCGAACGCGTACCCCGCCAGCGAACCGATCACCACGACCAGGATCGTCGCCGGAACCGTGATCAGCACCGTGTTGACCAGGGAATCCTGGATGTCCGGGTTCTCCAGCAGCGACCGGTAGCTCTCGAAGGTCAGCTGCGACGGCTCGGTGAACACCGTCCACCAGCCGCTCTCGCCCAGGTCCTCCGGCGTGCGCAGCGACGAGATCAGCAGACCGATCGTCGGCACCAGCCAGAACAGACCCACCACGATCAGGAACACCCGCAGCGCACCGCCGCTGACCGCCCCCACCAGCCGTGCGGCCAGCGACCGGCGAGGGGGCGTGACGGAACCGGCCGGCGAGGCCGCCGCCTTGGTGACACCGGCGTCCGTGGTCATCGCCGTACCTCCCGCCGCAGCCGTCGAATGTTGAACCACATCACGGGGATCACCAGCAGCAGCAGGAACACCGCGATCGCGCTCGCGATGCCCGGCTGGTCCTCCGAGAAGCCCTTGCGGTACAGCTCCAGGGCGAGCACGTTCGCGTCGTCCTGGGAGGAACCCGGGGCGATGATGAACACCAGGTCGAAGATCTTCAGCACGTTGATCATCAGCGTGACCACGACGACCGCGAGGACCGGCGCCAGCAGCGGCACCGTTACCTTGCGGAACACCTGCCACTCATTGGCCCCGTCGACCCGCGCCGCCTCCAGCAGATCACGCGGGATGCCCGCGAGCCCCGCCGCGATCAGCACCATCGCGAAGCCCGCCCACATCCAGATGTACGACCCGATGATGGACGGCGTCACCAGCGCCGGACCCAGCCAGTCCAGCCCGTTGTACGCCGCCGTGAAGTTGCTCGCCGGCAGCCTCAGCAGCGCCCCGTCCGCACTCGCCGGCAGCGTGAACGTGCCGTCGGACGCCGCCTTCGCCGTGGCGACCACCTTGCCGTCCTTCACCGCCTCGATCTTCATGCCGGCATAGCCCAGCTCGGCGGAGTCCACCCCGTTCAGCCTGCCGACACCCTTGCCGCGCGTGAAGTCCTGCCAGGTCGTACCCGTGATCTTCCCCGGGTCGGCCTGCGGCGCGACCGCCGGCTTCGCACTGTCGGGCATCTGGTCCGGGGCGACACCGACCAGCGGCAGCAGCACCGCCTCACCGGTGTGCACCGGCTCCTTCGTGACGAACCCGCCGCCCCGCGCCGGCTCCAGCGGCGACTGCCGGCCCGGATGCGCCTTCGGGAACGCGGACGACTGCACGAACGTGTCGTGCACTCCCACCCACACCGCGTTCGCCACGCCCTTGTCCGGGTCCTGGTCGTACACCAGCCGGAAGATGATGCCCGCCGCCAGCATCGAGATCGCCATCGGCATGAAGACGACCAGCTTGAACGCCGTGCCCCAGCGCACCCGTTCCGTCAGCACCGCGAACACCAGCCCGAGCGCGGTCGCGATCGTCGGCGCGAACACCACCCAGATGATGTTGTTCTTCAGCGCGGTGCGGATCCCGTCGTCGGTGAACAGCGCCCGGTAGTTGTCGATGCCGGCGAACGAGTCACCGGACTGGTCGTAGAAGCTGCGGATCACCGAGTACCCGATCGGGTACACCACGAGCGCGCCCAGCAGCACCAGCGCCGGCAGCAGGAACAGCGCCGCCACCGTCCAGCGCGTACCGGTCACGCCCTTGCGCCCACGGGGGGCGGAGGGAGTCGCAGGCGTCTTCGCGACACCCCCCGCGGCTGTCGACGCCATCGCGTCAGTTCCCGTAGGCGGCAGCCGCGTCGGCCTCCAGCTTGCGCTGAGCGCCCGCGACATCGGACGGGTTCCTCAGGAAGTCCTGGAGGTCCTTCCACTCGCCCTTGCCCGGCGTACCGCCGAAGGACTGCGGAGCCTGGTCGGACATGTCGAACCGGAAGTCGTCACCCGAGTCGATCAGCGCCTTCGCGATCGTCTGCTGCACCTCGTTCGGGTACGCGTCGTTCGGCACGTTCTTGTTCGGCGAGAGGTAGCCGCCCAGCTTCGCCTGGATCGTCGCCGCGTCCGGCGACGCCAGCCACTTCACCAGCGCCTGCGCGCCCTCCGAGTCCTTCAGGATCACCGCCGCGTCACCACCGGTGACCACCGGCGCGGTGCCGCCCACCGACGGGAACGGGAACACCTTCGCGTCCGTGCCCACCTCGGCCTTGGTCTGCTGGATGTTGACCTGCGCGAAGTCACCCTCGTACACCATCGCCGACTTCGGCTGGTCGCCACCGGTGAACGTCTGCTCCACCGAATCGGTGAACGACGTCTGAAGTGCGCCCTTGCTGCCGCCCGCGACCCACTCCTGCTTGCCCCACACCTGGGCGAGCGTCGTCAGGGCGTCCTTCACGGACGGGTCCGTCCACTTGATCTCGTGCTTGGCGAGCTGGTCGTACTTCTCCGGGCCCGCCTGCGACAGATAGATGTTCTCGAACCAGTCCGTCAGCGGCCAGCCGTCCGCGCCCGCCACCGAGAACGGGGTGACACCCGAGTCGTACACCGTCTGCGCGGTGTTCAGCAGGTCCTCCCAGTTCTTCGGCTCGCTCGCGCCCGCGTTCTCGAAGACCTTGGCGTTGTACCAGATCAGCGACTTGTTCGCGGCCTTGTAGTACGCGCCGTACTGCTTGCCGTTCACCTTGCCGATGTCCTGCCAGCCCTGCGAGTAGTTCTTCTTCAGCTCCGCCTGCACATCGGCGTTGAGCGGCTTCGCCCAGCCCTTGTCCACGGCCTGCTTGATGGCGCCCGGCTGCGGCAGCAGCGCCACGTCCGGCGGCTGACCACCCGCGATCTTCGACCCGAGGAAGTTGATGATCGGGTCCTGCGCCGGCACGAACGTCACCTTCGCGCCCGTGCGCTTGCTGAACTCGTCCAGGACCTTCTTGAAGTTCTTCTGCTCGTCACCCGTCCAGACGGCCGCGACCTCCAGGGTCGTGCCGTCGAGCTTCGGCAGGGAGAGGGAACCGCCCGTCTCCGTGCCCTTGGTGCTTCCGCCGCTGCCGCTGTTGTCGTCGTCGCCTCCACAGGCGGACAGCGAGAGCGCCAGCGCTCCCGCGGCCAGGGCGGCTGCGGCCCTCGTCGTCCTGCGTGTCCGGTAATTGCTGCTCGTGCTGCGCATCACTGCCCCGTTCTTCGTGCCTCGTCGAACGTCGAGCGCTGTCCCGTGCGCTCTGGTCTACGCCGGGTCACCGGGGTCGGCAAGAGCGCCTACGGTGTCAAGCGAGGTTTCGTGACCGCGTCGTGACGAGGCACGGGGCGGGCCGGGCGGCCCGCCCTCCAGCATGACCCGCGGAGCCGGGCACGGCATGTCGTACACGCTCCGTGTCGGCCGCCCGCGCGGGGCGCGGGCGGCCGACACGGAGCGTGTACGAC
>NZ_JALLGL010000238.1 GCF_023072675.1 Streptomyces sp. XM83C
CCCCGGAATCCCGCAGTCCGGCCCCCTCCGGCCCCGCTGGACCACCTCGGAATCCCGCAGTCCCGCCCCTCCGGTGCGGTCCGCCCGACAGGCGGATCGGCGGGGGTGGAACCGGGGCGCGGGCCCGCCCGTCACAGGTGCCGTGTGGCCAGCGTCAGCCGGTCGCGGGCGTCGAACAGGGCGTCCTTGACAAGCTGCTCGTGCGCGGGCGTCAGCCGTGCCACCGGCACCGAGCAGCTGACCGCGTCACGGGCGGGGGTGCGGTAGGGGATCGCCACGCCGAAGCAGCGCAGGCCCAGCGTGTTCTCCTCCCGGTCCACGGCGAAGCCCTGCTCGCGCACCTGGTGCAGCTCCTCGATGAGCTTCTCCCGGTCGGTGATGGTGTTCTCGGTGAGCGCGGGCAGCGTCTCCGGGAGCATCTTGCGGACCTGCTCGTCGCTGTACGTCGAAAGGATCGCCTTGCCCAGGGAGGTGGCGTGCGCGGGCAGCCGGCGGCCGACCCGGGTGAAGGGGCGCAGATAGTGCTGGGACTGGCGGGTGGCCAGATAGACCACGTTGGTGCCGTCCAGACGCGCCAGATGGATGGTCTCCGTCGTGTCGTCCGACAGCCGGTCCAGCGTGGGCCGGGCCGCCGCCACGACCTCGTCGCCGTCGATGTACGACGTGCCGACCAGCAGCGCGCGCACCCCGATCCCGTACCGTGTGCCCGTCGCGTCGGTCTCCACCCAGCCCAGCTCGACAAGGGTGCGCAGCAGCATGTACAGGCTGGACTTGGGGTAGCCGACGGCCTCCTGCACGGAGGCGAGGGAGTGCATGCCGGGGCGTGCCGCGAAGTACTCCAGCAGTTCGACCGTCCGCACCGCCGATTTGACCTGCGCCCCGCCGCCTGTCTCGCCTGCAGACATCGCCCTTGACCCCTTCATCCGACGGGAAATAGTCTCCGAACTGCATTCATCATCAGAGACAGCGTTCAGTATATCGAACGCCCCTGGTGGGCGGGCGAGTACTGGGAAGGACACCGCGGTGGCAGCAGCACCAGTCTGGAGTGTCGACCCCCGAACCGGGAAGCAGCGGGAACAGGTTGCGGTGGAGGCCACAGCCCAGGAGGTGGACGCCACCGTCACAGCGGCCCACGCCGCCCGGGACGCGCTCGCCGACCGCACGGTCCGCGCCGCCTTCCTGCGCACCGCCGCGGACCGGCTGGAGGCCAGGAGGGACCAACTGGTGGAGGTCGCCGACGCGGAGACCGCGCTCGGCCCGGTCCGCCTCACCGGCGAACTCGCCCGCACCTGCTACCAGCTGCGCGCGTTCGCCGGCATCGTCGACGAGGGCGCCTTCCTCGACGTCGTCATCGACCACCCCGACGACACCGCCACCCCGCCCGTCCCCGACCTGCGCCGCCACAAGGTGCCGCTCGGCGTGGTAGCCGTGTACTCGGCGTCCAACTTCCCCTTCGCCTTCTCCGTCCCCGGCGGCGACACCGCCAGCGCGCTCGCCGCCGGCTGCCCCGTCGTCGTCAAGGCCCACCCCGACCACCCGGCCCTGTCCGAGCTGGTCGCCAAGGTGCTCCGGGACGCCGCCGCCGAGCACGGCGTCCCCGCCGGCGTCCTCGGCCTGGTGCACGGCTTCGACGCCGGCCTGGAACTGATCCGGCACCCGCTGGTCGCAGCGGCCGGCTTCACCGGCTCCGTCCGGGGCGGGCGCGCCCTGTTCGACGAGGCCGCCGCCCGCCCCGTGCCCATCCCCTTCCACGGCGAGCTGGGCTCCCTCAACCCGGTCGTGGTCACCGAGGCCGCCGCCGCCGAACGCGCCGAGGCCATCGGGACCGGCCTCGCCGGGTCCATGACGCTGGGCGTCGGCCAGTTCTGCGTCAAGCCGGGCCTGGTGCTGGTGCCGTCCGGCGCCGCAGGCGACGGCCTGGTGAAGTCCCTCACCGACGCCGTCAGCAACACCGACCCCGGCGTCCTGCTCGACCACCGCATGCGGGACAACTTCGTCCGCGGCGTCGCCGAGCGCGGCCGGCTGCCCGAGGTGGACTCCCCGGTGACGCCGGGCGCGGGCGGCGAGCACACCGTCAGCGCCGGGTTCCTCACCGTCCCGGCCAGCCGGCTCGCCGCCGGCGGCGAGCACGACCTGCTGCTGGAGGAGTGCTTCGGCCCGGTGACCGTCGTCGCCCGCTACGAGGACGACGCCGAGGTCGCGGCCGTGCTCTCCCGGCTGCCCGGCAACCTCACCGCGACCGTCCAGCTGTCCGAGGCCGAGGCAGCGGGCGAGGGGAAGGGCGCCCGGCTCCTCGCCGAGCTGACGCCGCTCGCCGGTCGGGTCGTCGTCAACGGCTGGCCCACCGGCGTCGCCGTCGCCCCCGCCCAGCACCACGGCGGCCCCTACCCGGCGACCACCTCCACCTCCACCTCCGTCGGGGGCACCGCCATCGAGCGCTGGCTGCGCCCCGTCGTCTACCAGAACGCCCCCGAGGCCCTGCTCCCGCCGGAGCTGCGCGACGACAACCCGCTCGGCCTTCCCCGCCGTGTCGACGGCCGCCTGGAACGCTGACCGCACCCCGGTTTCCGGGCGCCCGCCGAGGGGACGCCCGGAACCGGGAACGAGGCCGGGGGACCGACCCTCGGGAACCGACCGTTCCTCTCCGACCGCGGGAATGAACCCCGCTGCTTGAACGTTCACGCACTTCGGCGGAGGCCGAGGACGTCTCCGTGCCCCTGCGAAGTGGAGTGAGTCAACCGTGAGCCTGCGCGTCGAGATCTGGTCCGACATCGCCTGCCCCTGGTGCTACGTCGGCAAGGCCCGTTTCGAGAAGGCGCTCGCCGCCTTCCCCCACCGGGACGACGTGGAGGTCGTGCACCGCTCCTTCGAACTGGACCCGGGCCGCGCCAAGGGCGACGCCGCGCCGGTCGTCCCGATGCTCGCGCGGAAGTACGGCATGAGCGAGGCGCAGGCCCAGGCCGCCGAGGACAACGTCGGCGCGCAGGCCGCCGCCGAGGGACTGCCGTACCGCACGCGCGGGCGCGACCACGGCAACACCTTCGACATGCACCGCCTGCTGCACTTCGCCAAGGAGCAGGGCGCGCAGGACCGGCTCGTGCAGATCCTGTACCGCGCCAACTTCGCCGAGGAACGCTCCGTCTTCACCGAGGGCGACGAGCGGCTCGTCGAGCTGGCCGTCGAGGCGGGACTGGACGCCGACGCCGCCCGCAAGGTCCTCGCCGACCCCGACGCCTACGCCGCCGACGTACGCGCCGACGAGGAGGAGGCCGCCCGGCTCGGGGCGACCGGCGTGCCGTTCTTCGTCCTCGACCGGAAGTACGGCGTCTCCGGCGCCCAGCCCGCCGAGATCTTCACCCGGGCCCTGGAACAGGCCTGGGGCGAACGCTCGCCGATCTCCCTGATCGGCCGGGCCGACGGCGAAGCCGACGCGGACGCGTGCGGGCCGGACGGGTGCGCCGTCCCGCAGCGCTGACCCGGGGGACTGGGCGGGTCCGGACGGAAAGACGCAGCTCGGACCCCATCCATAAGCAACGCTTGGACAAACCGTGTAAAAGAACGCAATGGACTTGGGGTGGGTGCGGGCCCACAGTGGTCCCATGGAGACCTTCGAGAGCCTCGTCCGTGCCGAGTTCGCACCGAAGAACACCTACCTCAACACCGCGAGCAGCGGTCTGCTGCCCGCCAGGACCGTGACCGCGATGCAGCGGGCCGTGCGGCTGCGCGCCGAGGGCGGCTCGCTCGACCCGCTCTTCGAGGACGTCGAGGCGGCCCGTGCGGCGTTCGCCCGCCTCGCCGGCGTCCCCGTCCACCGCGTCGCCGTCGGCCCCTCGGTCGCCGCACAGACCGGGCTGATCGCGGCCTCGCTGCCCGCCGGAGCCGAAGTCCTCACCGCCGAGGACGACTTCACCTCCGTCATCAACCAGTTCCACGTCCGCGGCGACCTCAAGATGCGCATCGTGCCGCTGGAGCGGCTCGCCGAGTCCGTGCGGCCCGGCACCGCGCTCGTCGCCGTCAGCGCCGCCCAGTCCGCCGACGGCCGCGTCGCCGACCTGCCCGCGCTGCGGGAGGCGGCCCGCACGCACGGCACCCGCACCTACATCGACTTCTCCCAGGCGGCCGGCTGGCTGCCGATCGACGCGGACCTGTACGACTTCACCGTCTCCACCACCTTCAAGTGGCTGCTCGGCCCGCACGGCGCCGCGTTCCTCGTCGTCCCCGAGGACTTCGGCGGACTCACCCCGCTGCTCGCCGGCTGGGTCGCCGCCGAGGACCCCTGGGCGAGCTGCTACGGCCCGGTCGCCGAACTCGCGCACAGCGCACGCCGGTTCGACGTCAGCCCCGCCCTGGGGGTCCACTCCGGGCTGCGTGCCTCCCTGGAACTGCTGGAGGAACTGGGCGTCGACACCGTCCGCGCCCACGACCTGGCGCTGGCCGAGCGGTTCCGTGCCGGGCTCGCACGCCTCGGCCACGAGCCGCTGCCGGCGCCGGACTCCGCGATCGTGTCCGTGCCCGGACTGGGCGCACGCCAGCCCGCGTTGAGCGCGGCCGGCATCCAGGTCTCCGACCGTGCCGGCAATCTGCGGGCCTCCTTCCACCTGTACAACACCGCGCAGGACGTGGACCGGCTCCTCGACGCGCTCGACGGCTGACAACCCGGCACGAGAGCCCGTCCGACAGTTCCCGTCCGCCGCGCGGTGTGCGGCACGCGGCCCCTGGCACACGACCGGGCCGGGCCCCCCGTCCCACACGAGGAGGCCCGGCCCGGTGACCCTGATGGACACCCGCGCGGCGGCTGCCCCGGGAGCACGCGCGGCGCTACCGCACCGGCGTGAAGTCCCGCGCGCCGATGAACTCCGGCCGGCGCACCGGCGCGGCGAACGGCTCCACCGCGGCGTTCTCCACGCTGTTGAACACGATGAAGACATTGCTGCGCGGGTACGGCGTGATGTTGTCGCCGGAGCCGTGCATGCAGTTGCAGTCGAACCAGGTCGCCGAGCCCGGCTTCCCGGTGAACAGCCGGATGCCGTGCTCGCCGGCGAGCCGCGTCAGCGCCTCGTCCGACGGGGTGCCCGCGTCCTGCATCTGCAAGGACTTCTTGTAGTTGTCCTTCGGGGTGGCGCCCGCGCAGCCGAGGAACGTCCGGTGCGAACCCGGCATGATCATCAGGCCGCCGTTGGTGGCGAAGTTCTCCGTGAGCGCGATCGACACGGACACGGTCCGCATGTTCGGCAGGCCGTCCTCGGCGTGCCACGTCTCGAAGTCGGAGTGCCAGTAGAAGCCGCTTGCGCCGAAGCCCGGCTTGACGTTGATCCGCGACTGGTGGACGTACACGTCGGAGCCGAGGATCTGCCGGGCCCGGCCCACGACCCGCTCGTCGCGCACCAGCTTCGCGAACACCTCGCTGATCCGGTGCACTTCGAAGACCGAGCGGATCTCCTGGGACTTCGGCTCGACGATCGAACGCTCGTCGGCGCGGATCGCCGGGTCGGCCACCAGCCGGTCCAGCTCCGCCTTGCAGACGGCGACCTCGTCGGGGGTGATCAGCTGGTCGACGGTGAGGAAGCCGTCCCGCTCGTACGCCTGGAGGTCGGCGGTGCCGATCGGGCCCGGCGTGTCCGGCGCGCCCCAGACCACCGGGTCCTGCCGGGGCACGGTCACCTCGGTGGCGCCGCGCGTGGGGTACAGATCGGTGACGGTGGTGGTCATGCCGCTCACACCTCCTCGGGCTCGGTCAGCAGCGGGTAGACGCCGTTCTCGTCGTGGTCCTCCCGGCCGGTGACGGGCGGGTTGAACACACAGATGCAGCGGAAGTCCTCCTTGACCTTGAGCGTGTGCCGCTCGTGGCCGTCGAGGAGGTACATGGTGCCGGGCGTGACGGTGTACGTGGTCCCGGTCTCGTGGTCGGTGAGCTCCGCCTCGCCCTCGACGCACACCACGGCCTCGATGTGGTTGGCGTACCACATGGACGTCTCGGTGCCCGCGTACAGGATCGTCTCGTGGAGCGAGAAACCCACCCGTTCCCGGGCGAGCACGATCCGCTTGCTCTCCCAGGTGCCGGACGCGGACCTCACATGCCGGTCGGTGCCTTCGATGTCCTTGAACGAACGGACGATCACGGTGGTGCGATGCCTCCTAGGTAGGGGTCGTGCCTCGGGGGTGGTCTTCGGGTCTCAGGCGGTCTCGCGGACGGCACGGGCGAGGATCTTCAGGCCCTCGTCCAGCTCGTCGGGGGTGACGGTCAGGGCGGGCAGCAGCTTCACCACCTCGCTCTCCGGGCCGGAGGTCTCCACCAGCAGCCCCAGCTCGAACGCGCGCTGCGCGATGCGCCCGGCGCGGGCCTTGTCGTGGAACTCCAGGCCCCACACCAGGCCGCGGCCCCGGTACTCCTTGACGTCGGACAGGTTCTCCTCGCAGATCGCGATGAGGCCCTGCTCGACCTGCTCGCCGCGGGCGCGGGTCTGCTTCTCCATCGCGGAGCCGTCCGCCCAGTACGTCTGGAGCGCGGCCGTCGCCGTGACGAACGCCGGGTTGTTGCCGCGGAAGGTGCCGTTGTGCTCGCCCGGCTCCCACACGTCCAGCTCCGGCTTGAACAGGCACAGCGACATCGGCAGGCCGTAGCCGCTGATCGACTTGGAGACGGTGACGATGTCCGGGACGATGCCGGCCTCCTCGAAGGAGAAGAACGCGCCGGTGCGTCCGCAGCCCATCTGGATGTCGTCGACGATCAGCAGCATGTCCTGCCGCTCGCACAGCGCGGCGAGCCGACGCAGCCACTCGGCGCGGGCCACGTTGATGCCGCCCTCGCCCTGCACGGTCTCCACGATCACCGCGGCCGGCCGGTTCAGGCCGGACCCCTGGTCCTCCAGCAGCCGCTCGAACCACAGGAAGTCCGGCACCTGGCCGTCGAGGTAGTTGTCGAACGGCATCGGCGTGCCGTGCACGAGGGGGACGCCGGCGCCGGCGCGTTTGAAGGCGTTGCCGGTGACGGCGAGGGAGCCCAGCGACATGCCGTGGAAGGCGTTGGTGAACGACACGATCGCCTCGCGCCCCTTCACCTTCCGCGCCAGCTTCAGCGCGGACTCCACCGCGTTGGTGCCGGTCGGGCCCGGGAACATCACCTTGTACGGCAGGTCGCGCGGGCGCAGCACCAGGTTCTGGAAGGACTCCAGGAAGGCGCGTTTGGCGGTCGTCGACATGTCGAGCCCGTGGGTGACGCCGTCCCGCATCAGGTAGTCGATCAGCGCCCGTTTCAGCACCGGGTTGTTGTGCCCGTAGTTCAGCGAGCCGGCGCCGGCGAAGAAGTCCAGGTACTCATGGCCGTCCTCGTCGTACATCCGGCTGCCGCGCGCACGGTCGAAAACGGTGGGCCAGCCTCGGCAGTAGCTGCGTACCTCGGACTCCAGGGTCTCGAAGACGCTCAGGTCGGGCTGGGTGATGGTCACGACGAATCGCTCCTCGGGGTGGGGTGTGCGGAATGCCGGATCAGTGGGAGAGGGGCCCGATGCGGTGGAGGACCTCGGGGTCGTGCGGGCCGTCCGGGAACAGCCCCGCGTCGAACAGCACCTCCCGTTCGAGGCCGGCGCCGTGCCGGGCGGCGAACGAGGCGAACAGCCGCTCGGAGGCGGTGTTGCCGGGGGTGACGGTGGTCTCGACCTCGGTGATCCCGCGCTCGGCGACGAGCCGGGCGGTCAGCGCGTCGAGCAGCGCGGCGGCCAGCCCCCGCCCGCGGTAGGCCGGGTCGACGGCCACCTGCCAGACGAGCAGGGTGCGCGGCCGCTCCGGCCGTACGTACCCGGTGACGAACCCGATCGGCTGCCCGTCCTCCCGGCGCACCACCGCGGAGGTGCCGGCGAAGTCACGGCACCACAGCAGGTAGCTGTAGGAGGAGTTCAGATCGAGGGCCTTCGAATCCCTGGCGAGACGCCAGAGCGCTGATCCGTCGGCCACCGTGGGACGGTCGATGAGCAGGTCTGCTGGTGCGGCAGTCATGCGGATTGAACTTACCGAGAGAAATTCAAAAATGCATAGCCGTACGAGGTTTTCAGCAGCCGCGAGTTGTGTTATCACGCGGGCGCGAACACGGGCACGAGGTCAGGGAGTGTTGTCCTGGTTTGAGGCGGAAAAACTTCACATATGGGTGCGGCGTGTGGAACGCATCACACCGCTGTAATCCTCGCTGCATTCCTGGCGGATTGCTGCATGCGGCCTTCGCAAAATCTTTGCGTTTAGCCTCGCGGGAACTGGGCAGAAGAATACGGGAAATCTGTCTTCGCGGAATTCACGGGGAATGCGGAACGAATGGCTTTCGAGAAAAAGAGATCCGGCGGGGGAGTCTCGCCTCCACCCGCCGGAACGCAGTCGCCGGAACGCGCCTCGGGACGGCCTGTCCGCCGCCCCGGCGGCTACCGGGCCGCCGCGTCCACCGCGTCGACGGCGTCCAGGGCGGCCGGCACGTCCACCGTCAGCCCGCGCTCCGCGAGCGCCTGCCCCAGCGCCGCCAGCGCGCCGCGGACCGTCGCCGGGGTGGCGTCGGTGCCGTAGTGGTTGACCCGGATCATCTCCTTCGCCAGCGCGCCGCCTCCCGCGCTGACCGGCAGCGCCGGGTCGCTCCGCAGTGCCCGCGCGACCAGCTCCGACGCGTCGACCCCGGCCGGCGCCCGCAGGGTCGTCGCCACCGGCGCCGCGTCCGCGGCGTCATGGACGTACGGCTCCAGGCCGCCGCCCAGCGCGAGCGCACCCGCCCGCGTGGCCGCCGCCACGCGCGCGTGCCGGGCCATCACCGCGTCCGGGCCCTCGGCCTCGATCCGCTTCAGGCACGCCTCCAGCGCCAGCATCTCCAGCTGCGCCGGCGCGTGCGGCAGCACCGTGCGGCCGGCGTCGATCCAGCGTTCCTTCCAGTCCAGCAGTGACAGATAGGAGCGACGCGGTGCCCGCGGGTTCGCCGCCATCCGCGCCCAGGCGCGCTCGCTCACCGACACCGCCGACACACCGGCCGGGCCGCCCATCGCCTTCTGCGCGCCGATCACGCACAGATCCACACCCCACTCGTCCACCAGGACGGGCTCCGCGCCGACCGACGCCACCGCGTCCAGATAGAACAGCGCGCCGTGCTCACGCACCACCGGGCCGATCTCCGCGACCGGGTTGGTGTTGCCGGTCGCCGCCTCCGCGTGCACCAGCGACACGAAGTCGATCTCCGGGTGCTCGGCGAACGCCTGACGGATCTGCCCGGCCGTCACCGCCGTGTGGAACGGCACCGCCAGGTCGATCACCTCGGCGCCGCAGTCCCGCAGCCAGTTCCCGAACGTCTGACCGTACGGCCCGGTGATCACGTTCAGCGCGGTCGTGCCCTCACCGGCCGCGGCGCGGATCGCGCCCTCCAGCGGCAGCAGCGCCTCACCCTGCATGATCAGCACGTCCTGCCCGGTGTGCAGGAGCCGTGCCACTCGGTCCTCGATCGACGCGAAGCGCGCCGCGTCGAGCGGGGCCAGGTCAAGGAACGGGTGCGTCACGGGGGTGCTTCCTTCACTCGGGGGGCCGAACCCAGGGGGGCCGGGCGCGCGGGGCCCGGCAAGATCGAGGGTAGTCCTCGCCCG
>NZ_JALLGL010000239.1 GCF_023072675.1 Streptomyces sp. XM83C
GCCCCGCTCCCAGGGCGCGGCGGGCCTTGCCGCGCCTGGCCCTGCCCCGCCCTGCCTCGCCGGTGCCCGTCGTCGGCGGCCTGCGTGCTAGCGTCACGAAACAGGACAGGTCGAAGCCGACGTATACGGAGCGCGGCCGAGAGAAGAAGAGCGGGACACGGGGAGTGCCTTCAGGTGGCCACTGCGGAGCCGACACGCGCCGACGACACCGGTCCGGGCCGGAGCGGCGGCCCGCGAATACCGCTGCCCGAAGCACCGGAGCAGCCCACGGCGGACCGCCGCCGTGCGGACACGACCACAGCGGACCGCCCCCCGGCGGACGGGCCTCCGGAGGGCACCCCGAGCCCGGAGGCGACCGCCCCCGAGGCCGACTCGCCCGAGCCCGCGTCCCCGGAGCCCGCGTCCCCGGAGCCCACGGAACCCACGGGGTCCGCGAAGCGCCCGGGGCACTCGGAACGCCCGAAGTCCTCGAAGCCTGCGGAGTCCTCGGAGCGCCAGGAGCCCCAGGCCTCCTCTGAGCCCCCTCAGCCCCCGTCCCCCGGAAAGCTGTCCCCGCTGATGGCGCTCCGGGAGCGGATGCTGCGGCACCCGGTGCTGTCCGTCACCGCCCTCGCGGGCCTGCTGCACATCGTCTGGTTCTTCACGTTCGCGAACAGTGGCGGTGACCTGGCGGCGCAGGACGCGTGGGCCGAGTTCGTCGGCCGGCATCCCGACTCGGCGTACAACCTGGCCTGGTACGGCGGTATGCACCCGGTGTCGTACAGCGTGGTGTCGCCGTATCTGATGTCGGTGCTCGGTGTCCGTACGACGATGATGATCGCCGGGACGGTGTCGGCCGGGCTGCTCACCATGATCCTGATCCGCAGCCGGGCGGTGCGGAACCCGCTGTGGGCGTCGCTGGCCGGGGTGTTCGCGTTCCTGTGCAACGCGATCTCCGGCCGGGTCACGTTCGGGCTGGGCATGATGTTCGCGCTCGGCGCGGTCGCGGCGGTGTTCTGCTGGCCGTACCGCTGGCGCTACAAGCGCTGGGCGAAGGCGCTGGTGACGGCGCCGCTGGCGGCGCTGGCGACGATGGCCTCGCCGGTGGCGGGCCTGTTCGTCGGGCTGGTCGCGGTGGCGCTGTTCCTGCAGAAGCGGCGGCCGGGCGCGTGGGCGCTGGGTCTGGCGCCGAGCGCGGTCGTCGCAGTTTCGGCGTGGCTGTTCCCGTTCTCCGGCACGCAGCCGATGCCGTTCGGTTCGACGGTGCTGCCGCTGCTGTTCTCGGGGTTCGTGTTCTGGCTGGTGCCGCGCGCGTGGAAGACGGTGCGGATCACGGCCGCCGTGTACGGGATCTCCGTGCTGCTGGTGTGGCTGATCAGCTCGCAGATCGGCTCCAACATCACGCGGCTGGCGATGCTGTTCGCGGGTGTGGCGCTGGTGGCGGCGCTGCCGTTCACGGTGCCGCGTTCGCGGCAGTGGTACGCGGCGGTGCTGGCGTTCGTCGGGTTCGTGGTGTGGATCGGCTTCAAGTCGATCGACGACATCGTGCACACCGCGCCGGCCGCGAACTGGTCGCGCACGCTGGCGCCGCTCGTCAACGAGTTGCAGCAGGTCGGCGCCGAGAAGGGCCGGGTGGAGGTCGTGCCGGCGCGCTCCCACCGGGAGGCGTCCGCGCTCGCGCCGTACGTCAACCTGGCCCGGGGCTGGAACCGGCAGGCCGACATGGAGCGCAACCCGCTCTTCTACGACGACACCCTGAACTCTGCGAACTACCACGAGTGGCTGCGCCGCTGGGCCGTGCACTACGTCGTCCTCTCCAAGGACGAGCCGGACGGGGACGGCGGGCAGCGTGAGCGGGCGCTGGTGCGGCGCGGGCTGCCGTATCTGACGCAGGTGTGGGGCGACGACAACTGGCAGCTGTTCAAGGTGAACAACCCGACGCCGCTGGCCGAGCCGAACGCCGAGGTGACGCGGACCGACCAGGGCGAGTGGACGATGGAGGTGCGTGAGCCGGGGCGGATCCTGGTGCGCATCCCGTACTCGCCGTGGCTGAGCCTGGTCGACGAGAAGGGCAAGAAGCTGGAGGCGCCCGAGGAGACGGAGGCGTCGAAGAACCGTCCCGAGGGCACGCCGAAGACGTACGACAACATTCACGGCTGTCTGACGGAGACCGAGGAGGACGCGCTCGGCGACAAGTGGACGCTGCTGGTCGCACCCAAGGCGGGCACGTACCGGCTGGCGTCGCCGTACACCCTGCCGCGGGGCACACCCTGCCCCGACGAGCTGAGGTAGGACCTTCGCCCGGCCCCCCGCTCAGGCCCCCGCATCCCAAGGTGCGGGGGCCTGAGCGTTTCCATGACGCGGACGGCGACCCACACCCCCAGGCGGCCAAGGGCTGACGCGGCCGAGGACCGACCCGGCCGAGGGCCGACCGGCCAGGAGCGACCCGACCGGGGGCACCCCCACAGCGCAACGGCCCCGAGCCCCCCGCCCTCTACGGCCCCTACGCCCGCGGATACCGCGCCAGCCACCCCGGTGACGACGCGGCCGGGCCGTGCAGGGCGGGACCCTGGGTCATCTCCATGGCGAAGTCGTCGGCGAGTTCCAGGATCGTGGGACGGCCCTCCAGCTCGGCCAGCCAGGCCGGCGGGAGGGCCGTGTCACCGTGCAGCGCGCCGAGCAGTCCGCCGGCGAGCGCGGCCGTCGGCGCGGACGGCCCGTCCTGGTTGACCGCCAGCCGCAGCCCGTGCCGTACGTCCTCCCCCACGAGAGCGCAGTACACGGCGGCGGCGAGGACCCCGTCGGCGGTGCCGGCCCCGGCGAGCCCGGCCACCCTGGCGGGCGACGGGATGCCCTGCCGTACCGCGCCGAGCGCCTGCTGGAGGGCGTCCGACACCGGCTCGTGGCCGGCCCGCTGCGCGAGCAGCGCCAACGCGTGCTGCACCGCCCCGTCGAGACTGTCGCCGCGGGCCAGCCCGTGCACGACCGCCGCGTACGCGCCCGCCGCGAGGCACGCCACCGGATGCCCGTGGGTGTGGGTGGCGCACTCCAGGGCGAGCTGCACGACCAGTTGCGGCTCCCAGCCGACGAGCAGCCCGAACGGCGCCGACCGCGCGGCGGCCTCCGGCCCGTCCGCGCCGGGGTTCTTCGGCGCGTCGGGCGTGCCCATGCGGTCGTCGCCCAGCCCGAGCAGCAGTGTGCGGGTCGGGTCACGCCGTACGTACAGCCACTCCTCGCGGGCCAGCCAGCCGTCCTCCTTGCGGCGCTCGTCCGGTCCCCAGTCGCGCTGGGTGGCCGCCCACCGCAGATACGCCCGGTGCAGATCGGTCGGCGGATGCCAGGCCCCGGTGTCCCGCCGTACCTGGGCGCGGATCAGGCCGTCCACGGTGAACAGGGTGAGCTGGGTGAGGTGGGTGACGGCACCGCGACGCCCGTACGCCGGTACGAGGTCCACGACGCCCTCCGCTCCGCAGCGCTGCCGGATCTCCTCGACGTCGGCCGCGTCGACCGGCGCGCCCAGTGCGTCGCCGACGGCGACGCCCAGCAGGGTTCCGCGCACGCGGCTGCGGAAGTCCTGCTGCTCGGCCCGCCCCCAGACGGTCCCGGCTGTGCCACCCACCACGACCTCCCGGGTTCCGTCCGTACGTACGACGCGAGCACTGTAATCGAACGAGAACGGTCAGCAACGGTCGACTTCTGGCTCAAAGCCTTCCTGCCGTGGCGGCGCGTGCGGTAAACGATCTGCATGACCACCCCCACCACACGCATAGTCCCACTGGCCGCAGGGCTGTTGACCGGCACCCTGGCCCTCTACATCGGCCTCGTCGCGTTCGGGAACATCACCGACTTCGACACCAATCAGGCGTTCGTACAGCATGTTCTGGCCATGGACACGACGTTCAAGGACGACGACCTGATGTGGCGTGCCGTCACCAGTGAGGGTCTGCAGAACGCCGCCTACGTCGCGATCA
The DNA here is from genome assembly GCF_023072675.1 of Streptomyces sp. XM83C. Taxonomy (GTDB): domain Bacteria; phylum Actinomycetota; class Actinomycetes; order Streptomycetales; family Streptomycetaceae; genus Streptomyces; species Streptomyces thermocoprophilus. Next base: position 3,951 of record NZ_JALLGL010000239.1, read on the forward strand.
TCGCCTGGGAGACCGTGGCCGCCCTCGTCCTGGCCGCCGGGACCTGGTTCTGGGCGCGCGGCACCCACGGCCGGGCCCGGCAGTGGGCCACGTACGGGCTGCTGATGCTGATGCTGCTGTTCGGTGCCGGGTTCATCGCGATCGGCGGCGAGTGGTTCGCGATGTGGCAGTCGAAGAACTGGAACGGACTCGACGCCGCCACCCGCGTCTTCCTGATCAGCGGCATCGTCCTGCTCGTCAACCATCTGCCGCTGCCCGCACGCGACACCGGCAAGACGGCCCCGGCCGAGGCCCAGGACGCGTCCTGACCGACGCCCGCGCCGATACGGCCGTCTACTCGACGACCCGTACCGTCGTCCCCGTCGTCGCGAACGCCCACAGCGCCGTGCCGTCGGGCTTGCCCATGCGGATACCGCCCGTCCTGGCCCCCGAGGCCTGGGCGGGCGGGGAGGAGCCGTCCACGGCGTTGGAGAACGCTATGGACAGGCCGGACTTGGCCGCGAAGTACACGATGTGCTCGATCGGCACCCCGTCCGAACCGGTCGTCGCGTCCCGCCGGATCGACACCGTGTAGCTGCCCGGGTCGGGGCTGACCGTGCCCGGCCACACGGTGAACGTGCGGCGCGCCGCGTCACTCGCGTCGATCAGCCACACCCGCTTCTGACCGAGGGAGTAGACGATACGGCGGCCCGTGCCGGAGCCGTCCGGCACCTTCACCGCGGTCGGCGCGGGAGCGGGCCGTGTCGACGGCGACGCCGAGGCCTGCGCGCTGGGACGGGCGGCCACGGCCGTGGGCTTCGGGCCCTGGTCGGCCTGGACCGCCAGGACCACGACCGCGGCGACCGCACCCGCGGTCAGGCCGGTGACCCAGGCCCACGAGGGAAGCCGCAGGGCAGGCACGGGCACGCATCTCCTCAGTCTCCGGCCCCGGTACGGACGGCACCGAGGTTCGGATCATCGTACTGTGAGGCCCGGCGGGGCCGACCGTCCGGGCGACCCCTGAGGCCGCTGCCGGACGCCGCCCGCGCCGGGGTTTCAGCGGGCGCCGCGGGACACCCGCCACATGGTGTGCTCTTGGCCGACGGCGTCCTCCGCGTCCGCGACCTCCTTCGTCGGCCTGCGCCAGCCGCTCATGGACGACGCTCAGTTCGGTCGCGGTCGACCACGCCGGCAGGACATTCCTCGCCGTGGACCCCGACGGGCGGATCGTCGTCGTACCGGCCGACGGCTCCGTCCGCGACGTCGACCCGGACTCCGGGCGACAGCAAGTGGCGGTCCGGCCGCGCTCCTCACGGCTCACGGCCGAGCAGCGCGAGCGATACGTCCAGGTGTCGTACGTGCGTGCCGTGGGCGAGCCGGGGAGTCCCCGCCGCGTGGCCCGCCTCACCGGGCGGCCGGCCGCCCCGCGGGGTGGCCGGCCGGGACGGGGAGTCCCCGGCGGATCGCCCCCGTCCGCATTCAGTCCAACACCGGCAGCAGCTCCGGCAGATGGCCGTCCGAGGCCTCGGCCGCGCGCCGCCGCTCCTCCGGAACCTCCCCGTACAGCGTCGTACGGGGCTTCGCCGGGCGGCCCGCGGCCTCGGCGACCGCGATCAGATCGCGCACCGACTTGTAGGAGCCGTAGGAGCTGCCCGCCATACGGGAGATGGTCTCCTCCATCAGCGTGCCGCCCAGGTCGTTCGCGCCGGAGCGGAGCATCTCCGCCGCGCCCTCCGTGCCCAGCTTCACCCAGCTGGTCTGGATGTTGGGGATCCACGGGTGCAGCAGCAGCCGCGCCATCGCGGTGACCGCCCGGTTGTCGCGGATCGTCGGGCCCGGCCGCGCGATGCCCGCCAGATACACCGGCGCGTTGGTGTGCACGAACGGCAGCGTCACGAACTCCGTGAAGCCGCCCGTGCGTTGCTGGATCGCGGCGAGGGTGCGCAGATGGCCGAGCCAGTGCCGGGGCTGGTCGACATGGCCGTACATCATCGTCGACGAGGAGCGGATGCCCAGCTCGTGCGCGGTCTCCACGACCTCGATCCAGGTCGCCGCGGGCAGTTTGCCCTTGGTGAGGACCCAGCGGACCTCGTCGTCGAGGATCTCCGCGGCCGTGCCCGGGATGGTGTCGAGACCGGCCTCCTTCGCCGCCGTCAGCCACTCCCGGATCGACAGGCCGGTGCGGGTCGCGCCGTTGACGACCTCCATCGGCGAGAACGCGTGCACATGCATGCCCGGCACCCGCTCCTTCACCGCGCGCGCGATGTCGAAGTACGCGGTGCCCGGCAGGTCCGGGTGGATGCCGCCCTGCATGCACACCTCGACCGCGCCCACGTCCCACGCCTGCTGCGCCCGGTCGGCGACCTGCTCCAGCGACAGCGTGTACGCGTCGGCGTCCGTGCGGCGCTGCGCGAACGCGCAGAAACGGCAGCCGGTGTAGCAGACGTTGGTGAAGTTGATGTTCCGGGTGACGATGTACGTCACGTCGTCGCCCACCGCCGACCTGCGCACATCGTCCGCGATCCGGCACAGCGCGTCCAGCGCCGGCCCGTCCGCGTGCAGCAGCGCCAGCGCCTGCGCGTCGGTGAGCTTCGTCGGGTCGTCGGCGGCCGTGGTGAGGGCCTCCCGCACGTCGGCGTCGATGCGTTCCGGAGTCATGCCGGGCGCCGCCGCCTCGCGCAGCGCCTCCCAGTCGCCGTACACCTCGTCGAAGTCGCCGCGCCGGTCGCCGGTGCGGCCCTCGCTGTCGATCGCGGTGTGCAGGTCGGTGCGGCCGGACGCGGTGAACACGTCCTCCGGCTCCTGCCACGGCAGCCCCCGCACCTCGGCGTCCTGGCGGGCCAGCCCGGTCTCCGGGTCGGCGAGCGCACGGACGTGCGGCAGCAGCCGCGGGTCCAGCCACGGCTCGCCCCTGCGTACGAACTCCGGGTACACGCACAGCCGTTCACGCAGCTCGAACCCGGCCGCCCGCGACCGCTCGGCGAGCTGCTCGATCTGCGGCCAGGGGCGTTCGGGGTTGACGTGGTCGATGGTCAGCGGGGACACCCCGCCCCAGTCGTCGATGCCCGCGCCGATGAGCCGCTCGTACTCGCCGTCGACCAGGTTCGGCGGGGCCTGGAGGCACGCCGACGGGCCCATGATCAGCCGGGCCACGGCGACCGTCGCGACCAGGTCGTCCAGTTCGGCGTCCGGCATGCCGCGCATCGCCGTGTCCGGCTTGGCGCGGAAGTTCTGGATGATCAGTTCCTGGATGCCGTGGTGGGCGCGCGCCACCCGGCGCAGCGCGAACAGGGACTCCGCGCGCTCCTCGTACGTCTCCCCGATACCGATGAGCAGCCCGGACGTGAAGGGCACGGAGGAACGCCCGGCGTCCTCCAGCACGCGCAGCCGTACCGCGGGCTCCTTGTCGGGGGAGCCGTAGTGGGGGCCGCCCGGCTCCGACCACAGGCGGGTCGCGGTGGTCTCCAGCATCATGCCCATCGACGGCGCGACCGGCTTCAGCCGCTGGAAGTCCGTCCAGGTCATGACCCCCGGGTTGAGGTGGGGCAGCAGGCCCGTCTCCTCCAGGATGCGGACGGAGATCGCGCGGACGTAGGCGATGGTGTCGTCGTAGCCGTGCGCGTCGAGCCACTCGCGCGCCTCCGGCCAGCGGTCCTCCGGCTTGTCGCCGAGGGTGATCAGCGCCTCCTTGCAGCCGAGCGCGGCCCCCTTGCGGGCGATGTCCAGCACCTCGTCCGGTGACATGAACATCCCGTGCCCGGCGCGGCGCAGCTTGCCGGGGACGGTGACGAACGTGCAGTAGTGGCATTTGTCCCGGCACAGCCGGGTCAGCGGGATGAAGACGCTCTTGGAGTACGTGATGACGCCGGGCCTGCCCGCCGCCTGAAGGCCCGCGTCCCGCACCCGGGCGGCCGACGCGGTCAGGTCCCGCAGATGCTCGCCGCGCGCCTGGAGCAGCACCGCCGCCTCGGTGACGTCCAGAGCGACACCGTCCCGGGCCCGTCTGAGGGCGCGACGCAGGGCGTTCTCGGTGGGGCCGGTGCCGGAGCTCGCGGAAGTCGTCATCCTTCGAGCATACGAGCGCACTGATCGTTCCCCGGCCGCCGTCCCGGCGCGGACACGCCGCCGCGACATGACGGGACGGCCCGGCCCGCCTACGTTGAGAAGGGTGAGCTTCGCTTCAGCGGACGGCGGCGAGCGGCGGACGAGGACGATCCGCGGCACGCTGACGCCGGACGGCCCCGAGATGGTGTACGAGCCGTTCGAAGTGCCGCCCGGGGTAAGGGAGATCACTGTCTCGTACGTCTACGACCGGCCGCCCGTGCCCGCGGGCACGCCGGGCAACTCCCTGAACATCGGCCTGTTCGACCCGAGGGGCACCGCGCCGGGCGGGGACGGGTTCCGCGGCTGGTCGGGCGGGGCGCGCCGGGAGTTCTCCGTCCGCGCCGACGACGCCACCCCCGGCTATCTGCCGGGCCCGCTGCGGCCGGGCACCTGGCATGTGGCGCTCGGCGCGTACGGGGTCGCCCCGCAGGGGATGTCGTACGAGATCACCGTCGTCCTCGGCTTCGGCGCGCCCGGCGAGGTGCGGGAGCCGGTGTATCCGCCGGAGCGGGCACGCGGGCGGGGCCGGGCCTGGTACCGGGGTGATCTGCACATGCACTCCTGGCACTCCGACGGGCGGCGCACCCCCGCCGCGATCGGCGCGCAGGCCCGCGCGTCCGGGCTGGACTTCATCAACACCTCCGAGCACAACACCATTTCGGGGCATGCGCATTGGGCCGATGTCGCCGGGGACGATCTGCTGGTGCTGCTCGGCGAGGAGATCACCACGCGCAACGGGCACTGCCTCGCCGTCGGGGTCGACCCGGGCACGTTCGTCGACTGGCGGTACCGGGCCCGCGACGGCGCCTTTCCCCGGTTCGCGGAGCGCATCCGCCGGGCGGGCGGGCTCGTCGTGCCGGCCCATCCGCACGCCGAGTGCCGGGGCTGCGGCTGGCGGTTCGGGTACGGCGAGGCGGACGCGGTGGAGGTGTGGAACGGGCCGTACACCCCCGACGACGAGACGGCCCTCGCCGCCTGGGACGCCATGCTCGTGACGGCCGCCGCGCAGGGCCGCCGGTGGCTTCCGGCGGTGAGCGGCAGCGACGCCCACCGGCCGCCGGACCGGGTCGGGCATCCGCAGACCGTCGTCCTCGCCGACGACCTGACCCGGACGGCGGTCCTGGCCGGCATCCGGGCCGGGCGCTGCTGTGTCACCGAGTCGGCGAAGGTGGAGCTGGAGTTCGGGGTGCGGGACGCGACGGGTCGTACGGCCGGGATCGGGGAGCGTCTTGAGGCCGGCCCGGACGCCCCGGTCATCGCCCGCCTGGCCGTCACCGGCGCCCCGCGCTGCACGGTCCGGTTCGTCACCGACGAGGGCCTGGCGTTCGCGTCACCGCCGCTGCCGGTGTCTGGGCGGGGGGTGGTGGAGTGGCGTACGACGCCGGCGCGGGCGGTCTATGTGCGGGCGGAGGTACGGCACGAGACGGCGGTGGGGCCGGTGCCGGGGGTGATGGCGGGGTTCACCAATCCGGTGTGGCTGGGGCGGTGGTAGCAG
>NZ_JALLGL010000023.1 GCF_023072675.1 Streptomyces sp. XM83C
ATCTCGGGGCGGGGCACGGGCGGGGGCGGGCAGGCGCCGGAGGTCTCCTTGGCGCGGACGGCGCGGGTGATCCAGGCGCGGTCCAGGACGCGGCGTTCGTCGGCCTCGGCGACGAGGTCCTCGGACTGGTTGTAGTCGCCGTCGGCGGCCTGGACGGCCCACAGGTGGACGGCGACGCCGTGTTCCTTGGCGGCCATCATGCCGGGCAGCAGGTCGCCGTCGCCGGTGACGAGGACGATGTCGGAGCAGGCGCGGTTGCGGGCCAGTTCGGTCAGCTCGGCGTGCATGGCGGCGTCGACGCCCTTCTGTGCCCAGCGGCCGTCGCTGCGGGTGAGGGCGCCGAGGCGGACGGTGACCCGGGGCATGACGCGCAGCCTGCGGTGTTCGGGCTGAGGGACGCGGTCGGGGGCGCCGTCGAACCAGTAGATGCGCAGCAGGGGCTGCTGGGTGTCCGATTCGGCGCGTTCGCGCAGGCCCTGGATGAGGGCGGTGTGGTCGACGGTGATCCGGGACCGGGAGGGTTCTCCGGCGAGGAGAGAGGCGGCGGCCCCCAGCAGATACCCGGCGTCCACCAGGACGATGCAGCGGTCCACGCGATCCACCCTCTTTCCGGGAGGTTTGGCTTCCGGCTCGCTTCGAGTCTGCCCGACCGCGCGGAGGTTAACGGCCGGAACTCGATCTTCGGCGTGGCGTTTCGGTGCGGTGGCCGCCGACCACCCCTGTCACACAGGGTAATTGTCCGACATGCGGCTTGTGTCGGCCTATGTGAATCTGGTCGCGGCCCTGGCCCCCAGATCCCCCACAGGAGGCATTCCCATGGCCAAGAACAAGAACCGTGACCGCAAGCAGCCCCAGTCCCGGCGCGCCTCGGGCCCCGGCGAGCAGACGATGACGATCGAGCCGCCCGCCGAGCAGCACAGCGCACCGGGTTCGCCGACGGAGATGGCGCGCAAGGGCCGGCAGAAGCGCTTCGGTCACAACTGACCTCTGCGTGAGGGGCCGTTGCGGCCCAGGCACACACGAGGGGCGCTCCCCGATGCGGGAGCGCCCCTCGCGTACGTGGCTCACGTGGCCGGTTCCGGCGGGGTTCAGCCGGCCAGGCAGGACGGGCCGAGCAGCACCTTGAGGTCGCCGAAGAGGGCCGGGTCGGGCTTGACCCGGTGGCGGTCCAGCCGCAGCACGGTCGTCTTGGTGGGGCCCTGGAGCTTGATCCGTACCTCGCTGTCGCCCTTGTGGTGGCTGAGGATCTCGCCGAGGCGGCTGACCATCGGCGGGGTCACCTTCACCGCGGGGATGGTGAGCACGACGGGCGCGTTGGTGCCGGCGGCGGACAGGTCGGGGACCATCAGCTCCATCGCGACCAGTCGCGGCACGTCCTCCCGCTTGTCGAGGCGGCCCTTGACGAAGACGACGGCGTCCTCGACGAGTTGGGTGGAGACGAGCTGGTAGGTGGCCGGGAAGAACATGCACTCGATGGAGCCCGCGAGGTCCTCCACGGTGGCGATGGCCCAGGCGTTGCCCTGCTTGGTCATCTTGCGCTGAAGGCCGGAGATGATGCCGCCGATGGTGACGACGGCGCCGTCGGCGTGCTCGCCGCCGGTGAGCTGGGCGATGCCCGCGTCGGCCTTGTCGGCGAGGACGTGCTCCAGGCCGAAGAGCGGGTGGTCGGAGACGTACAGGCCGAGCATCTCCCGCTCCTGGGCGAGGAGATACGTCTTGTCCCATTCGTCGGTGGAGAACTCGACGTCGAGGCCGAAGCCGGGTTCGTCGCTGGTCTCCTCGCCCATGCCGCCGAAGAGGTCGAACTGGCCCTCGGCCTCCTTGCGCTTGACCGCGACCACGTTGTCGATCATCGGTTCGTACTGCGCCATGAGGCCCTTGCGGGTGTGGCCCATGGAGTCGAACGCGCCGGCCTTGATCAGGGATTCCGTGGTGCGCTTGTTGCAGACGACGGCCTCGACCTTGTCGAGGTAGTCCGGGAAGGACGTGTACTTCCCCTTGGCCTTGCGGGTCTTGATGATCGACTCGACGACGTTGGTGCCGACGTTGCGGACGGCGGAGAGGCCGAAGAGGATCACGTCGTCGCCCTGGGCGGCGAAGTTCGACTCGGACTCGTTGACGTTCGGCGGGAGGACGCGGATGCCCATGCGGCGGCACTCGTTGAGGTAGACCGCGGACTTGTCCTTGTCGTCCTTGACCGAGGTCAGCAGCGCGGCCATGTACTCGGCGGGGTGGTTGGCCTTGAGGTAGGCCGTCCAGTACGACACCAGGCCGTACGCGGCGGAGTGCGCCTTGTTGAAGGCGTAGCCGGCGAACGGGACCAGCACGTCCCACAGGGCCTGGATGGCCTCGTCGCTGTAGCCGTTCTTGCGGGCGCCGGCCTGGAAGATGACGAAGTTCTTCTCCAGTTCCTCCGGCTTCTTCTTGCCCATCACGCGGCGGAGGATGTCGGCCTCGCCGAGCGAGTAGCCGGCGATGATCTGGGCGGCCTTCTGCACCTGCTCCTGGTAGACGATCAGGCCGTAGGTGACGTCGAGGACCTCCTTGAGCGGCTCCTCCAGCTCGGGGTGGATCGGCGTGATCTCCTGCTGGCCGTTCTTGCGCAGCGCGTAGTTGGTGTGGGAGTTCATGCCCATCGGGCCCGGCCGGTACAGGGCCGAGACGGCGGAGATGTCCTCGAAGTTGTCGGGCTTCATCAGCCGCAGCAGCGAGCGCATGGGGCCGCCGTCGAACTGGAACACGCCGAGGGTGTCGCCGCGCTGGAGCAGTTCGAAGGTCTTGGGGTCGTCGAGCGGGAGGGCCAGGAGGTCGATGTCGATCCCCTTGTTGGCCTTCACCATCTTGACGGCGTCGTCCATGATCGTGAGGTTGCGCAGGCCCAGGAAGTCCATCTTCAGCAGGCCGAGCGACTCACAGCTCGGGTAGTCCCACTGGGTGATGGTGACGCCGTCGGTGTGCCTGACCCAGACCGGGACGTGCTCGGTGATGGTCTCGCTGGACATGATCACGCCGGCGGCGTGCACGCCCATCTGCCGGACCAGGCCCTCCACGCCGCGCGCGGTGTCGATGACCTTCTTCACGTCCGGCTCGTTCTCGTACATCGCGCGGACCTCGCCGGCCTCCGAGTAGCGGGGGTGGCTGGGGTCGGTGATGCCGGAGAGGGGGATGCCCTTGCCGAGGACGTCGGCGGGCATGGCCTTGGTGATGCGGTCGCCCATCGCGTACGGGTAGCCCAGCACGCGCGCGGAGTCCTTGATCGCGTTCTTGGCCTTGATGGTGCCGTAGGTGCCGATCATGGCGACCTTGTCGGCGCCGTACTTCTCGGTGACGTACCGGATGACCTCGACGCGCCGGCGCTCGTCGAAGTCGATGTCGACGTCGGGCATGGAGATGCGCTCGGGGTTGAGGAACCGCTCGAAGATCAGGCCGTGCGGGATGGGGTCGAGGTCGGTGATGCCGAGCGCGTACGCCACGATGGAGCCCGCCGCGGAGCCTCGGCCGGGGCCGACGGCGATGCCCTGCCGCTTGGCCCACATGATGAAGTCGGCGACGACGAGGAAGTAGCCCGGGAACCCCATCTGGATGATGACGTCCATCTCGTACTCGGCCTGCTTCTGGCGGTCCTCGGGGATGCCGTCCGGGTAGCGGCGCTCCATGCCGCGCCGGACCTCCTCCTGGAACCAGGTGACCTCGGTGTAGCCCTCGGGGATGTCGAACTTGGGCATGAGGTCGCGCTTTTCGAACATGCCCCGGGTGTCGACCATCTCGGCGACGAGGAGGGTGTTGGCGCAGCCCTCCTGCCAGGCGTCCGAGGAGTCGATGGCGTACATCTCCTCGGTCGACTTCAGGTAGTAGCCGGTGCCGTCGAACTTGAAGCGGTCGGGGTCGGAGAGGTTCTTGCCGGTCTGGATGCACAGCAGGGCGTCGTGGGCGGCGGCCTCGTGCGCGTACGTGTAGTGCGAGTCGTTGGTGACCAGCGGGGGGATGCCGAGCTTCTTGCCGATCTCCAGCAGGCCGTCGCGGACGCGGCGCTCGATCTCGATGCCGTGGTCCATCAGCTCCAGGAAGTAGCGGTCCTTGCCGAAGATGTCCTGGTAGTCGGCGGCGGCCTTGAGCGCCTCGTCGAAGTGGCCGAGGCGCAGCCGGGTCTGCACCTCGCCGGAGGGGCAGCCGGTGGAGGCGACGATGCCCTCGGACCACTGGGCGATGGTCTCCTTGTCCATCCGGGGCCACTTCTGCAGCCAGCCCTCGGCGTAGGCGTCGGAGGAGAGCCGGAAGAGGTTGTGCAGGCCGGTCTTGTTCACCGCCCACATCGTCTTGTGGGTGTAACCGCCGGACCCGGAGACGTCGTCGCGCTTCTGGTGCGGCTGGCCCCAGAGGATCTTGCGCTTGTTGCGCCGCGACTCGGGGGCGACATAGGCCTCGATCCCGATGATCGGGGTGATTCCGACCTTCTTCGCGGAGTGGAAGAAGTCGTACGCACCGTGGAGGTTGCCGTGGTCGGACATGGCGATGTGCGTCATGCCCATCTCGTTGCAGGCGTTGAACATGTCCTTCAGCCGCGCGGCACCGTCCAGCAGCGAGTACTGGGTGTGGACGTGCAGGTGCGTGAACGGCGGCTTCGACACGGGGCGGCCTCCATAGGAAACACTCGTCGGCGGGTGGGGGGACGGTTGTGGGGTCAGCGTCGAAGTCTATGCCCGGCCCCTGACAGCCGGGGCGAGGACCGCGGCCCGAACCGTCCGGTCGGGGGTGCCCGGCCGGACACCGGGGGGCGCCGGGCCGAACACAGGGCGGGCACTCGCGCGTACCTTCATGCGTTGACCCCGGCAGAGACACTGCCGTACTTGCACTGCACCGGGAGGCACTCCGCGATGTCGGTTCCCCAGCTCAGCGACGAGCAGCGCGGCGAGGAGATCCTCGCCGTCTTCGACACCGCCTTCGGCGAGCTCCTGGCCGCCGACCCGGCAGCGTTCCGGGTGAAGTTCCGCAAGATGGCGGCCTCGGCGTTCGCCTTCTACCGGGGCACGGCGTGCCTCTTCTACCACGACCTGGACTCCGCCGCGCGCGGGCGTGAGCCCTATCTCGACGAGCGCACCTCCCGGGTGTGGATCCACGGCGATCTGCATGCGGAGAACTTCGGCACGTACATGGACTCCACGGGCCGTCTGATCTTCAACGTCAACGACTTCGACGAGGCCTACGTCGGCCCGTTCACCTGGGACCTGAAGCGTTTCGCGGCGTCGGTCGCCCTGATCGGGTACGCGAAGGCGCTCTCCGACGAGCAGATCACCGAGCTGGTGGGGATCTACGCGGGCGCGTACCGCGAGCGGATCCACGCGCTGGCCACGGGCGCCAAGGACGACGAGGTGCCGCCGTTCACGCTGGACACCGCGCAGGGCCCGCTGCTGGACGCGTTGCGCGACGCGCGTTCGCTGACCCGTTTCGGGCTGCTGGAGACGATGACGGAGATCCGGGACTTCGAGCGCCGGTTCGCGCCGGGCGGCGGCGCGGTCGAGCTGGACGCGGCCACCCGGTACAAGGTGCTGGCGGCCTTCGACGGCTATCTGGAGACGCTGCCGGAGACCTCGCTGGCCCGCCCGGACTCGTACCGGGTGAAGGACGTCGTGGGCCGCCGCGGCATAGGCATAGGCTCGGCGGGCCTGCCGTCGTACAACATCCTGCTGGAGGGCCACAGCGACGCCCTGGAGAACGATGTGGTGATCTACATCAAGCAGGCCCAGACCCCGGCCGTCTCCCGGCACGTGACCGACCCGGCGATCCGGGAGTACTTCCGGCACGAGGGGCACCGCACGGTGATCTCCCAGCGTGCCCTCCAGGCGCACGCGGACCCGTGGCTGGGCTGGACCGAGCTGGACGGCGCGGGCCAGCTGGTCGCCGAGGTGTCGCCGTACGCGGTGGACCTGGACTGGGGCGACATCGACGACGTGGAGGAGATCGCGCAGGTCGTCGCCGACCTGGGGCGGGCGACCGCGGCGATGCACGCGGCGGCGGACGACACCTCGGGCGAGTCGCTGGTGCCGTTCTCCACCGAGCGGGCCATCGACGCGGCGATCGCGGCCGACGAAGAGGGTTTCGCTCCGCTTCTGGTGGATTTCGCGCACTCGTACGGGGCACGCGCGCGTGCCGACCACCAGATCTTCGTGGACCTGTTCCGCAACGGACGCATTCCGGGTCTGTGACGATCCGCGGTCTCACAGCAACCTTTTAGGGGTCTCTTACGGCCGCGCATGACACACTCTCCTATCGCTATGGACATATCCGGGACCCCTCTGAGAGCACTGCGCGCGGCGCTGTTCACGGCTCTGGTCGTGACACTCGGCACCGCGTCGCACGTGCTGCTGTCCCGGGTCCCGCTGCCGCTGAACACGGTCGCCGCGGTCGCGGCGGGGGTCTTCGTCCTCGCGTACGCCCTCGCGGGCCGCGAGCGGGGCTTCGGCCGGATCGCGGCGGTGCTGGTCCCGGTGGAGCTGACGGCCGACACGGTCCTCACCACCGGCCAGCACGTCTGCTACGGCCCGGCGGGCGGCCCCGTCACCGGCCCGCTGCACTCGGTCGGCTGGAACGTGCTGTGCGGTGACGGCACCGGTGTCGGCACCCCGCTGACCCGGCTGACCGGCACCGGCGCCGCCCCCGCCGGCGGCACCGACGCGGCGGCCCTCCTGGCGCAGGCGGGACCGGCCACCGCCTGGCTGCTGCTCGCCGCGCATGTGAGCGTCGGCCTGATCGCCGCCGCCTGGCTGTGGCGGGGTGAGCGTGCCCTGGCCCGGCTGGTGCGGGCGGCGGGCGTCTCGGCGTTCCGGCCGCTGCTGCTGGCCGTCGCCTCCGTGACCGTACGGCCCGCCCGGCAGCCCCGCCGCCTGCCGCGGCCCGTCCGCCGTACGGCCGCCTTCCGCGGCGCCCTTCTCGCGCACTCCCCGGGACGGCGCGGACCGCCCCGCTCGGCCGTCTTCGCCTGACCCGCGCGCGTGCCGTACGCGCGTGTGCGGGCACCGCTGAGCACCAGCAGTCCCCCTTACGTATTTCGCACACCACGTGTGCGCGTCCCCATGGAGAACACCGACATGAGCAAGCGGAACAGCCAGGCGGCCAAGACGGCGGCTCGCGAGCGGCTGCGGGCCGAGCGCGAGCGGCAGGCCAAGCGCGCGAAGATCAAGCGGCAGATCATCGTGGCATGTTCGGTCGTGGGCGTCCTGGCGGTGGCCGGCGGCATCGGCTACCTGGTCGTCCAGGCGAACAAGCCCGGCTACTGGGAGGCCGCGAAGGACGACAAGCTCGTCAAGCCGGCCAACACCACCGGCGAGAACGGCACCACGGTCGTCATCGGCAAGGACACCGCCAAGAAGACGCTGGTGATGTACGAGGACCCGCGCTGCCCGGTCTGCGCCGCGTTCGAGCAGACCGTCGGCCCGACGGTGAAGAAGGACCTCGACGCCGGCAAGTTCAAGATCCAGTTCGTGGGCGCCACCTTCCTCGACGGCAACCTGACCGGCGAGGGCTCGAAGAACGCCCTCAGCGCGCTGGGCGCGGCGCTGAACGTCAGCCCCGAGGCGTTCCTGGAGTACAAGGCGGCGCTGTACTCGGCGAAGTGGCACCCCGACGAGACGACCGACAAGTTCAAGAGCGACGACTACCTGATCGAGGTCGCGGACACGGTCGGCGCGCTGAAGAACAACACGAAGTTCCAGGACGCCGTGAAGAACGGCACGTTCGACAAGTGGGCGCTGGAGATGTCCGAGACCTTCGACAAGAGCGGTGTCGGGGGTACGCCCACGCTGATGATGGACGGCAAGAAGCTGACCGGTTCGGACGGCAAGAACGCGCCGATGTCGGTGGAGGAGTACACCAAGGCACTGGACTCGGCTCTGAAGTCCTGAGCGGGCGGGTCGCGGACGGGTCGGCAAAAACCGCGCGAACTTTCGGAGTTGGTCTCCACCCGGCCTGTACCGATCAGTAGCCTGATCGGCCGTGACCAGTCGATACACATCACCCGCATCTCAGGGAGCGACCACCTCCTCCCTGCCGCCCCGCCGCCGTACGGTCGTCAAGGCCGCGGCGGCGGGCGCTGTTCTGGCCGGACCGCTCACGGCCGCGGTCCCGGCCCGCGCGGCCGGACAGGCGCCGGCCTTTGTGCACGGTGTCGCCTCCGGCGACCCGCTGCCCGACGGCATATTGCTGTGGACCCGGGTGACGCCCACCCCCGACGCGGTGCCCGGCTCGGGGGCCGGGCCCGACACGCCCGTCGAGTGGGTCGTCGCCCGTGACAGGTCCCTGACGGACGTGGTGGCCCGGGGGACCGTCACGGCGACGGCGGCCTCCGACCACACCGTGAAGGCCGATGTGCGCGGCCTCGCCCCGGCCACGGAGTACTTCTTCCGCTTCTCGGCGGGCGGCACCGACTCCCCCGTCGGCCGCACCCGCACCGCGCCCGCGAGCGACGCGTCCGTGGCGAACCTCCGCTTCGGTGTGGTCTCCTGCGCCAACTGGGAGGCCGGGTATTTCGCGCCGTACCGGCATCTGGCGGCGCGCGGCGACCTGGACGCCTGGCTGCATCTCGGGGACTACATCTACGAGTACAAGTCGGGCGAGTACACGGCGGGCGGGACGGTGGTCCGGCCGCACGAGCCGGCGCACGAGATCGTCACCCTCGCCGACTACCGCACCCGGCACGGGAAGTACAAGACCGACCCGGATCTGCAGGCGCTGCACGCGGTCGCGCCGGTCGTCGCGATCTGGGACGACCACGAGTTCGCCGACAACGCCTGGTCCGGCGGGGCGGAGAACCACACCGAGGGCGCCGAGGGCACCTGGGCGGCCCGTCAGGCCGCGGCGAAGCAGGCGTACTTCGAGTGGATGCCGGTGCGTCCGGCGATCGCGGGGACGACGTACCGGCGGCTGCGCTTCGGCAAGCTGGCCGATCTGTCGCTGCTGGACCTGCGGTCCTTCCGTTCCCGGCAGGCGTCGACGGGCAGCGGTTCGGTGGACGACCCGGAGCGCACGCTCACCGGACGGGCGCAGCTGGACTGGCTGAAGGCCGGGCTGAGCGCGTCGGACACGACGTGGCGGCTGGTGGGCAACTCGGTGATGATGGCGCCGTTCGCGATCGGCTCGCTCTCCGCCGATCTGCTGCGCCCGCTGGCGAAGCTGCTCGGTCTGCCGCAGGAGGGTCTGGCTCTCAACACCGACCAGTGGGACGGCTACACCGACGACCGGCGTGAGCTGCTGGCGCATCTGCGCTCCCACGCGATCCGCAACACGGTGTTCCTGACCGGGGACATCCACATGGCGTGGGCGAACGACGTGCCGGTGGACGCGGGGACGTATCCGCTGTCCGCCTCGGCGGCGACGGAGTTCGTGGTGACGTCGATGACGTCGGACAACCTGAACGACTATGTGAAGACGCCGGAGGGCGTGGTGTCGGCGGTCGCGGCGCCGCTGATCCGCGCCGCGAACCGACACGTGCACTGGGTGGACACCGACCGCCACGGCTTCGGCGTGCTGGACATCACGGCCGAGCGGGCGCAGATGGACTACTACGTCCTGTCGGACCGCAGGAAGCGGGACGCGACGGCGTCCTGGGCGCGTTCGTACCGCACGCGCAGCGGCACGCAGAAGGTGGAGCGGACGTACGACCCGGTGTGACGGCCGGCGTACACGCCACGAGAGCCGTGAGGGTCGGTTTTCGGCCATCGCGACAGCTTGATTGAAGGGCTGACTTCTTCTCACGCCCTGACGCGGGAGGTGTGAACCGCGGTCGAATCCGGACACACCTCCCGCCCTCATACAGGGGTATCCCTACGACCTGATCTGGCCAGATAGCCGCTCTTCCGACGTGGTCATGTCCACGTAATCTCCGGGCGTCGGCCAGGAAGAACCCTGGTCCGGCTTCTCCCCACAGCCTCCACCAGGAGACAACATGCGTGCGCTTGCCCGGATTTCTCCTCTCATGCGCAGACGCCTCATCGGCGCGGCCGTCGTGGCCGGAACCCTGATGCTCTCCCCCCTCTCGGCACCCACCACCGTCGCCGCGGCCGACAACCCCGCCGACACGAAGTGCGCCGACTCCGCCCCCGCCAACGCCCGCGTGGCCCGCCCGGGATCCGGCAACCACGCCGCCGACCCCAACGAGCTGACCGACGCCCAGGCCAAGGCCATCGACGCCGACCTGCGGAAGAAGGTGTCGCAGCTGCGCGCCACCGGCCGCAGCTCGGCCGCGCTGGCCGCCACCACCACCATCCCGGTGTACTTCCACGTCATCCACAAGGGCTCGACCGGCAAGCTCAGCGCCTCCGCCATCAACGCCCAGATGAGCGTGCTGAACGCGGCCTACTCCGGCCAGGGCACCGGCAACGTCGACACCGGCTTCCGCTTCACGCTGGCCGGCACCGACTACACCGACAACTCCAGCTGGTACAACGTCTCCGACGGCTCCTCCGCCGAGCGGGCGATGAAGAAGGCCCTGCGCAAGGGCGGCGCCAACGCCCTGAACATCTACACCGCCAACCTCGGCGGCGGGCTGCTCGGCTGGGCCACCTTCCCCAGCTCCTACAAGTCCAGCCCGACCATGGACGGCGTGGTCATCCTCAACTCGTCCCTGCCGGGCGGCTCCGCCACCAACTACAACCAGGGCGACACCGCCACCCACGAGGTGGGCCACTGGCTGGGCCTGTACCACACCTTCCAGGGCGGCTGCAGCGGCAACGGCGACTACGTCTCCGACACCCCGGCCGAGTCGAGCCCCGCCTACGAGTGCCCGACGGGCCGGGACACCTGCACCAGCACGGGAGTCGACCCGATCCACAACTTCATGGACTACACGTACGACTCCTGCATGTACCAGTTCACCTCGGGCCAGGTGACGCGCATGCAGCAGAGCTGGACCGCCTACCGCGGCTGAGTCCTTCGCCCTACAGGCCGCTGAGGAAGCCGAGCGCCACCCGCCAGGTGGCCTCGGCCGCCTCCGCGTCCCAGTCGGGCAGGCCGGGGTCGGTGTAGAGGTGGCCGGCCCCGGCGTACCGGTACACCTCGACGTCGGCGCCCGCACGGCCCATCTGCAGATACCAGGCGCTCAGCCAGTCGTCCGTCTCGAACGGGTCCGGCTCCGCCACATGCAGCTGCACCGGCAGCTCGTCCACGTGCGCGTTCGGCGCCAGATCGGACGTGCCGTGCAGAAGCAGCAGACCGCGCGCCTTCTCGTCACCGAGGGCCAGGGTCTGCGCGATGGACGCGCCGAGCGAGAACCCGGCGTAGACCAGGCCGCGCTCCGAGTACGGCGCGGCGGCCAGCACGGCCCGCTTCAGCAGCTCGTCCTTGCCGATCTCCTCCTTGTGCGCCATGCCCTCCTCGACCGTGTCGAACGTCCTGCCGTCGAAGAGGTCCGGCGTCCACACCTCGTGCCCGGCCCCCCGCAGCCGGTCGGCGGCGTCGCGCACCGCGGGGCGCAGTCCATAGGTCGAGTGGAAGAGCATGATGTTCATGGACCCATGGTGCCGTACCCGCCGCGTCCGATAACTCACATGTTCGTCCCCCGGGCCCGGCGGTTAGGTTCGGTGGCATGGAGAATCTGCTCCGCCCGCTGATCGTCGTCGGCGGCTCGGTCGTCCTCACCCTCGCCCTGGGCTGGGCCACGGACCAGCTGCTGCGCAAGGCCGACGCCCGCAGTCCGCACACCCCGCTGTGGGGGCTGCTGCGGCGCGCCCGCGTCCCGTACCAGCTGGTCCTGTGCACCGCGCTGCTCCGGGGCTCCTACGTGCAGGCCGGTGTGCTGCCCCGACACCGGACCGGTGTCGGGCAGACGCTGACCCTGGTGCTGATCGGCTCCGCCGCCTGGCTGGTGATCCGGATCGCGGCGGCGGTCGTCGAGACCTCCTACAGCCGCTACGCCAACGCCCGTATGCACAGCGACCCGGCCCGCGTGCGCCGGGTGCGCACCCAGGTGACGCTGATCATGCGGGTGGTGTCGGCGGTCGTCGGCGTGGTCGCCGTCGCCTCGATGCTGCTGACGTTCCCCGCGATGCGCGCCGCCGGCGCCTCCCTGCTCGCCTCGGCCGGCATCCTCGGCATCGTCGCCGGTGTGGCCGCCCAGTCGACGCTGAGCAACATGTTCGCCGGGTTGCAGATCGCGTTCGGGGACATGGTCCGCATCGGGGACACCGTCGTGGTGGACGGCGAGTGGGGCACCGTCGAGGAGATCACGCTGACCTTCCTCACCGTGCGGACCTGGGACGAACGCCGGATCACCATGCCGGTGTCGTACTTCACCTCGAAGCCGTTCGAGAACTGGTCGCGCGGCACCCCGCAGATGACCGGCACCGTCTTCTGGCATCTGGACCACTCCGCGCCCATCGAGGCGATGCGCGAACAACTGCGCGACATCCTGCGCGCCTGCCCCGCCTGGGACGGCCGCAACTGCACCCTGGCCGTCACCGACTCCACGCCCAACACCATCGAGGTACGCGCCCTGGTGACGGCGAAGGACGCCGACGACATCTGGACGGTACGGGTCACCGTGCGCGAGCAGATGATCCGCTGGCTGTGCGAGCAGCACCCGTACGCGCTGCCCCGCGTCAACACCGCGGACGCGGCCCTGCCGCCCGGTGTGCCGCCCGCCCGCACGGCACCGGACGGCCCGGTGCGCGCGACGCCGGACGCCCCGGACCGCAGCGCCCCGGAGCCCCGCGCCCGGCGCGCCCACGGGACGCCGCGCGGCGGGCGGCCGTGAGCGGCGCTCGGATCAGTGGCCGCGCTCGGCGCCGCCGTTGACCTGGATGATCTGCGAGGTGATGTGCCCGGCGCCCGGCGAGGCCAGCCAATGCAGGGTGGCCGCCACATCGCCGGGCGTGCCGGCGCGGCCGGTGGAGGTCTCGGCGATGCGCTGGGCGCGCCGCTCCTCGGTCATGGCGTCGCCGAAGAACTCGGTGTCCTCGACGTAGCCGGGAGCGACCACGTTCACCGTGACGCCCCTCGGGCCGAGCTGCCGGGCCAGGTCGTGGGCGTACGGGTGCAGGGCAGCCTTCGCGGCGGCGTACGCCCCGCTGCCCGAGCCGCGGTAGGCCGCGATGGAGCTGATGAACAGGACCCGGCCCCCGGGGTCGGCGAGCCGGTTCTTCAGCGCCTCGGTGAGCAGCACCGCGGTGAGGGTGTTGGTACGGAAGTTCAGCGTCCAGTCGTGGGCGACGGTGTCGAGGGGGTCGTCGCTCGGGCTCGGCGGCTCCAGATACCCGGCGCCGCCCGCGCTGTGGATCAGCACATCGACGGTGCCCAGCTCCTCGGCGACGAACCGGGCCACGCCCCGTACGTCGTCCGGTGCCGACAGGTCGGCGGCGTAGGTGAGCGCGCCGGGCACCCCGGCCTTCCGGAGGACCTCCGCGCGCCGGCCGAGCAGCAGCACCTGGTCGCCGTCGGCCGCGAAGACCCGCGCCGCGGCGAGTCCGATCCCCGTACCACCACCACTGATCACCACGTTGCGAGCCATGATCCGCATCCTAGGTCCGCGGCGCGGTACAGCGCGGGAAATCGTCCCCGCCCGGTTTCCGGGGTCCTCCGGGCTCAGCGCAGGCTGCGCACGTCCAGGTGGCGCAGTACCCGGTCGACCACCTCGGGGTCGGCTCCCGGCTCGCTGCGCGCGGACAGCACCTCGTGCCGTGCGGCGCTGAGCAGTTCGCTCTGGATCCGCCGCAGCCGGTGCAGGCGCTGCATCCGCTTCTCGTGGGCCTCCAGGCGTTCCTCGTCGCCGAGGTCCGGGTTGATGCGCACCCCGATCTCCACGGCGCGGCGCAGCAACTGCTCGGTCAGCTCGTCCGGCAGTTCCTCGGTCTCCTCGATCTCCTTCAGGCGCCGCTTGGCGGCCTTGGCGGCGCGGAGCGCCAGCTCGCGCTCGAAGGCCTTCTCCCGCTCGCTGTCCGACTCCACGCCGAGTCGGCGCACCAGCGTCGTCAGGGTCAGCCCTTGCAGCAGCAGCGTCGCCATGATCACGCCGAAGGCGATGAAGACGATCTCGTCGCGGTCGGGGAAGGGGCCGCCCTCGTCGGTGGTGAGCGGGACGGCCAGCGCCAGGGCCACCGACGCCACGCCGCGCATCCCCGACCACCACATGATCACGGTCTCGCGCCAGCTCATCGGGACTTCCTCGGTGAAGTCGCGGCGCGCGTGCAGCCGTTTGGTCAGCCAGGTCGCCGGCAGCAGCCACGCCAGCCGGACGACGACCACCGTGCCGACGACGGCGCCGGCCCAGCCGAGCATCTCGGCCCAGCGTCCCTCGGCGGTGCGGACGGCGTTGTGCAGTTCCAGGCCGATCAGCCCGAACGCGACGCCGGTGACGAGGGTGTCGACGATGTCCCAGAAGGTGTGCCCGGCGAGCCGGGTCATGACGTCGTCGGCGTCGATGGCGTACTCGGCGAGGAACATCGCCGTGACCAGCACGGCGAGCACCCCGGAGCCGTGCAGCTCCTCGCTGAGGACGTACGAGGCGTACGGCACGAGCAGGGTCAGGCCGATCTGAAGGGTGGGGTCGTCGAGCAGGTCGAGCAGTTTGCTCGCGCCCCAGCCGAGGGCGAGGCCGAGGCCCGTCGCGACGACCGCGGACAGCAGGAAGTCGAGCCCGGCCTCCCAGGCCGAGAAGTGGCCGCTGGCGACGGCGGCGATGGCCACGTTGTACAGCACGATGGCCGTGACGTCGTTGAACAGGCCCTCGCCCTCCAGGATGGAGACGAGCCGGCGCGGCAGCCCGAGTTTCCCGGCGACGGCGGTCGCCGCGACCGGGTCGGGCGGCGCGACCAGCGCGCCGAGCGCGACGGCCGCGGCGACGGGCAGCCCCGGCACGATCTCGTGCGCCACGGCCGCCACGCACGCCGTGGTGACCAGCACCAGGGCCACGGCGAGCAGCAGGATCGGCCGCACGTTGGCCGCGAACTGCCGCCAGGAGGTGCGCCGGACCGCCGCGTACAGCAGCGGGGGCAGCAGCAGCGGCAGGATCAGCTCGGGCGGGATGTCGACGTTCGGCACGAACGGCAGCAGCGCGAGGACGATGCCGAGCAGTGTCATCAGCACCGGCGGGGGCAGCCGCAGCCGGTCCCCGACCGGGACGCTCACCACGGCCCCGAGCAACAGCACGAACAGCAGGGCCAGCTGGTCCACGGTCAGCGCTCCGGAGGGTCGACGGTCCGACGGGCAGGGCTCCAGCCTGCCACGGCCCTGATCGCGCCGTGGGGTGCGACCCGGCGCCTACAGGGCGCGCCGCATGCCGCGGTGCGGGATGCCCGCTTCCTGGTACTCCTCGCCGTACGGGCTGTAGCCCAGCCGCTCGTAGAAGCCGAGGGCGTGGGTCTGCGCGTGCAGGTCGACGGCGGTGAGGCCGCGGTCGCGTGCCGCGTCCTCGATGGCCCGCACGAGGGCGGCGCCTACGCCCAGGCCGCGCGCCTCACGGGACACGGCGAGGCGGCCGAGGGAGCCGACGGCGGGGTCGCCGGTGCCCTGGGCGAGCGCGGCCTGCCCCGTGAGCAGCCGGCCGGTGCCGAGGGCGACGCCGTCCTCGTCGACGGCGAGCACATGGACCGCGCCGGCGTCGTGCTCGTCGTACTCGATCTCCTCCGGGACGCCCTGCTCGGCGACGAAGACCTGCTTGCGCAGCGCGAAGCACAGCTCACGGTCGGCGGGGTCCTCGGCCACGCGCACCGTGTACGCGCGCCGGGTCATCCGTAGGTCTCCTCGCGCACCTGGTCCAGGGCCTTCTTCAGGTCCTCGGGGTAGTCGCTGGTGAACTCGACCCATTCGCCGCTGCCGGGGTGCTCGAAGCCGAGCCGTACGGCGTGCAGCCACTGGCGGGTGATGCGCAGCCGCTTGGCGAGGGTCGGGTCGGCGCCGTAGGTGAGGTCGCCGACGCAGGGGTGGCGGTGGGCGGCCATGTGGACGCGGATCTGGTGGGTGCGGCCCGTCTCCAGCTTCACGTCGAGCAGGGACGCGGCGCGGAAGGCCTCGATGAGGTCGTAGTGCGTCACGGAGGGCTTGCCGTCCGCGGTGACCGCCCATTTGTAGTCGTGGTTGGGGTGGCGGCCGATGGGCGCGTCGATGGTGCCGCTCGTCGGGTCGGGGTGGCCCTGGACCAGGGTGTGGTAGCGCTTGTCGACCGTGCGCTCCTTGAACTGGCGCTTCAGCGAGGTGTACGCGTACTCCGACTTGGCCACCACCATCAGGCCGGACGTGCCGACGTCGAGGCGGTGCACGATGCCCTGGCGCTCGGCGGCGCCGGACGTGGAGATGCGGTAGCCGGCGGCGGCGAGTCCGCCGATGACGGTCGGGCCGGTCCAGCCGGGGCTGGGGTGGGCGGCGACACCGACCGGCTTGACGATCACGACCACGTCCTCGTCGTCGTGCACGATCTCCATGCCCTCGACCGGTTCCGCGACGACCTGCACCGGGGCGGGCGCCTGCGGCATCTCGACCTCCAGCCAGGCCCCGCCGCGCACCCGCTCGGACTTGCCGACCGCCGTGCCGTCGACCAGCACCTTGCCCGCCGCGGCCAGCTCCGCGGCCTTGGTGCGGGAGAAGCCGAACATGCGGGAGATGGCGGCGTCGACGCGCTCGCCCTCCAGGCCGTCGGGCACGGGCAGGGTACGGATCTCGGGAATCGTGCTCACCCGTCGAGTATGCCGGACGGGCCGCACACGCCCGAACGGGCCTGTGGAAAACCCGGCGTCCCGGTGGGTGCGGGGCTCGCGTCTGAGGCCCGGGCTTGCGCCTGACGTCCGCTCGACGCCGTACGGCGCCCGGACCGCGTGCCCCGGTGGCGCACGGCGTTCGCGTTCGGCCCTCGCCGGGGCGTTCAGTCCTTGTGGACGGTGCCGTCCGGGTCGAGGCCCCGGAACGACAGCAGCACGATCAGGATGCCGCCGCACACGATCGCCGAGTCGGCCAGGTTGAACACGGCGAAGTGCTTGGGCGCGATGAAGTCCACGACCTCGCCCTTGAAGACGCCCGGCGAGCGGAAGATCCGGTCGGTGAGGTTGCCGAGCGCCCCGCCGAGCAGCAGGCCCAGCGCGATCGCCCAGGGCAGGCTGTACAGCTTGCGCGCCAGCCGGATGATCACCACGATCACCGCCGCCGCGATCACCGTGAAGATGATCGTGAACGCCTGCCCGAAGCCGAAGGCGGCGCCCGGGTTGCGCAGCGCGTTCAGCTCCAGCCAGTCCCCGATGAGCTGGATCGGTTCACGGTGTTCCAGCCGCGCCACCACCAGCATCTTGCTGGCGAGGTCGATGGCGTAGGCGAAGGCGGCCACCACGAACAGCACGGCGATCCGCCGCCTGCCGCGCGGCCGCTCGGCCGCCGCGCCCTGTTCACCCGCTCCGGCCGCCTCCGCGCCGCTGCCACCAGGGGTGTCCGGCGTACCGATGATGCGCTCCGCCTCTGCCACGTGAGTCCTTCAACCTAGGTGCCTGACTGGTGACGAGGGTACGGCACGCCCCGGCACGCCCACCTGCTCAGTACCGGCGTTCCTGCTTCTGCTTGCACTCCACGCACAGGGTGGCCCGTGGGAAGGCCTGCATCCTGGCCTTGCCGATGGGATTGCCGCAGTTCTCGCACAGCCCGTAGGCGCCCTCGTCCAGCCTCTCCAGGGCGCGCTCGGTCTGCTCCAGCATCTCGCGCGCGTTGGCGGCGAGCGCCAGCTCGTGCTCGCGGGTGATGTTCTTCGTGCCGGTGTCGGCCTGGTCGTCACCGGCGCCGTCGCCGGAGTCGCGCATCAGCCCGACCAGCGACGCCTCCGACGAGCTGATCTCGTCCCGCAGCCGTACCGCCTCGGCCTGCAGACCGGCCCGGGCCTCCTCGACCTCCTGCGGGGTCCAGGGGTCCTCACCGGGGCGCACCGCCAGCTCGCCGGGCTCCGCCGCGGCGAGGCGTGCCTTGGGCACGGCGGTGGTGGCCGCCGTGGCCGTGCCAGGAGTCTTCTTCGCAACCACCGTCGTGGCTCCCGTCTGCTCCGCGGCCTGGGCCGCACCCACTGTGTCGTCCGTGCCCTGTGCGCCGGCGCCCCGCCCGGCGCCGTTCTTCTCCGCCGATGCCTTCCCGCCGGAGCCGCCCGTGACGCGGCCGGACGCGGCGCGCTTCGCCGAGGGACGTTTCCCGGCGGCGTGCTGCGCGGCGGCGCCCTCGTCCGGCGGGGCGGGCGGCGCCTTTTTCGCGGCCGTCTTCTTTGCGGCGGTCTTCTTCGCGGCCGTCTTCTTCGCGGCGGTCTTCTTCGCCGCCGTCTTCGTCGCGGCCGTCTTCTTCACCGCTGCCTTCTCGGCGGCGGCTTCCCCCGCCGGGGCCTGTTCGGCGGCTGCCTTCTTCGCGGCTGCTGCCTTCTTCGTCGCGGCCTTCTTCGTCGCGCTCTTCTTCGTCGCGGCCTTCTTCGTCGCGCTCTTCTTCGTCGCGGCCTTCTTCGTCGCGGCCTTCTTGGCCGCCGTCTTCTTCGCCGGGACCTTCCCCGTGGTGGTGTTCTCGGCCTGGGCGACCCCCGGGACCTTCTCCACGGCCGCCTCGGAGGCCTTCTTCCCCGCGGCCTTCTTGGCGGCGGCCTTCTTCACCGCCGCCTTCTCCGCAGCGCTCTTCCTCACGGCCGCCGTCGTCGCAGCCGTACCGCCCTCCCCCGCCTCCGTGGCCCGCACCGCTTTCACCGTCTTCACGGGCTTCGCCGCCCGCGCCGCCGCGCCCGCCCGCGTGGTCTTCTTCGCGCCGTCACCCCGGGCGCCCTCGGCCGCACCACCGCCGGCGGCGGCACCGGCCCCTGCGGAACGGCCGGACGCCGACTGCTGTACGGCGGTTTTCCTCACCACCATGGCCGCGGCCCCTTCACATATTGTGATCTTGCTCGCGAATCGTGCTGGGACGATAAATCGACTCGAGTCCCGCGGCAACGGGGCACACCGCCCGATTCGCCCGCCTCGCGCACGACACGCGCCGAGCCTGCAACCGTTGTGCCCAGCTCCCCGCCGGGTATGCCGCCCGGCCGCCCCTCCACAGAACAGAAACCGCGCACCGGACCATTCGGGGCATCCCGCGCCGAGACCGGCAGCCCCTCCCCCGGCGCCGGAAAACCGGTCCACCGCTGTCCGTGCGGCGCCGTACACTGGGCGGAGCGAAAAGCGTGGATGGGGACGAGTAGCGGCGTACGCAGCCCAGAGCGACCCGGGGACGGTGTGAGCCCGGGGGCGAGCGCGACGTGAAGATCACCCCGGAGCCGCCGGAAGAAAGCCGCGGGGCCCAGCACCCCCGGTGAGTAGAACCGGCATCGCGACCCCAATGAGGGGGCTCACCGGCGTGCACGCCCTGTGCACGGCACACCGGAGAGCCAAGGAGGGTGGTACCGCGGGAGCGCGCCGGACCGAACGGCGCACGACACAGCTCTCGTCCCTCCGACGGAAGGCAGCAAGTCCGCCGGAGGAAGATCGCTGATGACGACAGCGCCGACGTATCGCCAGGTGCCCGCCCAGGTCGACCTGCCCGCGCTCGAGCACGCGGTGCTCGAGTTCTGGCGCGAGCAGAAGATCTTTGCCAAGAGCCTGCAGCAGTCCGAGGGCCGCCCCGAGTGGGTGTTCTACGAGGGCCCGCCCACCGCCAACGGCATGCCGGGCGCCCACCACATCGAGGCGCGCGTCTTCAAGGACGTCTTCCCCCGGTTCCGCACCATGCGCGGCTACCACGTGGCCCGCAAGGCCGGCTGGGACTGCCACGGCCTCCCCGTGGAGCTCGCCGTGGAGAAGGAGCTGGGCTTCTCCGGCAAGCAGGACATCGAGGCGTACGGCATCGCCGAGTTCAACGCCAAGTGCCGCGAGTCCGTGACCCGGCACACCGACGCCTTCACCGAGCTGACGACCCGCATGGGCTACTGGGTCGACCTCGACGACGCCTACCGGACCATGGACCCCGAGTACGTGGACTCCGTGTGGTGGTCGCTGAAGGAGATCTTCAACAAGGGCCTCCTCGTCCAGGACCACCGCGTGGCGCCCTGGTGCCCGCGCTGCGGCACCGGCCTGTCCGACCACGAGCTGGCGCAGGGCTACGAGACGGTCGTCGACCCGTCCGTGTACGTCCGCTTCCCGCTGACCTCCGGCCCGCTCGCCGATGAGGCCGCCCTGCTGGTGTGGACGACCACACCGTGGACGCTGGTCTCCAACACGGCCGTCGCCGCCCACCCCGAGGTCACCTACGTCGTCGCGACCAACGGCGAGGAGAAGCTCGTCGTCGCCGAACCGCTGCTCGCCAAGGCGCTCGGCGAGGGCTGGGAGGCCACGGGGCAGACCTTCACCGGCGCCGAGATGGAGCGCTGGACCTACCGGCGGCCGTTCGAGCTGGTGGAGTTCCCGGCCGAGGCGCACTACGTGGTCAACGCCGAGTACGTCACGACCGAGGACGGCACGGGTCTGGTCCACCAGTCCCCCGCCTTCGGTGAGGACGACCTCAAGGTGTGCCGCTCCTACGGCCTGCCCGTGGTCAACCCGGTCCGCCCCGACGGCACCTTCGAGGAGGACGTCCCGCTCGTCGGCGGCGTCTTCTTCAAGAAGGCCGACGAGAAGCTCACCGAGGACCTCGGCGCGCGCGGCCTGCTCTTCAAGCACGTGCCGTACGAGCACAGCTACCCGCACTGCTGGCGCTGCCACACCGCGCTCCTCTACTACGCGCAGCCGTCCTGGTACATCCGCACCACGGCCATCAAGGACGCCCTGCTGCGGGAGAACGAGAAGACCAACTGGTTCCCCGACACGGTCAAGCACGGCCGGTACGGCGACTGGCTGAACAACAACATCGACTGGGCGCTGTCCCGCAACCGCTACTGGGGCACCCCGCTGCCGATCTGGCGCTGCGAGGAGGGCCACCTCACCTGCGTCGGCTCCCGCGCCGAGCTGACCGAGCTGACCGGCACCGACCAGACCGGCCTCGACCCGCACCGCCCGTACATCGACGACGTCACCTTCACCTGCACCCACGACGGCTGCACCCTGGAGGCCGTGCGCGTGCCGGAGGTCATCGACGCCTGGTACGACTCCGGCTCCATGCCGTTCGCGCAGTGGGGCTACCCGTACAAGAACAAGGAACTGTTCGAGACCCGCTACCCGGCGCAGTTCATCTGCGAGGCCATCGACCAGACCCGCGGCTGGTTCTACACGCTGATGGCCGTCGGCACGCTCGTCTTCGACAAGTCGTCGTACGAGAACGTCGTCTGCCTCGGCCACATCCTCGCCGAGGACGGCCGGAAGATGTCCAAGCACCTCGGCAACATCCTCCAACCGATCCCGCTCATGGACCAGCACGGCGCCGACGCCGTCCGCTGGTTCATGGCGGCCGGCGGCTCCCCGTGGGCGGCCCGCCGCGTCGGCCACGGCACCATCCAGGAGGTCGTCCGCAAGACGCTCCTCACCTACTGGAACACCGTCGCCTTCCAGGCCCTGTACGCCCGCACCTCCGCGTGGGCGCCCAGCGCCGCCGACCCGGCGCCCGCCGAGCGCCCGCTGCTGGACCGCTGGCTGCTCAGCGAGCTGCACGCGCTCACCGACCAGGTGACGCGGGCACTGGAGGCGTACGACACACAGCGCGCCGGCAAGCTGCTGTCCGCGTTCGTCGACGACCTGTCGAACTGGTACGTGCGCCGCTCGCGCCGCCGGTTCTGGCAGGGCGACAAGGCCGCGCTGCGCACCCTGCACGAGGTGCTGGAGACCGTCACCAAGCTGATGGCGCCGATCACCCCGTTCATCACCGAACGGGTGTGGCAGGACCTGATCGTCCCCGTCTCCCCGGGCGCGCCCGAATCCGTGCACCTGGCGTCCTGGCCGGAGGCCGACCTCGACGCGATCGACCCGGAGCTGTCGAAGCAGATGGTGCTCGTGCGCCGGCTGGTCGAGCTGGGCCGCGCCACGCGCGCGGAGTCCGGCGTCAAGACGCGCCAGCCGCTGAAGCGGGCGCTGATCGCGGCGGCCGGATTCGACACGCTCGACGCCGAACTGCACACGCAGATCACGGAAGAGCTGAACGTGGAGGCGCTGGCTTCGCTGGCCGAGGTCGGCGGCAGCCTGGTCGACACCACCGCGAAGGCCAACTTCCGTGCCCTGGGCAAGCGGTTCGGCAAGCGCGTCCAGGACGTGGCCAAGGCCATCGCGGGCGCCGACGCCGCCGCGCTCTCCCTCGCGCTGCGCGAGGGCCGGGCGACGGTCGACGTCGACGGCGAGACCATCGAGCTGACGCCCGACGAGGTGATCATCACCGAGACGCCGCGCGAGGGCTGGTCGGTGGCCTCCGACTCCGGCGCGACCGTCGCGCTCGACCTGGAGATCACCGAGGAGCTGCGCCGGGCCGGCCTGGCCCGTGACGCGATCCGCCTCATCCAGGAGGCCCGCAAGAACAGCGGCCTGGACGTGGCCGACCGGATCGCGCTGCGCTGGACCGCGGGCGACCAGGCGACGGTCGCCGCGCTCACCGAGCACGGCGCCCTGATCGCCGACGAGGTGCTGGCGACGGACTTCGCGCAGGGCGACGGCGAGGAAGGCTACGGCGAGCCGTTCACCGACGAGGGCCTGTCGCTCACCTTCCGGCTCCGGAAGGCCTGACGCCCGGCCGCGCACCCACGACAGGGCCCGGTCTCCCTTCGGGGAGGCCGGGCCCTCGTGTCTTCCACCGTGCACGGCCCGGCCGTTGGGCTTCCTACGAAGGATGGCGGGCCCCTCGTGCGGCCGAGCGGGAACCCCGCGCGGACGTCCCACACGAAGATCCCACACGGAGATCGCTCACGGACAACCCACACGGAGATCCCACACAGAAGATCCGCCGACGACCGGACTCAACCCGCGTAAAACAGGGCGGGGCCCCCGGACCGAAGTCCGGGGGCCCCGCCCTGTGCTGCTGCCGACGCCTACGGCGTACTACGCACCGCTCGCGATGCTCAGTTGTCGTCCTCGTCGATGAGGAAGCCACGCATCGGGGACGGCGCCTGACCCATCGGGGACGGACCCTGCGGGCGGACCGGTGCCATCGGCTGGGTCATCGCCGGGCTCATCTGCTGCTGGCCGCCGTAGGACGGGGCAGAGGGAGTCGGCGAACCGCCCATGGACTGGTTGCCGCCGTAGGACGGGCTGCTCGCGCCGGCCGGAGCCATCGAGGGCGCCGGGGACGGCGGGAGGGAGGCCGTCGCCGGGGTGCGCGGCGGGGCGAGGGAGTCGTCCGCCTGGGTCTCCAGCTGACGCAGCTGCGACTCCAGGTACGACTTCAGCCGCGTGCGGTACTCGCGTTCGAAGCCGCGCAGGTCCTCGACCTTGCGCTCCAGCGTGGCGCGCGCGGACTCCAGGGAGCCCATGGCGACACGGTGCTTCTCCTGCGCGTCCCGCTCCAGCGCGTCGGCCTTGGCGCGGGCGTCGCGCTCCAGACCCTCGGCGCGCGAACGGGCCTCGCCCACGATCTTGTTGGCCTCGGAGCGGGCCTCGGCGATCGCCTGGTCGGCGGTCTGCTGGGCCAGCGAGAGGACACGGGCGGCGCTGTCGCCACCGGGGCCCTGACCGGGGCCGCCCATCGGCCCGCCCATGGGGCCGCCCATCGGACCGCCCATCTGCTGCATGGGGGGCTGGCCCATCGGGCCGGGACCCTGACCCATCGGGCCGGGACCCTGCGGACCCTGACCGCCGGGGCCGGCGGGCAGCTGCGGGGCACCGCTCGGCAGCTGGGGCGGGCCACCCATGGGGCCGCCCATCTGCTGCTGCGGCGGGCCCGATATCCCGGCGGGCACCGGAGCGCCGGGACCTCGCATGCCCTGCTGCTGCTGATCCTGAGGCTCCGGAGGCTTGCGCATGTTCTGCTGGTTCTGCGCAGCGGCACGGGTGGCCGCGGCCAGCTTGGCGCGCAGGTCCTCGTTCTCGCGGAGCAGGCGCGTCAGTTCGGCTTCGACCTCGTCGAGGAAGGCATCGACCTCGTCCTCGTCATAGCCTTCTCGGAGGCGGACGGTCGTGAACTGCTTGTTCCGCACGTCCTCGGGGGTCAACGGCATCTCTTCACCTCAACGTAGTCATCGGCAGTCGGCAAGACCGTATCGTCCACCCTCACGTCGCGAGACTCCCCACGATCATGATCAGGAAGTAGACGATGATCATCAGTACGAAGAAGGACAGGTCGAGCGCCACGCCCCCGAGACGCAGCGGCGGGATGAACCGCCGCAGAAGCTTCAGCGGTGGATCGGTGACAGTGTAGGTGGCCTCCAGGACGACCACCATCGCCTTGCCGGGTTGCCACGAGCGGGCGAACTGGAACACATAGTCCATGACCAACCGGAAGATGAGCACGATGAGGAAGACCATCAGCGCGATGTAGATCACCTGCGCGAACACGCTCATGGCTGATGCTTCCCTCTCCCCTGTTCCGTACTGCGTTCCGGTCGTGCGTCTCAGCTCTGGTTGAAGAACCCGCCTTCTGCGATGCGGGCCTTGTCCTCCGCCGTGACATCGACGTTAGCAGGCGACAACAGGAACACCTTCTGCGTCACCCGCTCGATGCTGCCGTGAAGACCAAACACCAAACCGGCGGCAAAGTCGACAAGTCGCTTCGCGTCTGTGTCGTCCATCTCAGTCAGATTCATGATCACCGGGGTGCCCTCACGGAAGTGTTCCCCGATGGTACGGGCCTCGTTGTAGGTCCGCGGGTGCAGCGTGGTGATCCGGTAAGGCTCTCGTTCGGACACGACCTTGGGCATGATCACCGGTGCGTTCTTCTCCAGGGACTGACGTTCTTGTGTGATGGATGCCACGGGCGCGATACGCGCCGGACGCCCGGATTCCGCGGCTGCCGAAGCGGAGCGTGCCACCGGCTCACGAGGTGCCGGCGGTTGTACGACTCGCACCTCTTCGTCCCTTTGGGACTGATGTGTTCCGTGCGACTGGTGGGACACCTCGTGACGACGGTGGTCCCGTTCGGGCTCCGGGTCCAGTTCGGGCTCGAAGTCGTCATCGGGGTCGAACCCCCGGCCGTCGTACCCATCGTCCTCCACGAGGCCGAGGTAGACCGCCATCTTGCGCATCGCGCCGGCCATGCTCTGAGTCCTCCGCTCTGTGGTGGATCGGCTGACGACTGCCAAGTGCCCGCGATCCACGTGGTCCTTCTGCCCGCCTTTCGACGGTAATGACCATATTTTCTGCTGTGGTCCGACTTCTTGGCGACGTTACCCGAGCCTGGGGCGGACTCCGAGTACCGCGGTGCCGACGCGCACATGTGTCGCCCCGGCCGCCACGGCCTCCTCGAGGTCCGCACTCATCCCTGCGGACACCATGTTCGCAGCCGGATGGGCTCGGCGCAGGTCAGTCGACAAATCCATCAACCGCTCGAACGCCGCCCGTTGACGCCCCGCGTACTCACCGGTCAGCGGGGCGACGGTCATCAGGCCGTCGAGCCGCAGCCCCGGCGAGCCCGCGACGAGGTCGGCCAACTCTTCGATTCCCTCGGGGGCCACTCCGCCCCGCTCGCCCCGGCCGCTCTCCCCCGCGTCGAGGGCGACCTGGATCAGACAGCCGATCTCCCGCTCCGCCCGCACCGCCTCCTTGGACAGCGCCGTGACCAGCCGGGAACGGTCGACCGACTGCACGACATCGGCATAACCGACCACCGACCGCACCTTGTTGGTCTGCAACTGACCCACGAAGTGCCAGGAAAGCGGCAGGTCCGAACATGCGGCGGCCTTGGGGGCGGCATCCTGGTCGCGGTTCTCCGCCACGTGCCGCACACCGAGTTCCGACAGGATCCGCACATCGCTCGCCGGGTAGGTCTTGGTGACCACGATCAGGGTCACCTCGTCGCGGGAGCGCCCCGCCGCCGCGCACGCGTCGGCGATACGCTGTTCCACTTTCGCCAGATTTCCGGCGAGTTCGTCCTTACGGTCCGTCATGCCCTATCAGTCCAGCCAGACATAGCCCGCGAGCCGCCCTGTGGTGCGGTCGCGCCGGTACGAGAAGTGATCGCGCGACTCCCGCGTGCACACCGGCGACTGCTCCCGGTCGTGCACCCCGAGCCGTTCGAGCTGCGCGTGCACCCCGGCGCTCACATCGACCGCCGGAGTGCCCCAGCTCGTCTCGGCGTGCGCCGCCGGTTCGACGGCGGCGACCTCCGCGCGCATCGCCTCCGGCACCTCGTAGCACCGGCCGCAGACGGCGGGCCCGGTGCGGGCCACGATCCGGTGCGGCTCGGCACCCAGTTCCGTCATCGCGCGTACGGCGGCGGGGACGACCCCGGCGACCATGCCGGGCCGGCCCGCGTGGGCCGCGGCGACGACCCCGGCGACCGGGTCGGCGAGCAGAACCGGGGTGCAGTCGGCGGTGAGGACGGCGAGGGCGAGCCCCCGGCGCGTGGTGACGATCGCGTCGACCTCGGGCACGGCGCTCCCCCACGGTCCGTCGACCATCGCGACGTCGTTGCCGTGCACCTGGTTCATCCAGACCACCCGGGCCGGGTCGAGCCCGAGCGACTTCGCCGCCAGCTCCCGGTTGGCCGTCACGGCACCGGGGTCGTCGCCGACCGCGCCGCCGAGGTTGAGCTCCTCATACGGAGCGGCGCTCACCCCGCCCCACCGGTCGGTGAAGGCGAAGTGCGCGCCGCTCACACTCTCGCGCTGTCCTATCACGTCAGAAGGATCACTTGAGGAAGTCCGGTACGTCCAGTTCCTCGGCCGCGCTGTCCGAGTACCGCGTCTGCGGGATCGGCGGGGCGACCGGGATGTCCGCGGCCGGCTCGGGGGCGGGCGCGGGCTCCGGCTCCTCCTTCGGGGTCACGCTGCCCAGCGAGCCGAAGGACGGGCGGGTCTCGGACTGCCGTACCGGCGCGGGCTCCTCGCGGCGGGGCGCGGAGGAGGAGGCCGAGCCGAGGACGTTGTCCCGGCGGGCCGGGGGCTGGCCGCCGTCGAAGCCGGCCGCGATCACGGTGACGCGGACCTCGTCGCCGAGGGCGTCGTCGATGACGGCGCCGAAGATGATGTTGGCCTCGGGGTGGGCGGCCTCGCTGACCAGCTGGGCGGCCTCGTTGATCTCGAACAGGCCGAGGTCGGAGCCGCCGGAGATGGAGAGCAGCACACCGCGGGCACCGTCGATGGACGCCTCCAGCAGCGGCGAGGAGATCGCCATCTCGGCCGCGGCCACGGCGCGGTCGTCGCCGCGGGCGGAGCCGATGCCCATGAGGGCGGAACCGGCCTCGGACATGACCGACTTGACGTCGGCGAAGTCGAGGTTGATGAGGCCGGGGGTGGTGATGAGGTCGGTGATGCCCTGGACACCGGAGAGCAGGACCTGGTCGGCGGACTTGAAGGCGTCCAGGACCGAGACCTGGCGGTCCGAGATGGACAGCAGCCGGTCGTTGGGGATGACGATGAGGGTGTCGACCTCTTCGCGGAGTTCGGCGATGCCGTCCTCGGCCTGGTTCGCGCGACGCCGTCCCTCGAAGGTGAAGGGGCGCGTGACCACGCCGATGGTCAGGGCGCCGAGGGAGCGTGCGATGTTGGCCACGACGGGCGCGCCGCCGGTGCCGGTGCCGCCGCCTTCACCGGCCGTCACGAAGACCATGTCGGCCCCCTTGAGGACCTCCTCGATCTCCTCGCGGTGATCCTCGGCGGCCTTGCGGCCGACGGCCGGATTGGCTCCGGCGCCGAGTCCGCGGGTGAGTTCGCGGCCGACGTCGAGCTTGACGTCGGCGTCGCTCATCAACAGCGCCTGCGCGTCGGTGTTGATGGCGATGAACTCGACGCCCTTGAGACCGACCTCGATCATCCGGTTGATGGCATTGACACCACCGCCGCCGACACCGATGACTTTGATGACTGCGAGGTAGTTCTGCGGTGCTGCCACGTCGAAGGCCTCTCGCCTCGAGTTACGTGTCGCCTGATCGCTGGTGCGCGCTGCGCGCCCGCGCTCCGACGACTGATGCCGAATGGGACGGTCCGAATCGCCGACCCGAACCCTAACGCTGAAGTTTAGGGTTACCAGTGTGTCTGTTCGCTGGACTCTTCCGAACAGGACACTAAGTCGACAAGTGGCGCGCGTTCAACGAACACGCCGAACCTCCCGTTTTTCTTTTCACCCTATGTGATCAGCCGTAGCGGTGCCCAACCAGGGTGCTGGCCTGCGCGGATGTGCGTCAACTCCCCGATGACGCCGGGGCGGTGGGGACACTCACATCGAAGTGGCGCGCACCGGGTGCCGCTTTCATCAGTGCGGTGAGGGCGCGGGCCTTGGCGCGGCCCTGTTCGGCGCTTCCCCAGGCCACCGTACGGCCGTCCGTGAGGCGCAGGGAGATGTCGTCGAAGGAGCGGACCTCGACCTGCCGGGTGCGGTGGGCGACGGCGGACGGGAGGTCGTCGGCGACGGTGACGGCCTCGCGCACCAGCCGGTCGGTGCCGAAGCGGCGCAGGCTCGCGGCGGCCGATCCCGTGCGGGAGACGGCGAGTTCGAGCAGTGGCACACCTTTCGGAGCGTCAGAAACCGTGGCGAAACGGACGCCTTCGTCGTCCACTTCAATGAACTTTCCGCTCTTTTCGACCAGGAGGACCGGAGTGCGCTCGACGATTTTCAGTCCGATTCCGTGCGGCCAGGACCGTACGACGTCGACCGCGTCGATGCGGGGCAGCCGTTGCCGCAGCCGGGCCTCGATCGCGTCGGTGTCGACGGAGACCAGCGGTGCGCCGACCGGTACGTCGGCGGCGTCACGGACCTGTTGGGGGGTGAGCACACGGGTGCCGGAGACGGAGACGCGCTCGACGCGCAGCCACGAGGAGCCGTAGAGCACCCACAGGGTGCCCGGTCCGGCGATCAGCAGGACGAGCGTGAGAACGATGATCGTACGAAGCCGTCGCCGCCCCAGCCTCCTGAGGCGGCGGACGAGGGGCGGGCCGGACGGCTCCTGCTGGCGTGCACCGCGCTTTTCGGCGGTGGTGGGTCCGGCCACTGCCCCTGCCCTTCGTCGGACGTTCTAGCGACGCGAGGCGATCGCCTCGTACACCATGCCGACGAGGAGGTCGTCGGCGTCCCGGCGGCCGAACTCGGCGGCGGCGCGGGACATCTGGTAGAGCCGGTGCGGGTCGGCCAGCACGGGGAGGACGTTCTGCTGCACCCACTCCGGCGTGAGGTCCGCGTCGTCGACGAGGAGACCGCCGCCCGCCTTCACCACCGGCTGGGCGTTGAGCCGCTGTTCGCCGTTGCCGATGGGCAGCGGGACATAGGCGGCCGGGAGTCCGACGGCGGAGAGTTCGGCGACGGTCATCGCGCCCGCACGGCAGAGCATCATGTCGGCCGCGGCGTACGCGAGGTCCATCCGGTCCAGATAACTTACCGGGATGTAGGGGGGCATTCCCGGCATCTGCTGCACCTGCGGCAGTTCGTTCTTCGGGCCGACCGCGTGCAGGATCTGGATGCCGGCCTGTTGCAGCCAGGGCGCGACCTGCTGCACGACCTCGTTGAGGCGGCGGGCGCCCTGCGAGCCACCGGATACCAGCAGCGTGGGCAGATTGGGGTCGAGCCCGAACATCGCGCGGGCCTCGGGGCGGGCGGCGGCCCGGTCCAGGGTGGCGATGGAGCGGCGCAGCGGGATGCCGATGTAGCGGGCGTTGCGCAGTTTGCTGTCGGGGGTGGAGACGGCGACCTGGGCGGCGTACCGGGAGCCGATCTTGTTGGCGAGGCCGGGGCGGGCGTTCGCCTCGTGGATCACGATGGGCACGCCGAGCCGCTTGGCGGCGAGATAGCCGGGCAGGGCGACATAGCCGCCGAAGCCGACCACGACGTCCGCCTTGGTGCGCTCCAGGATCTGCTCGGTGGCCTTGATCGTGCCGCGCAGCCGGCCCGGGACGGTGATCAGCTCGGGGGTGGGCTTGCGCGGCAGCGGCACGGCCGGGATGAGAGCCAGCTCGTAGCCGCGCTGCGGGACGAGCTTGGTCTCCAGGCCGCGCTCCGTGCCCAGGGCCGTGATCCCCACGGTCGGGTCCTGCCTGCGCAAGGCGTCCGCGAGGGCGAGCGCGGGCTCGATGTGGCCCGCGGTACCCCCGCCGGCGAGTACGACATGCACCGAAATTCACCGCTCTCCGGACGGACGCGCCGCCGAGGCGCGCCGTCGCATCGTGTTCCATCTCCTGGGCCCCGCAGAGCCCCCGGCCCCCCGCTTTCTACCAAAGCGCGGTTGCCGCATCGCAAGCGCCGCCCGCGCACCGGGCTCGTCGCGTGCGAAGGCGATCATCAGCCCGATGGCGAACATGGTCGGCAGCAGGGCGGACCCTCCGTAGGAGAACAGCGGGAGGGGGACTCCGGCGATCGGCAGCAGGCCGAGCACCGCACCGATGTTGATCACCGACTGGGCGGTGATCCACGTCGTCACGCCTCCCGCGGCATACCTCACGAAGGGGTCCTCCGTGCGTCCGGCCACGCGGATACCCGCATAGCCTAGAGCCGCGAACAGGGCGAGCACCGACAGCGTCCCCGCCAGGCCCAGTTCCTCACCGGTGACGGCGAAGATGAAGTCGGTGTGCGCTTCGGGTAGTTGACCCCATTTTTCCACACTCGCGCCGAGGCCAGAACCGAAGATTCCGCCGGAGGCGAGGGCGTAGATGCCGTGCACGGCCTGCCAGCAGTCGGCGCCGCCGGAGCGCGGCTCGGTGGCGCCGATGCAGGCGAGCCGGGCCATGCGGTTGGGGCTGGTCTTGATCAGGATCACACCGATCAGGGCGGCGACGGACAGCACGCCGACGAAGAGCCGGGTGGGCGCCCCGGCCAGCCACAGCAGGCCGAAGAGGATCGCGGTGAGGATGATCGCCGTGCCCATGTCGCCGCCCAGCATGATCAGCCCGAGCAGCATGAACGCGACCGGGACCAGCGGTACCAGCATGTGCTTCCACTGGTTCAGCAGCTTCTTCTCCTGCTTGCGCGCGATCAGGTCGGCGCCCCACAGCACGAGGGCGAGCTTGCCGAACTCACTGGGCTGGATCTGGAAGGAGCCGCCGAGCGAGATCCAGTTCTGGTTGCCGTTGACCGACATCCCTATCCCGGGCACCTGCACCAGGGCCATCAGGAAGACGGCACCGGCGAGGATCGGGTAGGCCAGCGCCCGGTGCAGCCTCACCGGCATCCGCGAGGCGGCGTACAGCAGGATGCCGCCGATGACGGCGGCCAGCAGCTGCTTGCGGAAGAAGTACGAGCCGGGCAGCGACATCTGCAGCGCGGTGATCTGGGAGGCCGAGTAGACCATCACCAGGCCGAGCACCGTGATCAGCAGACTGCCGCCGAGGATCAGGTAGTACGCGGTCAGCGGCCGGTCCCAGGCCTTGCGGGCCCGGGTGTGCAGCCGGCGGACCGGGTTCTCGCGGGGCGCCCTGGGGGCGGCGGGACGTCTGACGGCCCGCTGCTGCACGGGCGGCCGGCCGGTACGGCTACTGGGCATCAGCGCCTCCGCTGCGTCGGTCAGGAGCCGAGTTCGCGAACCGCCTCCGCGAACGCGTCACCGCGCTTGGTGTAGTTGGTGAACATGTCCATGGAGGCGCAGGCGGGGGCGAGCAGCACCGTGTCGCCGGGGGCGGCGAGCCGCCGCGCCTCCTGGACAGCCTGGAGCATCGCCCCAGTGTCGGTCCGGTCGAGGTCGACGACGGGTACTTCGGGGGCGTGTCGCGCGAGGGCTTCCCGGATCAGGGCGCGGTCGGCGCCGATGAGGACGACACCCCGCAGCCGCTCGGCCGACTCGGCGACCAGCTCGTCGAAGGTGGCGCCCTTCGCCAGACCGCCGGCGATCCACACGATCGACTCGTACGCCGCCAACGAGGCCTGCGCGGCGTGCGTGTTGGTCGCCTTGGAGTCGTCGACGTAGGCCACGCCGTCCACGTCGGCGACGTGCGCGATGCGGTGGGCGTCGGGGCGGAAGGCCCGCAGCCCGTCCCGTACGGCCTTGGGCGGGACGCCGAAGGCACGCGCGAGGCCCGCCGCCGCAAGGGCGTTGGCGATGTTGTGCGGGGCGGGCGGGGTGATGTCGGAGACCTCGGCCAGCTCCTGGGCGTTCTTGTACCGGTTCTCGACGAAGGCACGGTCGACCAGGATGCCGTCCACGACGCCGAGTTGGGACGGGCCCGGGGTGCCGAGGGTGAAGCCGATGGCGCGGCAGCCCTCCTCGACGTCCGCCTCGCGCACCAGGTCCTCGGTCGCCTTGTCCGCGACGTTGTAGACGCAGGCGACGCGGTTGCCCTCGTAGATGCGTCCCTTGTCGGCGGCGTACGCCTCCATGGAGCCGTGCCAGTCGAGGTGGTCCGGGGCGAGGTTGAGGACGGCGGCGGAGTGGGCGCGCAGGGAGGGCGCCCAGTGCAACTGGTAGCTGGAGAGTTCGACGGCGAGGACGTCGTACGGCTCGTCGCCGAGGACCGCGTCCAGCAGGGAGACGCCGATGTTGCCGACGGCGGCGGTGCGCAGCCCGGCGGCCCTCAGGATGCAGGCCAGCATCTGGACGGTGGTGGTCTTGCCGTTGGTGCCCGTGACGCACAGCCAGGGCGCGGCGTCGGGGGCGCGCAGCCGCCAGGCCAGTTCGACGTCTCCCCAGACGTCGA
The DNA here is from genome assembly GCF_023072675.1 of Streptomyces sp. XM83C. Classification (GTDB taxonomy): domain Bacteria; phylum Actinomycetota; class Actinomycetes; order Streptomycetales; family Streptomycetaceae; genus Streptomyces; species Streptomyces thermocoprophilus. The sequence continues at coordinate 32,573 of NZ_JALLGL010000023.1, forward strand.
TCCCGGCCTCGGCGGCGGCGCGGAACAGCGGCTTGCCGGGCTTCCAGCCCGGCGCGGTGACGACCAGTTCGGTGCCCTCGGGCAGGGTGTCGCCGTCGCCGAGGCGGACGGTGATGCCGAGCGCCCGGAGTTCGGCGGCCTGTTCACGCGCGCGTGCGTCGTCGCCGTCGTTGACGACGGTGACGGTCGCGCCGCGCGCGTGCAGCACCCTGGCCGCCGGGACGCCGGATACGCCGAGCCCGGCGACGGTGACGTGCTTGCCCTGGAAGTCCGGGGACACCGTGGAGGTCACTTGTCCGCTGCCCATCCTGCGTAGAAGAGGCCCAGTCCGACGATCACACAGATGCCCTGGATGATCCAGAAGCGGACCACGACCAGGACCTCGGACCAGCCCTTGAGTTCGAAGTGGTGCTGGAGCGGCGCCATCCGGAAGACGCGCTTGCCGGTGAGGCGGAAGGAGCCGACCTGGATGACCACCGACATGGTGATCAGCACGAACAGGCCGCCCATGATGGCGAGCAGCAGTTCGGTGCGCGAGCAGATCGCGAGGCCGGTGAGAACACCGCCGAGGGCGAGCGAACCGGTGTCGCCCATGAAGATCTTCGCCGGGGAGGTGTTCCACCACAGGAAGCCCAGGCAGGCGCCCATCAGGGCGGAGGCGACCACCGCGAGGTCCAGCGGGTCGCGCACCTCGTAGCAGGCGCCCGGGTTGGTCAGGGTCAGCGCGTTGGCGCAGGACTCCTGGAACTGCCACACGCCGATGAAGGTGTAGGCGCCGAAGACCAGCACGGAGGCGCCGGTGGCCAGACCGTCCAGACCGTCGGTGAGGTTCACGCCGTTGGACATCGCCAGGATCATGAACAGCGCCCAGACGACGAACAGCACCGGGCCGATGGTCCAGCCGAAGTCGGTGATGAAGGACAGCTTGGTGGAGGCCGGCGTGTTGCCGCGGGCGTCCTGGAACTGCAGCGCGAGCACCGCGAAGGCGACGCCGACGATCAGCTGGCCGGCCATCTTCGCCTTGGCGCGCAGGCCCAGCGAACGCCGCTTGACGATCTTGATGTAGTCGTCGAGGAAGCCGACCAGGCCCATGCCCACCATCAGGCCGAGGACCAGCACACCCGTGTACGTCGGGGGCTTGCCGGTGATGACCTTCGACAGGAAGTACGCGGCGACCGTCGCCAGGATGAACGCGATACCGCCCATGGTCGGCGTACCGCGCTTGCTGGCGTGCTCGCGCGGGCCGTCGTCACGGATGTACTGGCCGTACCCCTTGCGCGCGAGCAGCTTGATCAGCAGCGGTGTGCCGATCAGGGTCAGGAACAGACCGATGACACCTGAGAACAGGACCTGGTTCATCATCGGGCGGCGACCTCACCCTCGGCACCGGTCTCGAGCAGCGCCTGCGCCACGCGCTCCAGCCCGACCGCCCGGGACGCCTTCACGAGCACGACGTCCCCCGGGCGCAACTCGTTGCGCAACAGGTCGACCGCCGCCTGTGCGTCGGACACGTGCACCGACTCCTCACCCCACGAACCCTCGTTATATGCGCCCAGTTGCAGCCAGGCCGCTTCCCGGCCGCCGACTGCGACGAGCTTGCTGACGTTGAGCCGGACGGCGAGCCGTCCGACCGCGTCGTGCTCGGCGAGCGCCTCGTCCCCCAGCTCGGCCATCTTGCCGAGCACCGCCCAGGTCCGCCGTCCCTTGCCCATGGCGGCCAGCGCGCGCAGGGCGGCCCGCATGGACTCGGGGTTGGCGTTGTAGGCGTCGTTGACGATGGTCACGCCGTCCGGGCGCTCGGTGACCTCCATGCGCCACCGGGAGAGGGAGTCCGCCTCGGAGAGCGCGGTGGCGATCTCTTCCGCGGACATGCCCAGCTCATGGGCGACGGCGGCCGCGGCGAGCGCGTTCGACACGTGGTGCTCACCGTACAGGCGCATCGTCACATCGCTTGCACCGGAGGGTGTGTGAAGCCTGAAGGTGGGCTGTCCACTGTCCGTGAGTCGCACGTTCTCGGCCCGTACGTCCGCTTCGTCGGCCTCGCCGAAGAGGACCGTCTTCGCCTTGGTTCGGGAGGCCATGGCCCGCACGTGGGGGTCGTCGGCGTTGAGGACGGCGACGCCGCCCTCCTCGGCGGACGGCAGGGCCTCCACCAGTTCGCCCTTGGCCCGCGCGATCTGCTCCCGGCCGCCGAACTCGCCGATGTGCGCGGAGCCGACGTTGAGGACGAGGCCGATCCGCGGCGGGGTCAGCCCGGTGAGGTAGCGGATGTGGCCGAGGCCGCGCGCGCCCATCTCCAGGACGAGGAACCGGGTGTCCGCGTCGGCGGACAGGGCGGTCAGCGGCAGCCCGATCTCGTTGTTGAGCGAGCCCGGTGTGAAGACGGTCGGCGCCTTGCGGCCGAGCACCTGCGCGATGAGGTCCTTGGTGCTGGTCTTGCCGGCGGAGCCGGTGAGCGCGACGAGGGTGGCGCCGAGCCGGTCGACGACGTGCCGGGCGAGCGCGCCGAGGGCGCTCTGCACGTCCTCGACGACGATCGCGGGCACCCCGACGGGACGCGAGGCCAGTACGGCCGCCGCGCCCGCCTCGACGACCGCCGGCGCGAAGTCGTGGCCGTCGACACGTTCGCCGCGGAAGGCGACGAAGAGGCTGCCGGGCACCACCTCACGGGAGTCCCGGACGACCGGCCCGGTGACCTGCACCGACGCATCCGGTATGTCGTACGTCTGCCCGCCGACGACTTCTGCGATCTCGGCGAGGGAGAGGGCGATCACAAGTTCATCCCTGGGTCTTCTGGATAGCTTCGCGAAGCACCTGGCGGTCGTCGAAGGGACGGACCACCCCGGCGATGTCCTGGCCCTGCTCATGGCCCTTGCCCGCGACGAGCACGGTGTCCCCGGGGTGGGCGCGGGCGACCGCGGCGGCGATCGCGGCGGCCCGGTCCTCGTAGAGGACGACCTCGCCGCGCTCGTGCGCGGGGACGGAGGCCGCGCCCTGGAGCATCGTGGCGAGGATCGCGAGCGGGTCCTCGGAGCGGGGGTTGTCGGAGGTCAGTACGGCGGTGTCGGCGAGCCGTGCCGCCGCGGCGCCCATCGGGGCACGCTTGGTGGTGTCCCGGTCGCCGCCGCAGCCGAGGACGACGTGCAGCCGGCCCTTGGTGACCTTGCGCAGGGCCTTCAGCACCGATTCGACGGCGTCGGTCTTGTGGGCGTAGTCGACGACCGCGAGATACGGCTGTCCCGCGTCCACGCGTTCCAGCCGCCCCGGCACGCCGGGTACGGCGGCGACACCGTCGGCGGCGGCCTGCGGGTCGAGGCCGGCCGCGGCGAGGGCGACGATCGCGGCGAGGGTGTTCGCCACGTTGAACGGTCCGGGCAGCGGGGACCTGGCCCGTACCCGGATCCCGTCGGGACCGGCGACGGTGAACGTGGAGTCCATCGGGCCGACCTCGACGTCCTGGGCGCGCCAGTCGGCGTCGGGGTGGCCCTCGGCGGAGTAGGTGACGACCGGGACGGTCGCCTCGCGGGCGAGCCGACGGCCGTACTCGTCGTCGAGGTTGATCACACCGCGTTCGCTGCGCGCCGGGGTGAACAGCTGTGCCTTGGCCCGGAAGTAGTCCTCCATGTCGGAGTGGAACTCCATGTGTTCCGGGCTGAGGTTGGTGAAGACGGCGATGTCGAAGACGCAGCCGTCGACACGGCCGAGGACCAGCGCGTGGCTGGAGACCTCCATGGCGACCGCCTCGGTGCCGCGTTCGCGCATGACGGCGAAGAGGGCCTGGAGGTCGGTGGCCTCGGGGGTGGTGCGCTCGGACTTGATGCGTTCGTCGCCGATGCGCATCTCGACCGTGCCGATCAGGCCGGTGGTCCGGGCGGTGCGCAGGCCGCCTTCGACCAGGTAGGCGGTGGTGGTCTTGCCGGAGGTGCCGGTGATGCCGATCTGCAGCAGGTCGCGGCCGGGGTGGCCGTACACGGTCGCGGCCAGCTCGCCCATCTTTCCGCGCGGGTCGTCCACGACCAGGACCGGCAGTCCGGTGGCGGCGGCGCGTTCGGCGCCGGCCGGATCGGTGAGCACGGCGGTCGCGCCGAGGCCCGCGGCCTGGGTGACGAAGTCGGCGCCGTGGGCGCGGGCGCCCGGCAGCGCGGCGTACAGGTCGCCGGGGCGGACGGCACGCGAGTCGTGGGTGATGCCCGTGATCTCGGCGGTGCTCTGCGGCGCGGTGACACCCAGCTGGTCGGCCAGTTCCGCCAGGGGTGTGGCGGAGACCTGAACCGGCCGGGGCGGTCCCGGATATGTCACGGGTTGGCCCTTCTGGGTGGTTTGGGACTGATCAGCGTGTGGCACGGCGGTGAGCGTACCGGGCGTACCCGCCTGCGGGCGAAGCGAGGGGCCGGGGGTGCCCTGGTTCCCGGGCTCGGGGGTGATCATGGTCACGGTGTTCCTGGCTGGTCGCGCTGATCAGGGCTTGTTCGGGTCGGAGGGACGGGAGCGGCCCGGTCAGGGCCGGTAGGTGACGGGAAGGTTCGCCGGCTTGGCCCCGGTCGGCGGGACCTGCAGCGTCTTCAGGGCGAACTCCATCACCTGCTTGTACACAGGTCCACAGATCTGGCCGCCGAAGTAGCTGCCGGAGGTGGCGTTCTGGATGGCGCAGTACACGGTGACGCGAGGCTGGTCCGCGGGCGCGAATCCGGCGAACGACGAGGTGTATCCGTGGTATTTGCCGGTGGCCGGATCCACACGGTTGGCCGTACCGGTCTTGCCCGCGACGCGGTAGCCGGGGATGCGCGCCTTGTTGCCGGTGCCCTCCTCGTCGTCCACGACCGACTCCAGCATCTGGGCGAGCGTCTTCGCGGTCTTCTCGCTGACCACCCGCGTCTTCGCGGGCTCGGGCGCCGGGGTGAACCGGCCGTCGGGGCCTCTCGTGCCGCGCACCAGGGTCGGTTCGACGCGTACGCCGCCGTTGGCGATGGTCGAGTACACGGACGCCGCCTGCATGGCGTTGACGGACACGCCCTGGCCGAAAGGAATCGTGTACTGCTGCGAGGTCGACCACTTGTCCGGGGCGGCGAGGATGCCGGGCGTCTCGCCGGGGAAGCCGAGCCCGGTGTAGCTGCCGATGCCGAACTTCCGCAGATACGAGTACAGGACCTTGTTGGCCTCCGCCTGCGTCTTGCCGAGCTGGCCGGTGGCGAGGATGGTGCCGATGTTGGAGGACTTGGCGAGGACCCCGTTGAGCGTGAGGTACCAGGTGGGGTGGTCGATGTCGTCCTGGAAGAGCCGGTCGCCGCGGTGCAGCCGGTTGGGCACGACGACATGGGTGAGCGCGGTCGCCACGTTCTCCTCCAGTACGGCGGCCATCGACATCACCTTCGCCGTGGAGCCGGGCTCGTACGCGTCCTGGAGGGCCGCGTTGCCCAGCGCCGAGGGGTCGGCGTGGGCGAGATCGTTGGGGTCGAACCCGGGCGAGCCCGCCATGGCGAGGATCTCGCCGGTGCGGGTGTCCTGGACGATGACATAGCCGCGGTCCGCCTTGGACTTCCTCACCTGCTCGGTGATGGCGTTCTGCGCCGCCCACTGGATGTCGCGGTCGATGGTCAGTTCGACGTCGCTGCCGGGCACGGCGGGGGTCTCGGTGGAGCCCGCGGTGGGCACCTGACGGCCGCCGGACTGGGCGTAGCGGATCTTGCCGTCCTTGCCCGCCAGGGTCTTCTCCAGCTGCTGCTCGATGCCGCCGCCGCCCACGCCCTCGGCGTTGACCCAGCCCAGTATCCCGGCGGCGAGGTCGCCGTTGGGGTAGACCCGCTTGCTGCTGGGGTCGGCGAAGACTCCGGCGAGGACGTTGACGGTGCCGCGGTCCTTCTCCGCCTTGGTGGCGAGGGCGAGCTTGAGATCCTTGATCTGCGTCCACACCTGCGGGGTGCGCTTGAGCGCGAGCCGTACGTAGCGCAGCTTGGGGTCCTTGGGCCTGAGCTTGGCGACGATGTCGTCCTGGTCCTGGCCGAGGATGGGCGCGAGCAGCGCGGCGGCCTGCTCCGGGCCGTCGTCGATCTTCAGCTGCTTGCGGGTGAACATCGTCGGGTCGGCCGTGATGTCGTAGGCGTCCACGCTGGTCGCGAGGGCGACGCCGTTGCGGTCGGTGATGCCGCCGCGTTCGGCGGCCAGGGTGTGCACCACGTACCGGTTCTGCTCGGCCTTGGCGGCGTAGGTGCTGGCGTCGACGGCCTGCACCTGGAGCAGGCGGACCACGAAGGCGACCATGACCATGGCGAGGGCGAGGCCGATCAGGCGCAGCCGGGGGCGTGGGCTGCCGAGCCGCAGCGGGCGTGCGGGGGTGCCGGAGGGCCGGCGTGGTGCGGGGCGG
>NZ_JALLGL010000240.1 GCF_023072675.1 Streptomyces sp. XM83C
GCACGGGCCCCGGGGGGCGTACGGGCCGTACGGGTCGTACGGGCCGTGGGTGTCCTGCGGGTTGCACGGGCCGTGGGTGTCCTGTTGGCCGTACGGCTGTGCGGGGCCCCTCGGGGTGGGGAGGGGCCGGCCGGGCCGCCACGCGGCGCGCGCGGGTGGCGGCCACGGCGGCTATGTCGGACGGCATGGTCAGGCCAGGCCGGCCGCGGACTTCTTGCGGCGGACGGCGTACAGGCCGGTGCCCGCGACCGCGAGGACGGCCAGGCCGCCGGCGGTCACCGACGAACCGGCGAGCGCGCCGCCGCCGGTGTGCATGCCGCCGTGGGGCGACTCGTGCTTGCCGCCCCAGGAGTCGCCGGAGGAGCTGCTGGAGCTGCTCTTGCCCTTGTCCTTGTAGGTCTCCGGGTCGTACTTCGGGTCGCTGGAGCTGCCCCAGTCGTTCTGCTGGAGCATGCTCAGCGCGCCGCCGCCGGTGTGGACGCCGCCGTGGGGCCCGTCGTGGCTGTAGCCCCCTTCCTTCTCCTTGCCGCCCTTGTCCTTCTCCTTCGACCAGCCGGAGCCGCTCTCCTCCTTCTTGCTGTACGAGGAGTCGCCGCGACCGGAGGACGAGCTGTCGTGGTCGCTGCCGGCCGCGTAGGCGCCTCCGGCGCCGATCACGAGGGCGGCGCCGGCCGCCGCCGTGGCCAGGAGCATGCGAGCTGAACGCATCTGAGGGTCCTTCCACCGTGGCCGGGCAGCTGTCTGTGTGTCAGCTGAGGGAACCCGGCCCCGATGTGAACCACCGTCAGTCACGCGCCTCACGCCCACCACTCGGGGCGCTCACGCGGGTGACGCCCGTCGGGGCGGGACGGGCACGAAAAGGGGGCGCCCGGTGCGGCACCGGACGCCCCGGCGGGAGCGGGAGGGCCGGGTCAGTGCAGGCCGAGCACCCTGGTCAGGACGTGACGCAGCGTCGGTTCCGCGTCTGCGTCGGGCGCGCCGGGCGACCGCCAGGCGACGAACCCGTCCGGTCGTACGAGGACGGCGCCTGCGCGGGTCGTGCCGTGCCGTTCGGCCCAGTCCGCGCCGTCCTCCGCCTGGAGGCCGGCGACGTCGTCGACGGCGCCGAACCGGTGGGAGACCAGCGGCACGGACAGCTCGTCCGCGAGCCGCAGCGCCGCCCGGTGCCAGGCCTGGCCCTGCTCGGCGTCGCTGAGCAGCACCAGGGACCGCTCGTACAGATCGAGCGTGGAGCGCCGTGCGCCCTGGTGACGCACCCACAGATGCGGGGCGCGGGTGCCGGGTTCCCCGGACAGGTCGAGCTTCTCCGGTACGACCGGGGAGGCGGGGTCGGTGCCGACGACGGCGCCGTCCGGGTAGCGGTAGCCGAGGGCGACGTTGAGGATGCCGCGCTGCGGTCCGCCGCCGCCCATGGTGGGGGGCGGCGCGAAACCGGGGTGGCTGTGCTCGGCCGACCGGGCGGCGGCGCGGGCGCTGGTGGCCTCGGCGACGGGGCGGCGTTCGGCGTCGTACGACTCCAGCAGCTTCTCGCCGGCCCAGCCGCCGAGGACGGCGGCGAGTTTCCAGGCCAGGTTGTGGGCGTCCTGGATGCCGGTGTTGGACCCGAACGCGCCGGTCGGGGACATCTCGTGCGCGGAGTCCCCGGCGAGGAAGACGCGGCCGGAGCGATAGCTGCGGGCGACGCGCTGCGCGGCGTGCCAGGGGGCGCGGCCGGTGATCTCCACGTCGAGGCCGGGGGCGCCGACCGCGCGGCGGATGTGGTCGGCGCACCGCTCGTCGGTGAACTCCTCCAGCGTCTCGCCCTGTTCGGGGTGCCAGGGGGCGTGGAACACCCAGTGTTCCCGGTTGTCGACGGGCAGCAGGGCGCCGTCCGCGCCGGGGGTGGTGAGGTAGCAGACGATGAACCGGCGGTCGCCGACGACATCGGCGAGGCGGCGGGAGCGGAAGGTGAGGCTGACGTTGTGGAACAGCTCGCCGGGCCCGCTCTGCCCGATGCCGAGCTGCTCGCGGACGGGGCTGCGCGGACCGTCCGCGGCGACGAGGTACTGGGCGCGGATACGGGTGTGCTCGCCGGTCTCCCGGCTCTTCACCAGCGCGGTGACACCGTCCGCGTCGGCCTCGAAGGACAGCATCTCGGTGGAGTAGCGCAGTTCGCCGCCGAGCCTCTTCGCGTGGTCCAGCAGGACGGGTTCGAGGTCGTTCTGGCTGCACAGGCACCAGCCGGTGGGGCTGAACCGGGCGAGCCCGCCGCCCGGGTCGATCTCCCGGAACAGCCACTCGCCGGCGTCCCCGACGAGGGTCGGCGTCTGCAGGATGCCGTGGTTGCCGGCGAGGGTCTCCGCGGCGCGGTGGATGCCGGGCTCGGTGCCGGAGACCCGGAACAGCTCCATCGTGCGGACGTTGTTGCCGCGTCCGCGCGGGTGGTGGGACGTGCCGGAGTGCCGTTCCACGAGGGTGTGCCGCACACCGAGCCGTCCGAGGAACAGCGAGGTCGACAGCCCGACGAGGGAACCGCCGACGATGAGGACGGGCACATGGTGGGTCCTGTCGCTGCCGCGGGAGCGGTCCGGGGGTTCGGCCCGACCCTGCGGGTCGTGTTGCTTCATCACTCGCCTCCAGGCGATCGCATGCCTGACCCGGTCCCGCGCGGGGACCGGGTTCCGGGAATGTTCATCCATGCCCCGCCGCGCGATCCCGCGCTCACCCCTTCACCCGCACAGGTCGGCGGGGTGCGGCATCCGGCGCGGCGCGCAGGGGGCGTGGGGCGGTGGCCGTGGAAGGAGCCTCGCCTGTCGGCGTCTCGGCCGGCGTCTCGGCCGGCGTCTCGGCCGGCGGGGACAGCGGGACGGTCGGGGACGGGCGGTGGTGCCCGTCGGGGCCTCCGGTGGCGGTGCCCATCGGGGCCTCCGGTGGCGGGGGCCGGTGGTTAGGATCGAGCCATGGGGCTGACCATGGAGCACGTCGACCTGTTCGAGAGTGCCCGGCCGCGGCTGGAGGCCATCGCGTACCGGATGCTCGGCTCCTCCGCCGAGGCCGAGGACGCGGTGCAGGAGACGTTTCTGCGCTGGCAGGCCGCCGATGTCGGGCGGATCCAGGTGCCCGAGGCGTGGCTGACCAAGGTCCTCACCAATCTGTGCCTCAACCAGCTGACGTCGGCGCGTGTCCGCCGGGAGACGTACGTCGGGCAGTGGCTGCCGGAACCGCTGCTGGCCGGTGACCCGATGCTGGGGCCCGCCGACACCGCCGAACAGCGCGAGTCGGTGTCGTACGCCGTGCTGGTGCTGCTGGAGCGGCTGTCGCCGAACGAGCGTGCCGTGTACGTGCTGCGGGAGGCGTTCGACTACTCGCACCGGGAGATCGCGGAGATCCTCGACATCAGCGAGGCGTCCAGCCAGCAGATCCTGCACCGGGCGAAGAAGCATGTTGCCGAGGGCAAGGCCCGTGCGGAGATCGACGAGGCGGCGGCGCGGCGGATCGTGGAGGAGTTCCTCGCCGCGGCGACGAGCGGGCAGACCGAGCCGCTGGTACGGCTGCTCACGCAGGACGCCGTCTCCATCGGGGACGGCGGCGGGAAGGTGCCGGCTCGGGCGAAGGCGTTCGAGGGCGCGCTGGCGGTCGCGAAGTTCCTGCGGGGGCTGTTCCGGCCCGCCGAGTCCAAGCGGAAGCTGGTCGGCGGTTCCGCGGACGTGTACGCGACGGTCGCCAACGGGGAGCCCGCGCTGGTGGCGGTGGTGGACGGGCGGGTCGTCGGCATCATGTGCCTGGAGGTCACCGACGAGGGCATCGTCGCCGTCCGCAGCCAGGTCAACCCGGACAAGCTGGAGCGGGCGACCCGGCAGTGGAACTCCCGCGAGCACGGAAAACCGCTGGTCACGGTCTTCTGAACCACCCCAAGGTCGTCTTGTGACCTGAGTCACATAAAGTTTTTGCCGGATTCCTGTCAGGAACGCGCACGCCGCCCGGTTCAAGGGGCGACACCGCGCAGAACAAGGGGCGGACCCGCGACAAGGTGCGGACCCGCGCAGACAGGAGCCAGACCATGCAGCACCGCATCATCGTCCTCGGAGCCGGATACGCCGGAACCGTCGCCGCCGGGCGCCTCGCGAAGCGGCTGCACCGCGAGGACGTCCACATCACCGTCGTCAACGCCGAGCCCGACTTCGTCGAGCGCGTCCGGATGCACCAGCTCGCGACCGGCCAGGACCTGACCCCCCGCCCGTTCGCCGAGATCTTCGCCGGGACCGGCGTGGAGCTGAGGCTCGCGAGGGTGACCGGCGTCGACGCCGACGCCCGGACCGTCGCGGTGACCTCCGCGGACGGCACGGCCGACACCCTTCGGTACGACACCCTCGTGTACGCCCTCGGCAGCGGCTGGACCGATCACGGCGTCCCCGGCGTCGCCGAGCACGCCGACGAGATCGCGAGCCGGCCCGGCGCGCTGCGGCTGCGGGAGCGGCTCGCCGCGCTCACCGAAGGACAGCCCGTCGTCGTGGTCGGCGGCGGCCTCACCGGCATCGAGGCCGCCGCCGAGATCGCCGAGGCCCGGCCCGACCTGGACGTCGCCCTCGTCGCCCGCGACACGCTCGGCGACTGGCTGTCCGACAAGGGCCGCGCCCACCTGCGGAAGGTCTGCGACCGGCTCGGCATCACCGTCCACGAGCACACCCGCGTCACCGCCGTCGAGGCCGACCGGGTCCTCGGCGACGACGGCACCGTCGTACCGGCCGCCGTCACCGTGTGGACCACCGGCTTCGCCGTCCACCCGATCGCCCGCGCCACCACCCTGGAGACCGCCGACGACGGCCGGATCGTCGTCGACGGCACCATGCGCTCGGTGTCGCACCCGGACGTGTACGCCGTCGGCGACGCCGCCCTCGCCATGGGGCCCGGCGACAAGCCGCTGCGCATGTCGTGCGCCTCCGGCGGGCCCATGGCCTGGCAGGCAGCCGACGCCATCGCGGCCCGCCTGACCGGCCGGAAGGTCCCGGCCGTGTCGATCCGCTACTTCAACCAGTGCATATCGCTGGGCCGCCGCGACGGCCTGATCCAGTTCGTCACCGCCGACGACCGCGCCGTCCCCCGGGCGCTCACCGGCCGGCTCGCCGCCCGCTACAAGGAGATCATCTGCAAGGGCGCCGCCTACAGCATCTCCCACCCCGTGTTCACGCCGGTGCGCCGCCACCGCGTCGTGCAGGACGTGGACCGGACCGCGGAGACCGCCGTCCCCGCCGGCTCGCGGGCCGCAGCCTGAACCCCACACTCGGCACGGCGAAGGCCGGCCGGGCACCCGCCCGGCCGGCCTTCGCCGCGACCGCGTCAGGACGCGGTCACCGGGCGCTTGCGCGCCACGTAGTACAGGTTGATCGGGTCGCCCTCGACCTGCGATGTGGCGACCTCCGTGAAACCCGCCTCCCGCAGCATCCGCTCCGCCGTCTGCTGCCCCCACACCGTGCCGAGCCCGGCACCGCCGGTGCTCAGCGACGTGGTCATGCAGTAGAAGATCGAGAAGCCGTACAGTCCGGGCCCGAACGGGTTGTCGATGTTCTCCTCCAGGTTGCTGGAGGCGGCGATGTCGCACATCAGGAACGTGCCGTCCTCCCGCAGCGCCCCCGCGATCGCGGCGAGCGTCTCCGCCGGGCGCGCCAGATCGTGGATGACGTCGAACGCGGTGATCAGGTCGTACTCCCCGCTGACCGTCGTCGAGTCGGCGAGGACGTACTCCACATTGGTCACCCCGCGCCGCTCGGCCTCCGCGCGGGCCGTCGCGATCCCGGCCTCCGACTGGTCCAGGCCGCGGAAACGGCTCTTCGGGAACGCCTCGGCCAGCACCAGCGGGGCATGCCCCTGCCCGGTGCCCACGTCCAGCACGTCGATGCCGTCGCGCAGCCGCTCCGTCAGCCCCGGCACCAGCGGCACGATCACGTCCACCAGCGCGGCGTCGTACACCCGCGCGGTCTCCTGCGCCTGCAACGCCTGGAACCTCGGATACGCCGAGTACGGCACCCCGCCGCCCTCACGGAAGCTGCGCACCACCTGCTGCTCGACCTCACCGCACAGGGCGACGTACGGCATCATGCCCGCGATGTTGTCCGGCCCGGCCGCCGTGGTGAGGCACGCGGCGTGCTCCGGCGGCAGCGTGTACGTGCCGTTCCGCGCGTCGTACCGCACGATCCCGCCGACGACCATGCCGCCCAGCCACTCGCGGACGTAGCGTTCATGGAGCCCGGCCGCCTCGGCGATCTGCGCGCTCGTCGACGGCGGAAGCCCCGCCATCGTGTCGAACAGCCCGCACTGGTGGCCGACGCTGGTCATCAGCGCGAGCATCGCGTCGTTCAGGACGCCGACCATCTTCCCCGCGAACGCCTCCTGCGCGGCGGTGTCCAGCGGCGCCTTCCGCGTCTCCTGAGCCTCCTGGATCGACATGATCGCTCCCTCCGCCGGAACGGCCCCGGCCACCTCCGGGGCCGGTTTGACCCTTCTTGTCACGCTACGCCGGGAAGGCGGGGGAGGACCTTACGGACCGCGAACACCGCGCTCCCGCGCGGGCGCCGTACCGAAGGGAAGAGGCGACGGTGGCCGGTGGTGTCGGGGGTACCGCCGTGGCGGTTTGCGTCCGACGGTCACCGATCGGCCGACCGGCCGCATAAGCTCTAGTCATGTCGAAGCCTGATGAGCTGCTCGTCGCCATCGCCGCAACAGTGGAGGCCGAGCGAAGCAATCAGATGTCCCTGACCGTGGTCGTCGGCGGAGCCGTCATCACCGGGCGGCTCGCTCCCGAGGCCGTGTGGCGGGAGCGGGTGGCGGAGGTGCTGAAGGACTCCGACCGGCTCGGCCCCTTCTCGGCCGTCTTCTCCCATGACTCCCTGGGCAACCGGGCCGCCCGCGGCGAGGCACCCACCCACCTGCACTTCCACCTCGCCCGCATCCTCCAGGGCAGCCTCGGCATCCCGGAGACCGGCGGGATGTACCGGGTCGCCATCAGGGACGTCAGCGCCTGGACCGTCGGCGACCTCACCTACAGCGAGCAGTGACACCCGACACCTGACCGAGAACCGACGAAGACGGACGGGCGGGCGGCCGGCCCTCGCCGACCGCCCGCCCGTGGGACAGCGGATGCCCGCCGTCACTCCGTCGTCAGCATGCCCTCCCGCAGCCGGGCCACGATCCGTGACAGCAGCCGCGAGACATGCATCTGCGACATGCCGAGCCGCCGCCCGATCTCGGCCTGCTTCAGCTCCTCCACGAACCGCAGATGCAGGATCAGCCGGTCCCTCTCGCCCAGCTCGGCGATGAGCGGGGCCAGCGCGTGGAAGTTCTCCACCAGCTCCATACCGGGGTCGTCCGCGCCGATGAACGCCGTCAGCGAGGCGTCGTTGTCGTCCGAGTCGGTCCGCACGGCCGCGTCCAGCGAGGCGGACGTGAAACCGTTCGCGGCGACCTGCGCCTCGACGACCTCCTCCTCGCTGAGGTTCATCAGCGCCGCCAGCTCCGACACCTTCGGCGCCCGCCCCAGCCGGGTGCTCAGCTCCTCCGTCGCCTTCGCCAGCTCGTTGCGCGCCTCCTGAAGCCGGCGCGGCACATGCACCGCCCACGAGGTGTCCCGGAAGAACCGCTTGATCTCACCGACGATGTACGGCACGGCGAAGCTGGTGAACTGCACCTCGCGCGAGACCTCGAACCGGTCGATGGCCTTGATCAGCCCGATGACACCGACCTGGACGATGTCCTCCATCGTCTGGTTGCCGCCGCTGCGGAACCGGCCCGCCGCGTACCGCACCAGCGACATGTTGATCTCGATCAGCGTGTTGCGGGCGTACTGGTACTCGGGCGTGCCCTCCTCCAGCACGGCCAGCCGCTCCAGGAAGACCTTGGTGAGGGCGCGCGCGTCCTGCGGGCCGACCTTCTGCGGTTCCGCGATCCGGGGCAGTTCCGTCTCGGTACGCGTCACCGTGTCGACCGTCGTCGCCATCACACAGCCCTCCCTGTCGTCATGAACCCGCCCCCCCGTCCGGCGAGCGCCCTGCACCCCCGGTTGCCCCGCATTCCGGGACTCATGCCACCCGGGTGAAGAAAATGTGAGCGGCACCACTCGACGCCGGGCCGACGCACCTCGGCACCACGGGCGGGCGGCGTTCACAGCTCCTTGTCGGGCCAGTCCAGCAGCCGCGCCCCGATGACCGCGGTCTGGAGCATGTAGCGGTGGTTCGGGTCGGCGGGGTCGGCACCGGTGAGCCGGTGCACCCTCTCCAGACGGTACGTCACCGCGCGCACGCTCAGCGACAGCCGGCGTGCCGTCTCCGCCGCGACACAGCCGCTGTCGAAGTACACGGCGAGCGTGTCCAGCAGCGGGCGCGCACCGCCCCGCGCCTCGGCCAGCGGACCGAGCGTATTGGCGACCAGGTCGGCCATCGCCTGCCGGTCCCGGGTGAGCACGGGATAGACCAGCAGGTCGGCGGCGTACAGCACCGGGTCGTCGAGATCGAGCCGCTCCGCCAGCTCCAGCGCGTTCAGCGCCTCCTCGTACGACTGGACCACCCCGCCCGGACCGGGCTGCGGCCGGCCGATCGCGACGCGCCCGCCGTCCGTCGCCGCATGCGCCTGCTTCGCGAAATACGGCAGCACCTCGCTCTCCTGGCCCGGCGCGATGCACAGCAGACGGCCGTCCTTCGTGGTGAGCAACACATTGCGGTTGCCGAACCGGGACAGCAGCGCCTGCTCGACCCGGCGGGGCACCCCGGAGCCCTCCGCGTAGGCGACGGGACCCTCGGCGACCGCCACGGCGTGCGCGTGCGCCAGCCGCAGCCCGAACCGCTCCGCGCGCTCCGCGAGCCGGCCCAGGTCGCTGCGGCCGTACAGCAGGTCGTCGATGAACTCCCGCCGCGCCGCCTCCTCCTGCCGTACCGCCTGCCGCTGCGCCCGCTCGTACCCTTCCGCGAACGCGTCCACCGCCTGCTGCACGGTGGCCAGGGCACTGTCGGCCGCGCCCGGCGTGCGCGGCCACGCCTCCCGGGTCGCGGCCAGATGCGCGGTCACACAGGCGCGCAGCCCCCACCCCGCGTCGGCGGCCTGCTCACCCAGGGCGCGCCGGGACTCGATCTCCTCCCGGGTGAGGCGCCGCCCGGTCGCCGCCGCCTCCGTGAGGATGCGCGCATAGCCGTCGAGAAAGCGCTCGGGCACGTCCCGTTCCGTCAACCTGGCCCCCTGAGGTCCGCTCCACGGTGACGGGTTCCTGACAGTCACCGGCACCCAGACCCTAGGCAACATTGCCGGGAACCGGCAATGCGGGGCCGGGTGCCGGTCGGGCACGATGACCCGGGGGAAAGCCCGGCCGTCCGGCCGTACGGCATCCCGATGTGCCGTGCGGTCGCACGGCCGGAGAGACGGAAAGGGGGACCGGACCCATGCTCACCTCGACGAACACCGCCTCCGGTCACCCGGATACGCGGCCCGCGGGCCCCACCCGCCTCCCGGCCGCCGGCCGCCGAACCGAGGCCGGCGGCCGGGAGG